>NZ_JBPTMA010000001.1:552033-700671 GCF_051546305.1 Microbacterium wangyouchuni
CGGACGCTGACGCGACCGACGCTGACGCAACCGATGCAGACGCAACGGATGCTGACGCAACGGATGCTGACGCGACTGACGCTGACGCAACTGACGCTGACGCGACCGACGCTGACGCAACGGACGCTGACGCAACGGATGCTGACGCCACGGACGCTGACGCGACCGACGCTGACGCAACCGATGCAGACGCGACTGACGCTGACGCCACGGACGCTGACGCCACGGATGCAGACGCAACCGATGCAGACGCGACCGACGCTGACGCCACGGACGCAGACGCGACCGACGCTGACGCGACCGACGCTGACGCCACCGATGCAGACGCAACGGATGCTGACGCAACGGATGCTGACGCGACTGACGCTGACGCAACGGACGCTGACGCGACCGACGCTGACGCCACGGACGCTGACGCAACGGATGCTGACGCCACGGACGCTGACGCGACCGACGCTGACGCAACCGATGCAGACGCGACTGACGCTGACGCCACGGACGCTGACGCCACGGATGCAGACGCAACCGATGCAGACGCGACCGACGCTGACGCCACGGACGCAGACGCGACCGACGCTGACGCGACCGACGCTGACGCCACGGATGCAGACGCAACCGATGCAGACGCAACGGACGCTGACGCAACGGATGCTGACGCCACGGACGCTGACGCAACCGACGCTGACGCAACCGACGCTGACGCAACCGACGCTGACGCAACCGACGCTGACGCGACCGATGCTGACGCAACGGACGCTGACGCAACGGACGCTGACGCGACCGACGGTGACACCGACGCGGCCGAGCTCGGCATCACAATCACGAACCCCGTGATCGAGCGCGAGCAGACGCAGTCGTCGACTGGTACCGGCTTCGAGCCGGGCGAGGTCGTGACTGGTGTCATGAACTCCGACCCGCTGGCGCTGGGAACCCAGACAGCCAACGCGGCCGGAACGGTCACGTTCACGTGGAAGATTCCTGCTGGCACTGACCTCGGTAACCACACGGTGACCCTTACGGGTGCCGATTCGGGATCAGTGAGCATCGGATTCAAGGTTGTGGCGAAGGGACTGGCTGCCACCGGTTCTGATTCCGGCCCGGCTATTCCGCTGGCTCTGATGCTGATCGCTGCTGGAACCCTGGCGGTTGTCGGGTCCCGACGGATGATCAAGAAGGCACAGGCGTCAAGCTGAGCCTGACCGGTACGATCACTCGTATCGGATGAACGACGGCTGGCGGCCCGGACTCCGGGTCGCCAGCCGCGTTCTCGTCTGCTGAATCAAACATCAAACCAAAACTCAAGGGAGTTCGGTGCATAGCAAGCCTTCGCCTCCGGCGACGCTGAGTAGATCCGCACGAGTGGCCGGAGTCATCGCCACGCTGATTGTCTTCGTGGTCGTAACCGGGACGGCACTGATCTTCACGCCCAGTGGAAACCCGCTACGCAGTGCGGTCCAGTCAGTCGCATTCCCGTACTTCTCGCAGAACTGGCGTGTCTTCGCTCCGAACATCCTCAAGAGCAACCGCACCCTCGAGATCCGTGCCCAGTGGCAGGATGAGAATGGCGAACTGGTCACCTCAGGCTGGGTCTCGATCACTGACATCGAACAGCGAACCGTCATGGGGAATGTTGCCCCGTCGCGAATCGAGAAGAACGGCTGGAACGCTTCGAATACCTATCTGAAGCGTTACTTCGCCTTGGATGACGAGCAGCAAGAGCGCGTCCGTGACACTTTTATTGAGGCCCACGACGGGGGATTCCGGCCGGTCCCGGTCGAGGATCTCATCGCAGACCTCGGCGAGGATGACGGCGACGTCGTCCGGTTCCTGCGCGTCGACTACATGCTCATGCGCTACGCCACGATGTACGCGACCGCTGGCTTTGGCGAAGATATCGAACGCGTGCAGTGGCGGGTCGTCACCGAGCGACCAAACGACTTCACACATCGCTTCGATGACGAGCGGCAGTTTACGCCGACGATCCGCACCTTCGGGTGGCGCCAGTCAAACCTGACCGTCGACCCGAATGTGCTGGAGCAGTACAGTGCGGTCATTAGCCGCTACGGTGCGGTCTCCGCCTTCGAGAGGGCAGCCGATGAAGCTGAGTGAATTGTTCGACCGGTGGTTGCGGTGGCTTACCGGCGCGCAGCACAATCTCCGCAGCTTTGCGGTGCTGCGGATCCTGTTCGGCGTCGGTCTGCTCTTCACCGTCGTCCCGAGCATCGCCGACCGGTCGATGATCTGGGGTGCTGCGTCATTCTGGGTCGATCCTGAAGCGAAGCGTCGGGGATACTTCACGTTCGACCTGCTGCTGCCCAAAGACAACGCGATCCTGTTCGACATCGTCTTCTTCGCACTGATCGCCCTCATCCTGCTTTTCACGATCGGATATCGCACCCGCATCGTCACACCTATATTGTTGATCCTCATCGTCTCTTTGCAGTCGAACAACGGGTTCGTCCTCAACGGCGGTGACACCCTGTATCGCATCACCCTGCTCTTCCTGGTGTTCGCGAACCTGAGCGAGCACTACTCGCTGGACGCGAGACGGCGCAGCCGTCGCCCCGGGTTGCCGTCGCCCCGGCGTTGGGGGATCCCTGCTTACATCTCAAACGCTGCGCACAACACCGCGCTGGTGCTGTGCTGCTTCCAGATCATCGTCGTATACGTCGTCTCCGGTGTCTGGAAGCTCACGGGCGAGGAATGGCTCGGCGGAACGGCGCTGTTCTATGCCCTGCGCATCGACGCCTTCATGGCCTACCCGGCGATCAACGAACTGCTGTGGCAGTCCTCGTTGCTCATCTACATCGCGACTTTCATCGCCCTGTGGGTGCAGACGCTGTTTCCGCTCGCCCTGCTGTGGCGACCGACCCGCATATTCGTTCTCGTATCGCTGATCTTCATGCACCTCGGGATCGCGGTTCTGCTGGGCCTGTGGCCGTTCTCGCTCGCGATGATCGCGCTGGACATGCTGTTCATTCGCGATTCGACGTGGGTATGGGCAGGTCAGTGGCTTCGCGCAACGCGGGTTGGGCAGTTCTTGGAGGAGCGGCTCCGGATGCCGGCGGGCAAGCCGGTAAAAGTAGCGGTGGGCGACCCTTCGACAAGCTCAGGGATCGGTTAGCGGTTCATCGACCGACTGCCGCCCACTCCTCCGCGTGCACAGCGACGGTCGCCGCGCCGCCGATGAGCTTCGACACGGGGCAGCGGGCATGCGCGGCATCCATCACGCGCTGTGCCTCCTCCATCGAAGCGCCCTCCACCGACAGGAACGCATCGACGTGGAACTCGTAGCCCGACCCCTCTGAAGCGTGATGCAGCTCGACCTTGACGCGCACCGCAGTGCGCGACTGGCGAGCAACAACAGCCTGCGCCGTAGCATTCAGGCACGTCGACCAGGCGAGCGCGAGAAGCTGCTCGGGGTTCGTGCCAGCGGGATCACGATCGGGATTCAGCGGCGATGACACGGTCACGGTGAGCCCGTCGGGAATCTGGGCGACCCCATCGCCGCCGTCACGGTTGATTGCCTCGGTCCGGTACTTCATGCTCATATCTCAACTATAGTTGGACGCAGTACACCAACTCTGGGCGATGGGGCCGCGAGCAACGGAAGCGGCAGGCATCGATGGAATCAACGAGCACGACGATCGTCGAGTTCGACGACGTCACCAAAGACTACGGTCGGCGCGGCCAGCATCCGGCCCTCGACAGCATCGCCTTCGCCATCAAACGCGGTGAGATCTTCGGTGTCATCGGCGAGAGCGGCGCGGGCAAGACGACCCTTCTCGAACTCATCAACGGCCTCACCATCGCCGAACGCGGAGAAGTGCGCGTCGACGGCGCACCGGTCGCCGGTCGCACTCGCCGAGAACTACGTGCACTCCGCCGCGATGTCGGCGTCGTCTTCCAAGGCATCCATCTGCTCAGCAGTCGCACGGTGCGCCAGAATGTCGAACTGCCCTTCACGATGTCGAAGACGCGAACAACCCGCGCCGAGCGACGTGCTGCCGTCGACGAGATGCTCGCCTTCGTCGGACTCACCCACCGCGCCGACCATTTCCCCGCCCAACTCAGTGGCGGCGAGAAACAGCGCGTCGGCATCGCCCGCGCACTCATCACCCGTCCGGCCCTGCTGCTGTGCGACGAGCCCACCTCATCACTGGATGCCGCCACCACCGCCGAAGTGCTCAAAGTGCTCCTCGCGGCCCGAGAAAAACTCGGCACGACCATCGTCGTGATCTCGCACGACCTCGATGTCGTCAAAGCGATCTGCGACCGCGCCCTGCTGCTCGAACGCGGCCGCATGCGCGCACTCTTCTCGGTCAACAAGAGCGACCTGAACGCGATGCCCAGCTATTACGAGCAGGTCAAGCGGGAGCTGATGTGATGACCTGGCTCACTGACCTGCTCGCCGAGTACGGCGAAGACATTGCAGAAGCCCTCGCCGAGACCGGATACATGATGATCGTCTCCCTCGCGGCGGCCGTGCTGCTCGGACTCCCGCTCGGGATGCTGGTGTTCCTCACCCAGCGCGGCGGCATCGCCGAGAACCGGCCAATCTGGTCGACGGCGAACATGTACATCAACATCGTCCGCTCCTTTCCGTTCCTGCTCCTGGTGGTCTTCCTCATCCCCTTCACCCGCACGGTGATCGGCACTAGCTTCGGCACCCAAGCCGCAACCCTGCCGCTGTGCTTCGTCGCTGTCGCGATCTACGCGCGTCTGGTCGAGCAGATCCTGCGGGAGATCCCGCCGGGCATCTCCCGCGTCGCCGTGGCCATGGGAGCCACGCTCCCGCAAGCAGTCTGGCGCGTGCTGCTGCCGGAGGCGCGCTCGGGCCTGGTCTACGCACTCACCTCGGCCGCGATCAGCCTGCTGTCGTACTCCACCGTGCTCGGCGTCGTCGGAGGCGGCGGCATCGGCGACTTCGCCATGCGCTACGGCTACCAGGAGTACAACGACGCCCTCATGTACATCACCATCGCGATCATCGTCGTCTGCGTGCTCGCGATCCAAGCGGTCGGCCACCGCACCTCCGAGCGCCTCGACCACCGCTGAGAAACACCCACCACCACGCACTGCACCGCACCTCATATAGAGAGAAGGAATCATGCGAGCTCCTCGCCTCGGCATCCTCGCCGCAACCCTCGGCCTCACCGTCGCACTCGCCGGCTGCACAGCATCCGGAACGACAACCGGCGAAACGGATGCCGCACCCGCCGAACCCACCATCCTCAAAGTCGCGGCCGTCACTGCTCCGATGACCGACGTCGTCGAGGCTGCTGGCGAAGCGATCGATGACGGCTTTGAGATCGAACTCGTCGAGGTGTCTGACTACGTCACCGCGAACACGATCGTCAACGACGGAGAGGCATACGCGAACTTCTCGCAGCACGAGCCGTACATGCAGGAGTTCAACGCCGGCAACGACGGAACCCTCGTCGCTGTGCAGCCGGTCTACAACTTCGTCATCGCGTTCTACTCGAAGACGCTCGCCGACATCGCCGACCTGCCCGACGGCGCCACCGTGGCCGTGCCGAACGACGCCTCGAACCTCGGTCGTGCGCTCAAGCTCCTCGACGCGAACGACGTAATCACCCTGGAAAGCGGTGTCGACCCGTACGCGGCGACGATCGATGACATCGCCGAGAACCCGAAGAACCTTGAGTTCCTCGAGGTGCCGATCAGTTCGCTCAACGCCGCTTATGAAGAGGCCGACCTCGTCTACCAGTGGCCCTCGCACATTTCGGCGCTGGGCCTGAATCCGGAAGATGACGGGCTCATCACCGAGCTCGACGACCGGTTCGCGCTGTACGTCGCCGTGCGCGGTGAGGATGCTGACACTGAAGCCACCGCAGCGCTCAAGGCGGCATTCGCCAGCGATGAGGTGCGCGAGGTCATCGAGTCCAACGGCACCATCGACGTAGCGTTCTAAGCACGCCGGCACAGCGCGCCGACAGCACGCCGAAACAACGCAGACTGTGGCCTGGTGACAACAGCACCGGGGCACAGTCTGCGTTGTCGTTGGAGGACTTGCACAGCCCGCTTGGGTTAGCGTTGGAGGACTCCTACGGTTGAAGCATCCTTACTTCTCTCTGAGGGGAAAACCATGGTCGACGCCGCTGTCCGCACTTCGAAGAACACCGACGCCGCAGACGGCACTCCGCGCATTGATGTCGCGCGCGTCAATGATCTGCTGCTGGGCACCTGGGCCGATACGCGCCGCACCGCCCGCGAGATGATCAAGGACCCGGCCTTCTGGCGCATCGATGATCTCGGCAAGGACGAACACCGCGAGCGCGTGCTCAGCCAGCTGCACCTGCTCGTCGAGAACAAGTCCGTGCACCGCGCTTTTCCGAAGGCTTTCGGCGGCGAAGAGAACAACGGCGCGAACATCTCCGGCTTCGAAGAGCTCGTCGCCGCCGACCCGAGCCTGCAGATCAAGGCCGGCGTGCAATGGGGGCTGTTCGGCTCAGCGATCCACCAGCTCGGTACGGACGAACACCACCGGAAGTGGCTGCCCGGAGTGATGGATCTGTCCATCCCCGGCGCGTTCGCGATGACCGAGATCGGGCACGGATCGGACGTGGCATCCGCCAGCACGACCGCCACCTACGATCCCGAGACCGAAGAGTTCGTCATCAACACTCCGTTCCGCGCAGCGACGAAGGAGTTCCTCGGCAACGCCGCCCTGCACGGCATCGCGGCCACCGTCTTCGCGCAACTGATCACGAACGGTGTCAGCCACGGCGTGCACTGCTTCTACGTGCCGCTGCGCGGCGACGACGGGAACGATCTTCCCGGAATCACCCGTGAGGACGACGGGCTCAAGGGCGGGCTGAACGGCATCGACAACGGCCGGCTCTCGTTCGACAACGTTCGTATCCCGCGTACGAACCTGCTCAACAAGTACGGCGACGTCGCCGTCGACGGCACTTACACGAGCCCGATCGACAGTCCCGGCCGCCGCTTCTTCACGATGCTCGGCACCCTGGTGCAGGGCCGCGTTTCGCTCGATGGCGCGGCGTCGTGGGCATCCGCCCTCGCCCTGCACATCGCCATCACGTATGCGACCCAGCGCCGCCAGTTCGATGGCGCCGACGGGCAGGAGGTCCTGCTGCTCGACTACGGCAAGCACCAGCGCCGCCTGCTGCCCCGCTTGGCTACCACCTACGCGCAGATCTTCGCGCACGACGAGTTCCTGCAGAAGTTCGACGGCGTCTTCTCGGGCCGCACCGACACCCCGGATGACCGCGAAGACCTCGAAACGCTGGCCGCAGCGCTCAAGCCGCTGTCGACCTGGCATGCGCTGGACACCCTGCAGGAGGCCCGCGAAGCCTGTGGCGGTGCCGGGTACATGTTCGAGAACCGTCTCGTCGGCCTCCGGCAGGACCTGGACATCTACGTCACGTTCGAAGGCGACAACAACATCCTGTTGCAGCTGGCCGGCAAGCGGCTACTCACCGATTTCGCCGCGCAGTTCAAGGACAAGGATGCTGCCGCCCTCGCCAAGTATGCGGTCGGGCACACCGCGGGCAAGGTGTTCCACGGCGCGGGCCTTCGCCGCTTCGGCCAGAACATCGCCGACTTCGGATCGACCGCGCGTTCGGTGGAGAACGGGTTGCGCGCTGACCAGCAGCACGAACTGCTCGCCGACCGCGTGCAGCAGATGGTCGCGGACATCGCCGGACGCCTGCGCCCGGCGGGCAAGGACAGGGTCCTCGGCGAGAAGCTCTTCAACGAGAATCAGGCAGACCTCATCGAAGCGGCGCGTGCGCACGGCGAGCTGCTGCAGTGGGAGGCCTTCACGGATGCCGTGAACAGCATCCCCGACGAGGACACCCAACAGGTGCTGACGTGGTTGCGTGACCTGTTCGGTCTGCAACTGATCGAGAAGCACCTCGCCTGGCACATCATCAACGGCCGGCTCTCGACGCAGCGCGCGGCCGCCGTGTCGAGCTACAACGACCGGCTGTGCCTGCGGCTTCGTCCGCACGCGCTCGACCTGGTCGGAGCATTCGGCTACGAGCCCGAGCACGTGCGCGCACCGATCGCGAGCGGTATCGAGCAGCAGCGCCAGGATGAGGCGCGGGCGTACTACGCCGATCTCGAAGCATCCGGCACAGCCCCGATCTCGGAGAAGGCGATGAAGAAGAAGGCGAAGGGCTGACGGCGTCGGAGGCCCGCCATACCCTGGTCTCATGACCTCTCTTCTCACCGGAACTGACGGCCGTGCGCGCTGCGCGTGGGTCGGGGTGGATGCCGAATATGCGCGGTACCACGATGAGGAATGGGGCTTCGCCCTGCACGGTGACCGCGCCCTGTTCGAGAAGATGGCGCTGGAGGGGTTCCAGGCGGGCCTGAGCTGGATCACCATCCTGCGGAAACGCCCGCGGTTTCGCGAGGTGTTCCACGGGTTCGAGCCGGCCGTCGTCGCCGCCTACGACGACGACGATGTGGAACGCTTGATGGCGGATGCTGGAATCATCCGCAACCGCGCCAAGATTCTCGCGACGATCGGCAACGCGCGGCTGGTGACCGACATGGAACCGGGCGAACTCGATGACCTGATGTGGTCGTTCGCCCCGGCCGTGGGCATCCGCCCGCGCTCATTCGCCGACGTCCCGGCGATCACTGCTGAGTCGACCGAGATGAGCAAGACGCTCCGCAAGCGCGGTTTCCGATTCGTCGGCGCGACCACGATGTACGCCCTCATGCAGTCGTCCGGAATGGTCGATGATCACGTCGAAGGGTGCTGGCGCGCTCAGTGACGATGGGCAGTTCTCCCCGCCTGTGCCCGGAGAAACGGCAGTTAGGATGTACCGGTGTGTCGGGGCCCGCTGTGGCCGAACGACCTATCAAGTACACCGGGGGGAATACTGACTATGAAGGCGCTGTCATGGTTGCGCGCGAAACCGAAGACAGCTGCCTCCGTGTCAGCGGTCACGGCCGCGGTCGTCGCCATCGGCACACTCGCCTTCGTCTATGACGGCAATCCCACCACCAAAGTCGACCTGAACGACGGCGGCGTCTGGATCACCAAAACCTCCAGCCTGCTCGTCGGCCATTTCAACCACGAGTCGACGGTCCTCGACGGCGGCCTGCGCAACAGCGGTGAGCAGTTCGACATCCTGCAGGACGAGGAGACCGTACTCGTCGTCGACTCAGGCGACTCCGCGCTCACCTCGGTCGACCCGGCCCGAGTTTCACTCGGCGACAGCACGACCCTGCCCGCGGATGCAAAGGTCGCACTCGGCCACGACACCGCTGCGATTCTTGATCAGAAGTCCGGCGATCTGTGGGTCGTGCCGGTTGCCGGCATCGCCGGGCTGGAGATCCGCGGCAGCGAACCGCTCGTCGAGCTCGGCCCGAACGCCGACGTCGCGGTCGCCCAGGACGGCACCGTGTTCGGGCTGTCCGGCAAACGCGGTGAGGTCGTCACCGTGCCCGTCGACAACGAGGGTGCGCCGCTGGAACCGACCGTTGAATCCGTCGGCGAGATCGGCACATCCGTCACGCCGAGCATCACCGCGGTCGGCAGCACACCGGTGGTACTTGATGCCGCTGAGGGCGCCGTGATGACTCCCGGCGGGTTCCGCACCGAGATCGAGCGCGCAGACGGCGCCGTGCTGCAGATGGCATCAGCACAGACGGATGCTGTGGCCATCGCGACAACGTCGGAACTGTTGAGTGTTCCCCTGGATGGCAGTGAACTGCAGCGGACCAGCACCGGAGCGCAGGGCGCTCCGGCAGTCCCGGTTTCACTGCGCGGCTGCGTCTACGGCGCGTGGGCGGCATCGGGGAAGTTCATCCGCGAGTGCCCCGGTGACGGCAGCGACGTGCTCGCCGATATCCCGGAGGGCACCGAGTCCGCCAGTCTCACCTTCCGCGTGAACCGCGACGTCATCGTGCTCAACGACGCCATCGGCGGCGCAGCCTGGCTCGCAGACGAGAGCCTCCAGCGCATCGACAACTGGAGTGACCTCACGCCTCCGGAGGGCGATACCGAAGAGGATGAGGAATCCACTGAGGAGACCGTCGAGACGACGCTGCCCGAGCGCACCGAGATCAACACCGTTCCGGTCGCCGAAGACGACTCCTACGGCGTGCGTCCTGGCGGTACCGCGCTGCTGCCGGTGCTCGACAACGACAACGACTCGGACGGCGACGTCCTGGTGGCATCCCTCATCCAGGACCAGCCCTCTATCGGCACCGTGCAGCAGATCCAGAACGGCGGTGCGCTGCAGATCGCGGTCGACGAGAACGCGTCGGGCTCAGCCTCCTTCGCCTACGAAGTCGATGACGGCCGCGGCGGAAAAGACACCGCGACCGTCACCCTGAGCGTTCATGATTCGACCAAGAACGGCGCACCGAAACCGAAACGGCAGACCACGCTCGCCGTGGAGAGCGGCGGCACGCTGTCGTACAACATCCTTCCGGACTGGATCGATCCTGACGGCGACGACATCTATCTGAAGGATGTCGTTCCTGCCGAGGGCGATGAGGTCGACTTCACCACGGACGGCCAGATCACCTATCGCGCTGTCGCGAGTCCACAGGGTCGTAAAGAGATCCAGGTGATCGTCGCCGACGGTCAGCAGAAGACCGCCACCAGCACGATCATCCTCGATGTGCGGCCTCCCGGATCGACGGATCCGAAGACGAACGCCGATCACGTGGTGACGCCAATCGGTGAGCAGGTCACCGTCGCGCCCCTCGCGAACGACACCAGCACCAGCCGCGAACCGCTTCGGCTCGCACGCGTGTTGGAGGTGCCCGGCACGACGATCCTTCCCGACTTCGACAACAAGACCTTCACGTTCTCGGCAGATAAAACCGGTGTCTACTACGTGCAGTACCTCGTCACCGCCGGCGCGAAGGGCGGCAAGGGGCTCGTACGCATCGACGTGGTTGATGCCGAAGAGACCGACCTGCCCCCGGTCGCGGTGCGAGATGTCGCACTGCTGCCGACCGGCGGCGATGCGCTCATCGGCGTGCTCAACAACGACTCCGACCCGGCCGGCGGCATCCTCGTCGTGCAGTCGGTCTCCGTGGAGCCGAGCAGCGGCATCTCGGTTTCGGTGCTGAACCACGAAATGCTGCGGATCACCGACCAGGGCACGCTGCAGGATCAGGTCCGCGTCACCTATCGCATATCGAACGGCTCGAAAACGGCCGAGGGTGAAGTCATCGTCATCCCGATCCCCGCGCCAGAGGAGATCCTCGCGCCGGTCGCGAACGACGACAGCGTGCAGGTGCGCGCCGGTGACGTCGTCACCATCCCGGTTCTCGACAACGACACGCACCCCAGCGACGACGCCATGCACGTCTCCCCGGACCTCATCGATCCGCTCATCGACCCGGAGGACGGCGAAGCGTTCGTGTCGCAGGACACCGTCCGGTTCCGCGCCGGCGATGAGCCGAAGACCGTCTACGCGACCTATGAAGTGGTCGACTCCCATCAGAACAAAGCAGCCGGATACATCACCATCCAGATCCTCCCGGTGGATGTCGAGACCAACGCCGCCCCGCGCCCCCGCGATGTCGTGGCGCGAACTCTCAGCGGCAGTACGGTGCACATCCCGATTCCGTTGCACGGCATCGACGAGGACGGCGACTCGGTCGAGCTCATGGGTCCGGCGACCAACCCCACCAAGGGGCGTATTGTCGATGTCGCAGCGGACTACATCACCTATGAGGCACTCGACACGTCCACCGGAGCCGACACCTTCACCTACCGCGTGCGTGACCGCCTCGGCAAGGAAGGCGTCGCTACGATCCGTGTCGGTATCGCCCCGCCCGAGCAGATGAACCAGGCACCCTTCGCGGTGAAGGACGCTGTCGTCGTGCGACCCGGACGCGAAGTGGCGGTACCGGTCACGGAGAACGACTCCGATCCGGAAGGTGACCAGGTCGCGCTGGTCGAAGACGGGCTGCAGCTGCCCGACATCGAGGGCTTATCGGCGCGGGTGTCGGGGGACCGTGTGCTGGTCCAGGTGCCGGATCGTCCCCTGGAGACGTCGTTGCAGTACACGATCCAGGACTCCCGCGGTGCCACGGCATCTGCGGTACTGAGCATCACGGTCAATGAGGACGTGCCGCTGCTGCCGCCGATCGCAGCAGATGATCGGGTGCAGCTCACGGACCTCGAGGAGGATCAGCTGACCGCCGATCTCGACGTCCTCGCCAACGATGAGGATCCGGACGGCACGGTCGAAGAACTGGAACTCGCCGTCGGCGCGGGAGCCACGCTGCTCGACGACGGCAAGGTGCGCGTCACGGTCGGCGAGACCCTCCAGCTCATCCGCTACACGATCACCGATCGTGACGACCTGCAGACATCGGCATTCATCTTTGTTCCTGCGTCGAAGGACCTGCGACCCGACCTGAACCCTGCTGTGGAGCCGATCGAGGTTGTCAGCGGCGAGACGAAGATCGTACCGCTCGCGGACTACGTCACCGTCGCTGGCGGCGGCAGAGTGATGATCACTGAGCACGCCAAAGTGAGCGCGATCCATTCCAACGGCGCCGATCTGGTGCAGGACGCGCACACTCTCGTCTACACGTCCGCCGAGCGGTACTTCGGCCAGGACGTTCTGATGTTCGAGGTCACAGACGGAACGAGCGTGGACGATCCGAACGGTCGCAAGGCAACACTGTCGATTCCCGTCACCGTGCTGCCGCCGGCGAATGAACCGCCGACATTCACCGGGGCCACCGTCACCGTGGCGCCGGGAGAAGAAGCGGTAACGGTCGATCTCGCCGCGCTCACGACTGACCCGGATGAAGACGACACCCACGACTACACACTTGTGCGCAACCCGGGCGACGGTGTATCGGCGAGCATCGAAGGCAGCGTTCTGTCGGTCGAGGCATCGACCGACGCCGATAAGGGAACCGCGCTGACCCTGCCGCTGCGCATCACAGACGGCGAGACCGACCCGATCGAGGGTTCCGTCTCGGTGACGGTTTCGGCGTCGACCAGGCCTATGCCTGCAGCCAACACGGACACGTTCACGCGGGCGGATCAGGGCGAGATGATCTCTGTTCCCGTGCTCGAGAACGACTTCAACCCCTTCCCGGAGACGCCGCTGAAGGTGGTGCGGATCGAGCGGGAATCGGGCGAGGGGGCAATCGCTATCAAGGACGACCGCGTCGAGGTCACCCCGGATGCCAACTTCGTCGGAACCATGGTTGTGAGTTATCGCATCCAGGATGCGACCAAAGATCCCGACCGCGAGGCCGATGGCCAGATCGTGCTGACGGTCCAGGGCGTTCCGGATGCCCCGGGGATCCCGGTCGTAACGAGCGTGCAGGATCGCACCGTGGTGCTGTCGTACTCCGCCCCGTCGAACAACGGCGCAGAGATCGATCACTACACGGTGAAATCGGTCACGGGCAGCCCGTACACGAAGGAGTGCACGTCCACGACGTGCACGCTTTCGGGGCTCACCAACAACGTCGAATACGCCTTCGAGGTCACCGCGACGAACCGGGTCGGAGAGTCGGAGCCGTCGCAGAGCTCCGAGATCGCGCGACCTGATGCGCGCCCGGACACTCCGAACCCGCCGACGCTGGTCTTCGGCGACCGCTCGCTGAAGGTGGCGTGGAAGACGCCGACGACACCGGGGTCGCCGGTGGACAGTTTCACGCTGGAGATTTCGCCCGCACCGCCGTCCGGAATCGTGCAGAAGGTCGTCACCGGCAACTCCGTCGTCTGGGAGGGGCTGGAGAACGGCGCTGACTATGAGGTGAAGGTGCGAGCGCACAACCAGGCGCCCGAGCCGTCGAGTTGGAGCGGCTGGTCGGCATCGGTGATCCCCGCCGGGCCTCCGATGAAACCAGCACAGCCGACCACGGCCGAGCTCACCTCGGTGGGCGACCAGGCGCAGATGCAGATCAACTGGGTCGCGCCCGCTAACAACGGTGATGGCATCGACGGATACCAGTTGGAAATCCGCCGCGGATCGACCGTTGTGAGAACCCACGATGTGGCCGCAGGGACGACCAGTTTCGCAGCCACAGTGGACACCTCCGAGTCCGGGTACACCTACCGGATCCGCGCACAGAACAAGGCCGGCT
The DNA here is from genome assembly GCF_051546305.1 of Microbacterium wangyouchuni. Classification (NCBI taxonomy): domain Bacteria; kingdom Bacillati; phylum Actinomycetota; class Actinomycetes; order Micrococcales; family Microbacteriaceae; genus Microbacterium; species Microbacterium wangyouchuni. Next base: position 566,116 of record NZ_JBPTMA010000001.1, read on the forward strand.
GGGGCGAGTGGAGCGACCCCTCGGTCGAACGCCGCGGCGTCATCGCCCCGGGCGCACCGACCGCTGTCACCGCGGCTCCCGGCGACAAGTTCATTGACGTCGCATTCACTCCCGGTCCTCGCAACGGCGCCCGCGCCGACGAGATCGTCTATGAGTACCGCCTGAACAGCGGCGCGTGGCAGCGCAACTGGGATGGCACGCGCATCGGCGGCCTGACCAACGGCACCACCTACGCGGTGCAGGTGCGTGGGGTTGCGACCGTGGGCGGAAGCACATACGCGGGAGCGGCATCCGGTTCCGCATCGGCGGTCCCGTACGGCACACCATTCGCGCCCACCGCCGACGCTGTCGGCCACGCGCAGAAGGTGACGCTGTCGTGGAATGCCAACGGCTCCGGGAACGGCCGGCCGATCCAGGTCGATATCAGCATTAACGGCGGCGCGTGGCAGCTCAATGTCGGTAAGACCGGAACCCGCGATGCGGGTAACGACTACGACCAGACCCACGACATTACGGTCCGCGTGACTGATTCGCTGGGCAATGTCGCACCGATCGCCTCGGCAGTGGCCAACACTGCCCCCAAGCCGCCGCCACCGCCGCCCCCGGCTGAGGTGCTCACAGCCGGCAAGGGCGACCCTGTCAACCGAGCCGAGTGCTCGACCTATTCGTGCGCCTACGTCACGCTCACCACCAAGAACTTCCGTAGCTCCGGCAACTATGCGCTGTATTGCGATGACGGTGGAAGGCCTCGTTTCGGCGGAATGACGAAGAATGTTCCGGCGAACGGAACCGTCCAGTTGAGCTGCTTCTACGGCAACCCCGGCAACACAATCCGCGTTTACATCCAGGAGCTTGACCGCTACTCAGAGCCCTTTACCTGGCGCTGATCACGCGAAGAATTCGAGAATGGAACACCCATGACAATGACCCCCGAACAGGCCTCCTGGTTCCAGGGCACCTTCCAACGCCTCGTCGAGAACATCGATAAGGCGGTGCAGGGCAAGAAAGAGATCGTCTCGCTGGTCGCCGCGGCCATGCTCGCCGAGGGCCACGTGCTGCTTGAGGACGCGCCGGGAACGGGTAAGACCAGCCTCGCGAAGGCGCTGGCGGCGACTGTGCAGGGCACGAGCAGTCGCATCCAGTTCACTCCCGATCTGCTGCCCTCCGATGTCACCGGTGTGACTATCTACGACCAGCAGGCGCACCGGTTCGAGTTCCACAAGGGCCCGATCTTCGCATCCATCGTCCTGGCCGATGAGATCAACCGTGCCTCACCGAAAACGCAGTCGGCGTTGCTGGAGGTCATGGAGGAATCGCGGGTGACCGTCGACGGCACGACCCACGAGGCCGGGCGGCCGTTCCTCGTCATCGCGACGCAGAACCCGATCGAGCAGGCCGGAACCTACAAGCTTCCCGAGGCGCAGCTCGACCGCTTCCTGATCAAGACGTCCATCGGATACCCCGACCTCGCGGTCACCGAGAGCATTCTGGCCGGGGCATCCGATCGCAACCCCTCGGCGAAGCTCACCGCCATCATCACCACGAACGCGGTCGCCGACATGGCAGACCTCGGATCCACCGTGCACGTCGAGCCGGCCGTGCTGCGCTACGTGGCCGAACTTGCCGAGGCCACACGTCAGGACGCCGCGATCCGCCTGGGCGTCTCCGTGCGCGGAGCGATCGCCATGATCCGTCTCGCGAAGGTCTGGGCTGCAGCGCAGGGCCGCCACTACGTGCTGCCCGACGACATCAAGCTGCTGGCGCGCCCGACGTGGCAGCACCGCCTGCTGCTGGACGCCGAAGCCGAATTCGCTGGCACCACGCCCGACATCGTCATCGCACGGGTGCTTGACAGTGTGGCGGCCCCGCAGGCACGAACGGCGGCCTGATGACCTCGGAGACGATTCAGGCTTCGCCTGCCCAGACAGATCACGACGCCGGTTGGCGTGACGTCGTGGTCGTCCTCGGCATGCGCGCGCTGGAGCGTCTCCGCAAGATCACTGCCGTGTTCCGTCCGCTGGCCTGGGTGCTGATTGCCGCGGCCATCGTCCTGTGGACCGCGGGTCAGCTGCTCGGCTGGTCGGAGCTCGTCATCGCGGCCCTCATCATCGCGCTCACTGTCGCCATCTGCGCTCTTTTCCTGATCGGGCGCACCGAATACGACATCGCGCTCGACCTCGCCCGCACTCGGGTCGTCGTCGGTGAGCGTGCCGTCGGCGCGCTCACCCTCGCCAACCACGGCGACCGCGCCATCCTCCCGTCGCGCGTCGTGCTGCCGGTGGGCGCCGGACGCGGTGAGTTCGGCATTCAGCGACTTGCCCCCGGCGAGGAATCAGAAGAGCTCTTTGCCATTCCCACGCAGAAGCGTGCCGTGGTTCAGGTCGGGCCGGTCAGCATCGTGCGTGGTGACCCCCTCGGACTGTTCGAGCGCGCGCACCCGCGCGACGAGCCGGTCGACCTCTTCGTGCATCCGCGCACGGTCCTTTTCGGCGGGCAGTCGCTCGGGTACCTGCGCGACCTCGAAGGTCTGCCGGCAGCCGACCTCTCCCGAGACGATGTGTCCTTCCACGCGCTCAACGAGTACCAGCCGGGTGATGACCTGCGCCATGTGCACTGGCGTTCCACCGCGCGCACCGGCGTCATGATGGTGCGCCAGTTCGAAGAGACCCGCCGCTCGCACTTCGTGATCGGGCTCTCCCGGTCGACCGGCGACTATATGAGTGATGACGATTTCGAGTTAGCGATCTCGGCGGCCGGGTCCATCGGACTGCGCGCGATCCGCGACTCGCAGCGTGTGGATGTGCGCGTGCAAGGGCGCGCTCTCTCCGCCGGGACGGGCAAGCAGCTGCTCGACTCGCTCTCCGCGCTCGAGTCCAGCAAACCGCGTGAGGGCGGCATCGCCGAACTCGGCGGCATCATCGCGGCGACGATGCCGCTGGCCAGTGTCGTCGTCCTGGTCTGCGGAACCAAGGTCTCCACAGATGAACTTCGTCTTGCCTGCGCACGCGTACCGTTCGGCGCGCGTGTGATCGCCGTGGTCGCAGATACCAGCGCCCCGTCGCCGTCGTTGCGCCGAATCGGGGAAGCGGATGTCGTCACCGTCGGTGACCTGGCACAGGTTCCCCTCGCCCTGCAGAAGGTGCTGGCATGATCGCGCCGGCCTCAGACATCACCCTCCGTCGTTGGGTCCTGGACCTCGGCGCGAGCGCGCTTCTCGTCGCCGTCGCCTTCGTCGGTTTCTGGCCGACCTTCGGTGGACCCAGCTATCTGGGCGCCGCGATCGGCGGCACACTGCTCGGTCTCGGAATCGCGGCCGTGGCTGCCTGGCGCCAGTGGAGCATCCTCGTCATCGCAGGACTGGTCGTCGGGGCGTATTTCGTGTTCGGAGGTGCGCTCGCGCTGCCGCATACGACGATGTTGGGGTTCGTGCCCACGCTCGAAACGCTGCAGAAATTGGCCGTGGGAACGGTGACCTCGTGGAAGCACATGCTGACCACGGTCGCCCCCGTCGGCGCCGCCGACGGCCACCTCATCGTCCCGTTCCTGTTGTGCCTGGTCGTCGCCGTGTGCACGGCATCCTTCGCGCTGCGCCTGACGAGCGTCGCGTGGGCGCTGCTCCCCGTGGCAGCCATGCTCGTGCTCACGATCGCGCTGGGCACACCTGCGCCGGCGTTCCCCGTCGCGCAGGGCCTGCTGCTGGCGGTGCTGGCAATTGCCTGGCTTGCCGTCCGGCAGCTGTGGGCGCCGCACAATGACGCCGTTTCGGTCGGCCAGGTCGACCCGGCGCGTGCCGGTCAGATGCGCCGACGACGCCTCATCGCCGGAGCCGCGGTGCTCGCCGTCGCGAGCGGCGCTGGTGTCGCCGTGAACGCGGTCGCCGCTCCCACCGAGGTCCGCCACGTCTTCCGCGACGTGATCATCCCGCCGTTCAACGTGCGCGACTATCCCAGCCCGCTGCAGAGTTTTCGCAAGCACGTGCGCGATGACGCCAACAAGACGCTGTTCACTGTGCAGGGCCTGCCCAAAGACGCTCGCATCCGCATCGCGACCATGGACCAGTACGACGGCATGGTCTACAACGTCACCGATGGTGGTCCGCACTCCTCGAGCGCATTCACGCAGCTGCGTTCAAATATGTCGCCCGATGCCGAGGGCATTCCGGTGACGCTGCAGATCGAGATCGACAATTACAGCGACGTGTGGGTTCCCGATGCCGGATCCGTCACTGAGATCGACTTCACCGGTGAGCGCGCCGATGCTCTTCGCCGCAGCACCTATTACAACCAGTCGACGGGAACAGCTGTGACGACGTCCCCGCTGACCGCGGGCGACACCTACACCGTGCACACGATCATGCCCGCTGAGCGATCTGACGCGCAGCTCGCCGATGACAAGTTCGGGAAGGTCGCACTGCCGACACAGAGCAACGTTCCGGAGGAGCTCACAAACCTCGCCGGCGAAGCCGTCGCCGCAGCGGAAACGCCGATCGAGAAGGTCCGGGCGCTGGAGACGTTCCTCTCCGAGGAGGGCTTCTTCAGCCACGGGCTCGAGGGCGATGTGCTCTCCCGATCCGGACACACCGCGGAGCGTATTTCGAGCCTGGTCGGCGGCGATCAGATGATCGGCGATGACGAGCAGTATGCGGTGACGATGGCGCTGCTCGCCCGCGAGCTCGGAATCCCGGCCCGGGTGGTCCTCGGCTTCTACCCCGAGAAGGAAGATTCCGGAACCGGAGCGTTCTCGGCCAGCGGCAATGACGTGCATGCCTGGGTGGAGATCAACTTCGCGGCCGCCGGTTGGCTCGCCTTCGATCCCACACCGCCCGAGGACCAGATTCCGAACGCGCAGAACACCAAGCCGCGCGCCGACCCGAAACCTCAGGTGCTGCAGCCGCCGCCTCCGCCGCAGGAGCCGGTCGATCTGCCGCCGACGCTGCCGGATGATCGCGAATCCGAAGAAGAGAAGACGGACGTCGCCGGAATCATCGGTCTGATCCTCGCTATCGGCGGGATCTCGCTCGGAGTCATCGCGCTGCTTGCTTCGCCCTTCATCATCATCGGTGCGTGGAAGGCTTCGAGGCGGCGCAGCCGACGAACCGCCGAGCGCAGTGCGGATCGCATTTCCGGCGGCTGGGACGAGCTCACCGATCGCGCGGTCGACTACGGGGCACGGCTCAACTCCGGAGCGACACGAGGCGAGGAGGCGGCTCTCGTGGCTGGCGCACTCGCGGTGCCGACCGTGACGGTCCTGGCTGAGCGGGCGGATGCTGAAGTCTTCGGCCCACGCGAACCGAGCGCTGAGGACGTTGAATCCTTCTGGAAGGAAGTCGACGAGATTGTCGTCGGTGTGGGCCGCGAGGCCGGTTTCTGGAAGCGGATGAAGGCGCGATTGAGCCTGCGCTCACTGCTGGGTGGTTCGTCGCTTTCGCGTGGCGTCCAGGGCCTGAAGGATGCGGCATCCGAGCGCAGACGGCGTGAACCTGGCACCATCAAGAACAATGAACCTGTAGCACCCGAGAGTGAGAAACCATGACACAACTGACGTTTGGCACCGTCGCTCCAACGTCGCGACGTGCCGTGGCATACATCATCGATGCAGTGATCGCCGGCGGCATCGGCATCGTTCTCAGCATCATCCTCTCCATTGCCATGTTCACGGCAGGCAGCCCCGAGGCGATCCTCGGCGTGCTCGCGATCGGCGGGCCGCTGATCAGCCTGGTGCTGCTGGGATGGTTCATCGTTTACACGTTCATGCAGAGCGGCACAGGCTCTATCGGGATGCGTGCGCAGGGTTTGCGCCTGGTCCAGGAAACCGACAGCTCACGGCTCGGCTTCGGCCGGACGCTGCTGCGCAACATCATCTTCGGCCTCGCCGCAGCGATCATCGTCGGCTACTTCACGCCGCTGTTCGACAGTTCGGGCCGGTTCCAGGGCTGGCATGACAAGGTCGCCAAGTCGCTGATGATGGATGCCCGCACCGTGACCGCTGCGACCCCCGCCCCGCCGACGGAGGCGATGCCGATCCCGCCGCGTCCGCCCCTGCCGAATGCCGCGCCCGCAGCGCCCGCTGCGCCTGTCGCTCCTTTTATGCCCGGCCTGCGGGGTACGCCCGGACTCGCCAGTCCCATCCCGGCACCGGTGGTTGCGCCGCAGCCGGCGGCACCTGCACCGGCACCGGTAGTTGCGCCGCAGCCAGCAACGCCAGCAGCGCCAGCACCGCTCGTACAGCCGGCGTCACCCGCCACCGGTGAGGAGACACTGATCGCGTTCGTCCCCGGCATCACGCAGGACGGCCCACCGGCGGCGACCCCGCCGACACCCGCGCAACCGGTCCCGCCGGCACCCGCGCACCCAGCGCCCGCCGACGACCTCGGCGACATCGAGGACACGCGCATCAGCATCCCGGGTCACCGTCTCGTGTTTACCTGGGATGACGGAACCCGCGTGACCGTCTCACGCCGCACACTGTTCGGACGCAACCCCTCGCCGGAGGACGGCGCTGTGGTCGTGCCGGTGCGCGACGAGACCCTCTCGCTGTCGAAGACCCATTTCGAGGCGGCGGCCGAACCCTCCGGCGGATGGATAATGGATCGGCACTCCACGAACGGCACCGTCGTCGTGCGCGACGGCCACCGGATCACGTGCACGCCGGGCGAGCAGACCCCGATCCGGCTGGGCGATGCGATCGAGATCGGTGATCGCATCGTCACCGTCGGCGGCTACGCATGAGCGCCCCGATGATCGTCACAGCCGGAGCCTGGACCCACGCCGGACTGCGTCGCTCGCTGAACGAGGATGCGCTCCTGGCCAGCGCACCGATCTTCGTCGTGGCCGATGGCATGGGCGGACACGAAGCGGGGGAGCGGGCCAGCGCTGCGGTCGTCGCTGAGTTCTCGCGATACATCGGGCGTTCGAGCCTTGTCCTCGACGATGTGCTCGAAGCCCTCAGCCGGTCACGAGACGCCGTAGAGGCGCTGTCGGACTCAGCGATGGGACGAGCCGGCACCACGCTCAGTGGAGTGATTCTCGCCGATGTCGACGGAATGGGGTACTGGCTGACCCTCAACATCGGAGACTCCCGAACCTACCGTCTGGCAGACGATGAGCTGGAGCAGATCAGCGTTGATCACTCCGTCGTTCAGGAGCTCATCGAGTCGGGAGAGCTCGACTCGGAGCAGGCGGCCAGCGACACTCGCCGAAACATCATCACCCGGGCTGTCGGCGCCGGAAGTGCGGGAGAGGCAGACTTCTGGTTGTTCCCGGCTGAGGCGGGGGATCGGATGCTGGTCTGCTCTGACGGTCTGTCCTCAGAGGTGCCTGATACCCGAATTCGTGAGATCCTCACGGTGGAATCCGACCCGCAGACCGCTGCCGCGGCACTTGTCGCCGAGGCGGTCAGCGCTGGCGGCCGCGACAACATCACCGTCGTGGTCGTGGACGCCGTCTCCGTCGCATCCCGCCCTGGCGTTCAGATGCGCGACGACAATATCGATGAGAACACTCGGCCTCGCGAGGCCTTCGCAGGAGGGATCGACTGATGCAGACGAACTACCAAGCAGGCCAGTGGTACGTGCTGGTTGCGCCGGGCGCTCTCATCGCGCTGTCTCCGGATGCCTCGACGGAACTTGTCACGCGCATCTGGGAACGGCAGCAGGACTCGATCGATCTCGCCGCGGTGATCGACACGCTCACCGATGATGCGGCAGGGTCGTTCGCCGCGATGCAACCGTTCGCCGCCGTCGTGCTGGAAGGTCCGGATGCCAGAATCGCGGTACGCGGCGACGTGACCGTGGAGGTCACCGGACCACAAGGTGCCGAGAGCTTCACGGGAGCGAACGTCACCACCTGGAGCGAACGCTTTGTCGAGAGCGCAGCCCGGATCTCCGTGAGCGTCAACGGCAGCGAATCCGGCGTCGACCTTCCGATTATCGGCGGCATCGTGCGCGCGGCGCGTGCCAGCGCCGAGATCGAGCCGGCTGATGTCGAGATTTCGGATGCTGCGCCCGCCGTCGCTTCGATTGAGGAAGCAGTCGTCGCGGAGCCTATCGCGGAGGAGCCGGTCGAGGAGCCCGCTGCTGAGCCGGCCGAGGGACCCCTCGAGGAGCCCGTCGTCGAGGAGGAGCCTGCCGTCGAGGAGGCGCCTGCCCCGGCGGAGCCGGCACCCGAGACAGCGCCGCAGCCCATCGATGACGCCGTTGACGGCGCGACCCTGGTGCCTACCGAGCAGGCCCACACGTCAGACATCGATGAGTTCGAGCAGCTGTTCGGGCAGACGGTCGCCTCGCGGCCAGCATCCGCCCCTCCCGCCCCTCCCGCACCTCCCGCACTCCCGGCCCCTGGCGCCGGTGATCACGACGGTGCGACGATCTCGTCGGCTCAGGCGCGCGCGCTCCGCCAGACCGAACCGGCCGTCGACCCGGATGCCCCCACTGCGGTGCTTCCCGTGGTGCCGAGCGCGCAGGGACGTGTGCGGGTGTCTACGGGCCAGCAGGTCACACTCGATCGCACGGTGATCATCGGTCGTAAGCCCCGGTCCACGCGTGCATCCGGTGCTGATCTGCCGCATTTGGTCGCCGTGGAGAGCCCGCAGCAGGACATCTCGCGCAGCCACCTCGAGATCCGCCCCGAGGGCGACACCGTCGTGGTCGTCGACCTGCACACCACGAACGGATCGACACTGCTGCGTCCGGGCGTCGATCCGCTGCGCCTGCACCCGGGTGAGCAAACCCTTGTGCTCTCCGGCGATGTGGTCGATCTCGGCGATGGCGTGACGGTCACGTTCGAGGACCTTCCGTGAGCAGACCCCCCTCGCCGCCGCCGGAGCTTCCCGGCTTCACCTATGTGGAACCGCTCGGCACGGGAGGCTTCGCGGACGTCTTCCTCTACGAGCAGCAGATGCCCAAGCGCCGCGTCGCGGTGAAGGTCCTGCTGGCCGATCGGCTCTCCAGCGGTGCCGCGCAGGAATTCGCCGATGAGGCGAACGTGATGGCGATGCTGTCGACGCATCCGGCAATCGTGACGATCTATCAGGCCGGGGTTGCCGGCGACGGCCGCCCCTATCTCGTGATGGAGTACTGCCCGCGCCCGAATCTGCAGGTCCGTGCCCGCAAGGAACCGTTCTCGGTGGCCGAGGCACTGCGCGTCGGCATCCAGGTCGCCGGTGCCGTTGAGACTGCGCACCGCGCGGGAGTGCTGCACCGCGACATCAAACCGGCGAACATCCTCGTCACCGCATACAACCGTCCGGCGCTGACGGACTTCGGTATCGCCTCGACCACCGGCGCAGTATCGGAGTCGACCGGGATGTCGATTCCGTGGTCACCCCCGGAGTTCTTTGCAGACCCGCCGGTGAGTGGCCCGCGCTCGGACGTGTTCGCGCTGGGTGCGACGCTGTACACCCTGCTCGCCGGGCGCTCGCCGTTCGAGCGGCCAGGAGAGCGCAACTCCGGTGCCGATCTGATCGAGCGCATCGAACGGGCACCGCTGCCGTCGCTGGCGCGACCGGACTCGCCGGCGAGCCTGCAGCAGGCGATCGAGCGGGCCATGTCGAAGAACTCCGATGCGCGCTACCCCAGCGCCGTCGCATTCGCGCGAGCACTGCAGAAGGTGCAGATCGAACTGAGCCATTCGGTGACTCCGATCGACATCATCGATGATCACCCGGTCGCCGAAGATCTCGAAGACGAGGCCGATGGCCTGACTCGCGTGCGTGACATCGTCAACATCGAGCCGGATGCTGGCGCGACGCGGCCCTCGGCCACAACGCGCCCGCTCACCACCCCCGAGCCGGCCCGCACTGTCGTCCCCTCGCCCCGGTTCGACCCGGCACCGCAGACCACCGATTACGCTCCGATCGAGGAGACGGTGTTGCGCCCGACGGCTCCCGCTGCCGCCCCGGCGGCTGCGCCCGTCGATGACGACCCGACGATCATGCGCCCACCGCGCACGCTCTCGCCCGATGCCGACGCACCGGTCGACCCGGCCACCGAACCCGCCACAGCGCCACCTGCTCGGCGGCGACTGGGCGCGAGGGCGTGGGTCGCGCTCGCCGCAACTGCTGTCGTGCTTGTGGGCGCGACGGTCGTCGGCATCACGATGCTCTCCGGCAGCGGGAAGCCCGAGCCGATCGCCACCCAGGATGAGATCGTCCCGCAAGACCCGATCTCGGCGGCCGTCCCCGACGTGGACGATCTCTCCGGTACCCGAGACGGCACGGCGATCACATTCTCCTGGACCAACCCGGCCGCCGAAGACGGCGACTCATACCTCTGGAGCACGGTCGATCTGGTCGGTGCCAGCAAACCCGCGGCCACGGATGAGACGTCGGTGACGTTCGAGGGATCGGCAACCGGACAGGTGTGCATCGACGTACTGCTTCGTCGCAGCGACGGGCGCGCATCGGAACCGGTGCGGGGGTGCGTTGAATGACGACGCCCGGTGAACGCGAGGCGGCAGCCGCCACCTCGATCTGGGAGATCGATGACAAGCCCGAGCAGATTGAGGGGCTCGACGCCGACGGACGTCCTGACCCCGCCTATGCTGCCTCGCTCGGCCTGCTGCGCGCCCCGTTCGGACGCCGTGCGCTGGCCTTCGTGTGCGATGTGGGCTTCTGGACCATCGCACAGCTGCCGCTGTGGCTCGGCGCCGTGCCCCTGCTTCTGAAGCTGGCCACCGGATCAATCTCGCCCTACGGGTTCATCAACCATCCGAGTTTCGTGCTCGCCATCGTGATGACAGCAGCGACGGTAGGAATCACCCTGGCGCTCAGTATCGTCCAGTTGGCTCTGCACGGACGCAGAGGGCTCACGATCGGCAAGTCCATCGTCGGCATCCGAAGCATCAACGTGAAGACTCTCGAGCGTCCGGGCATCGGCGCCGTACTGCTGCGCTACCTGATCGTCGGAGCATCCGGCATCGTGCCCCTGCTGGGACCCGTCCTGTTCTTGGCCTCGCCCACGTTCGACCCGGACGGCCGTGGTCGCGGACTGCACGACAGGGCAACAGGAGTCTGGCTCGTGGATGTCAGGCGCGGCCTCAACCCCTACGACGACAAACGGATGCGCGTTGCGCGCAAGGTCGTCACAGCCGAACCCGCCCCGGAGCGCTCCGCGCTTCCCTCCCTCGCTACCCCGCGGGACCCGGCTGCGCAGCCGGAGTACCGACCAGGCACCCGGACCAGCGCCGGAGTGATCGGGATAGCGCGCACGCACACGACCCCCGAACCGGCACCACAGGCACAGCCCCAGCCGGCCCCGACTCCTGCTCCGGCCCCGCAGCCCCAGCCGGCCCGGCAGCCGACGCCCGCTCCGGCCCCCGCTTCCGCAGTGCCGAACCCTTCGCGCTTCGCGCTTCGTCTCGATACCGGCGAGAGAATCTCGGTTTCGGCCGCGATTCTGCTCGGGCGCAATCCGGCTGCCGCGGAGCATCCCGGTGCGCACCCGATCCCGCTGCCCGATGACAGCAAGTCGATCTCGAAGACTCACCTGCTGGTGCGCCCCGTCGACATCGGGCTGGAGATCATCGACTGCCACTCCACGAACGGCTCCGGGTTGATCCGCGACGGTGTGGAATACGCACTCACGCCGGGGGCTCCCGTGGTGACGGTGCCCGGCGACACAATCCGATTCGGCGATCGCATCGCCGTAGTTCTGAACGGAACCGAGGAACAGTCATGAGGCTGAAGCTGACACTGCACCGGCAGGGCGCTGACGCGGTCGACATCGTGATCACGACAGATTCGACGGCCACGACCGGAGATGTCGCCCGTCATATCGCCGCAGCTGATCCCACGCGTTCGACCCTGGTCGCCGATGGTGATGTGCTCACCCTCGCGGTCGCATCTCCGACCGGGGATCGGTTCGTCGCGCTGCAGCCGGACGTTCCGATCGGCGAAGCGCCGATCGGCTCGGGGTTCGTGGCATCCATCCTCAACTACGGACCCGACCATGTCTCGACCGGACAGCGCGAGATCGTCGGCGTGCTGCGCGCCACGGCCGGCCCGCTCGCCGGCCAGGAGTTCCCGATCGGATCCGGCCAGGTGATCGTCGGACGCGACGCATCGGCGGATGTCGTGCTCGCGGACCCGATGGTCTCGAAGCGCCATGCCCGACTCGAGGTCGGCCAGCACATCGAGGTCATCGACCTCAACTCAGCCAACGGCGTGCTCGTCGACGGCGTCGCCGTGCCGCGCGTTCGGTTGGAAGACGGGGAGCCGTTCGTCATCGGTGCAACGACACTGGTGCTGCATCTCGCTCGATCCTTCGACGGAACCGCCGACGAAGAACCGATCATCGAACGCGGCAGCGGGCTGATGTTCAACCGCAGCCCGCGCGTCGAGGTGCGCTACCCGGGAACGCTCTTCAAAGCGCCTCGGCTGCCCACCGAGAAACTCGGCAAGCTCTTCCCCTGGCCCATCCTGATCACGCCGATCCTCATGGGCCTCGCGCTCTACATCCTGAACGAGAATCCGCGTTCGCTGCTCATGATCGGTATGACGCCGCTGATGGCGCTGGGCAATATCATCAACCAGTCGCGGCAGTCCAAGCGGGCTTCCAACCACGAGTTCCTGCTGTTCGAGCGGCAATACGAGCAGCTTGAAGAGGACTTCTTCCGCGGTAAACCGGAGGAGGAGCAGGCACGCAACGCCGAAGTCCCGCCGGTCGCGGAAGTCTTCGATCACGCGATGCGCCTGGGGCCGATGCTGTGGACCAGACGTCCCGAGCACTGGAACTTCCTCGGTCTGCGCCTGGGCAGCTGCCGTCTGCCAGCCCGCAACTCGATCGCTGAAAACGAGACTCCCGAGGGCCTGCCCGAGTTCATCGAGAGGATCGAACGCCTGCAGGAGCGCTATTCGTTCGTCGACGATGTGCCGGTGTTCGAGCTGCTCGCCGATGCTGGCTCCGTCGGCATCGCCGGCCCGCAGGGCCTTGCCGCCGACGCGATGCGGGGGATCGCTGTGCAGCTGTTTGGGTTGCATGCGCCGAACGATCTGGTCGCCGTTGCCTTTGCCGACTCCACGTGGACCGCCGAGCTGGACTGGCTCAAATGGATGCCGCACACCTCGAGCGAACGCAGCCCGTTCCGTGGCGTGGCGCTCGCGGACTCGGCACCCACTGGCGCTGCACTGCTGAGCACGCTCGAAGAGTATGTGCAGCGGGCGAGCGCCGGAGGAGGAGACAGCGGAGAACCCCGCGGACCCTTCAAAGACGACTGGAACCCGCTGCTGTACGGCACGGATGTCGCGCGTGCGGCAACCGACCACAAGAAGACCCCACCGGTATCGGTCATCGTCTTCGTCAGCAATGACGCGCCCGTCGATCGCGGCCGGCTCACCGATGTCCTCGATCGCGGTGCCGACTACGGCGTGCACGCGGTGTTCGTATCGCCGACGGTCGAATCGCTCCCGGCCGTCTGCCGCAGCTACATTGACGTCACCACCGGCCTCGAAGACGCGCAGGTGGGTCTGGTGCGTACCGGCGACCACTTCGAGCACGTGCAGGTTGAAGGTGTCTCCAACGCCTACATGAATATGCTGGCGCGTCGCATGGCTCCGGTGGTGGATGCCAGCACCGTGGTGCATGACGCCTCTGACATTCCGAGCTCCGTGATGTTCCTGCAGCTCGTCGACCCCGCGATCGCCGAAGACCCCCAGGTCGTGATCGAACGGTGGCGTCAGAACAACACGATCGTCGATCGATCGCCGGCGTCGCGACCGAGGCTGAAGAAGACGGGCACGCTCCGCGCCATCATCGGGCAGGGCCCCAGCGACGCGATGGCGCTGGATCTGCGCACCCACGGGCCGCACGCCCTGGTCGGCGGCACCACCGGCGCGGGAAAGAGCGAGTTCCTGCAGGCCTGGGTACTCGGCATGGCCGCGGCCCACAGCCCCGACCGGGTGACGTTCCTGTTCGTCGACTACAAGGGCGGCTCGGCGTTCGCCGATTGCGTGGACCTGCCGCACTGCGTGGGACTCGTCACTGACCTCAGCCCACACCTCGTGCGCCGTGCGCTGACGAGCCTCCGCGCTGAGCTGCAGCATCGAGAGCATCTCCTGAACCGTAAGAAGGCCAAGGATCTGCTCGAACTCGAAAAACGTCAAGACCCGGAGTGCCCCCCGGCACTCGTGCTGGTGATTGACGAGTTCGCCGCGCTCGCCTCAGAGATGCCGGACTTCGTCGATGGCGTCGTGGACATCGCGCAGCGCGGTCGCTCCCTCGGCATCCACCTCATCATGGCGACCCAGCGCCCTGCCGGCGTTATCAAAGACAACCTGCGGGCGAACACGAACCTGCGCATCGCACTGCGCATGGCCGATGAGGCCGACTCCCGAGATGTCGTCGACGATCCCGTGGCGGCAACATTCTCGGCATCGATTCCCGGCCGTGCGATCGCGAAGACCGGCCCTGGCCGACTGGTTCCGTTCCAATCCGCGTACGCGGGAGGGTGGACCGGTGAGGACGAGACCGCGGCGGCCGACGTGCGCGTTGCGGAGCTGCGATTCGGATCCAGCGCGGAGTGGGAGGCCGAACGCTCAGCGGACGCGGAGACGCACGAGGAGGACCTGGGCCCGAACGACCAGAAGCGGATCGTGTCGACGCTCGTCAGCGCGAGCGAGGTCGCAGGGCTCATCCGGCCGCGTCGTCCCTGGCTCGATGATCTCGCGACGGTGGTCGACCTGCACGATCTTCCCAACGACGGCGATACGCGCATCCCGATCGCCCAGATGGACGTGCCGGAGAAGCAGCTGCAGGAGGCAGCGGTGTTCGTACCCGACCGAGACGGATCGATGGTGGTCTACGGCACGTCCGGCTCGGGAAAATCCACGCTGTTGAAGACGATCGCCACTGCCGCGGGCATGCATCCGGATCGCGGACGCGTCCAGGTGTACTGCCTCGACTTCGCCGCGGGGGCGCTGGGGGCGCTGGCCGCGCTTCCGCACGTCGGCTCGGTCGTCGACGGCACCGATGTCGAGCGGATTCAGCGACTGCTGCGCACGCTTGATCGGGAGTTGGATCGCCGCTCAGCTGCGTTCTCATCGGCCAGCGCGGCATCCGTTCAGGAATATCGCGAGATCGCCGACCCGAACATGCCGCGCATTCTGCTGCTCATCGATAACTATCCCGAGTTCAAGAAGGACTGGGAGTACGCCCCGGGGCGCGGCCCGTTCTACCGTACGTTCATGCGGATCCTCGGCGAGGGACGCACGCTCGGTGTGCACATCGTGCTGACGGCCGACCGCGGAACCGCGGTGCCCAGCGCCGTCGCGTCGAACATCTCGCGCCGGGTGGTGCTGCGTCTGGGTGACCCCAGCCAGTACATGCTGTTGAACGCTCCGCGAGACATCCTCGATGAGCAATCTGCGCCTGGACGCGCGATCATCGACGGTCACGAGGCGCAGATCGCCGTTCTCGGCGGCACGACCAACGTGGTCGAGCAGACGAAGGCGCTGGCTGCTCTGTCCGAGAGTCTGCGCGAGCGGGGCGTGCGCGACCTTCCCGAGGTCGGGGCGCTGCCGACGATGGTTCCGGTCGCCGATATGCCGGCGATGGTGGATGGGATGCCGGTGTTCGGCGTCGCGGACGACACCCTCGCGCCGCGCGGATTCGAACCAGTCGGTTCCTTCGTCGTCGCAGGTCCGCCGTCATCCGGCCGGACGAACGCGCTGAAGGCACTGGTGGTGGCGATGGAGCGGTTCGATCCGAACGTGCGGATGTACCACTTCGGCAGTCGACGCTCGCAGCTGAAGGACTTCCGACCGTGGGTGCGTAGCGCCATTCGTCCCGAGGACGAGAAGGACCTGGCAACAGAGCTGACAGAGCTCATCACCGCGGACTCGGACGAGGGGCGCATCATGGTCGTCATCGAGGACATGCCGCACGTCGCGGATGGACCGGCAGACCGGCCGATGCGCACGATGCTTCAGGCGATAAACAACAGCGATCATCTGCTGATCGGTGACGCCGAGATCAGCCGCGCCAGCGGTGGCATCGGCGTGCTCGGCGAATGGAAGGCGGGACGGCAGGGCATCGTCCTCAAACCAGACACCTACGATGGCGAGTCGATCTTCAAGACGCCGTTCGGGAGAGTCAAGCGCTCGGAGTTCCCGGCCGGTCGAGGCATCTTCGTGCAGGCGGGACGGATGACCACCATGCAGATGCCATTCGTCGCGGATGCCGCGATGGGGACAAGTTCCATGGGTACCGCTCCCCGTTTGCGAGATCGTAATCGTTAACTAGTCTCGATTACGAGGCCGCAGGGGCCCGAAGACCACGAACGCGGAAGGCAGTTCTCATGGCACATGATTTCGGTGCAACATACAGCGAGATGGAAGGCGCAGCCCAGCGCCTGCGCGACGGACGCACCACCATCTCCGACACGCTGAAGGAACTCCAGGGCATCATCGACGACCTCGTCCAGGACGGGTTCAAGACTGAGAATGCCTCTGAGGCCTACTCGACGTCGTACGAAGAGCTCACCACCTCGCTCGACGACGCATCCGAGGCAGTGAACGACATGGCCACCGCCCTCGACAAGATGGCAGACGTCATCCGCGACACTGACGGATCGCTGGCTGGCGGCGCTTCCTAAGGCTTCGCAGTTGCCAGAGGCCGTGAGGCCAGTCCGGGGGGACTGGCCTCACGGCCTCTGCTTTATCCTTCATCTGACTTGCACAAACGACGGCGAATAGAATCGGGAACATGAGCGGAGCACAGAGCTACTGGTACAACCTGTCCACTCAGTCGGTGGTGCGCGCTGACGAACGACCCTCCGAAGACACATTGGGGCCGTTCGCCACAGCCGATGAAGCGCAGGATTCGCCTGCGGTGCTCCTGGAATACGCTCGTGCCTGGCTGGAAAGTGACGAGAGCGAGCCATATCGCGCCCTGGCTGAGGAAAACCCAGACGACCTCGATTACGCGTGATCGACGCGGAATGAGAGGCAGGCACGGCGCGGCGGCGCTTCTCGCCGTTTCGCTCGCGATCGGGCTGACTGCGTGCACACCGGCGCTGCCGGAATCGGTCATCCCGGGCACTGAGGTCATCGTCGGGTGGAGCGGCGAATTTACCTCGTTCAATGCGCAGGCTTCGCCGACAGCAGGCAATCGTGACATCGCCCAGGCGATTCGCGGCGATTTCGGTGATGTGATCGACGGCGAGTTCGTCGCGGACGAGGGCTTCGGCACGCTCGCGATCGTCAGCGAGGCCCCGTTCACCGTGCGCTATGACCTGACCGAGCCGGTGTGGTCGGACAGCATCCCGCTCGACGCCGCCGATCTCCTGCTCGGGTGGGCCGGGGCATCCGGATATTTTGAGCCGCCGAGCACAGACGCGGGCGGCGCGGAACAGGCAGTCCCTCTCACCGTGCCCCGTATCGATGAGTTCGCCCGTTCCATTGATGTGACCTTCCCGCAACCGGTGATGCAGTGGCAACAGGCCGTCTCCGTGCCTGTTCCCGCACATGTGGTCGGCCAGCGCGCCTTCGGTCTCAGCGACGCGATGGAGGCGAAGCAGGCTGTCATCGAAGCGATCCAGACAGGCGATGCGGACTCTCTGGCGGCTATCGCGGCAGTCTGGATTGAAGACTTCACCGTCGCAGGCGACGGTTCGACCCCGGAGGACGTGCTCCTATCCAGCGGGCCGTATGTCGTGGATGAGATCGAGGCATCGGATGCCGGGCAGAGCGTGACGCTTGTACCGAATCCTTCGTACCGGGGGATCTCCACCTCGCAGGTCGCGCGCATCGGTCTGGTTCCGGCCGGTGATGCACCTCTTGCGGCGATCGGAGACACGCTCGACATCGCTCAGGTTGCACCCAGCGCGGCCAACCGCGAGACGGTGCGCGAACTGGAGCGCACCGATCGAGTCGTCGACATCTCGCACGACGGCACCGTCTGGGCGATGTTCCTGAATCCGGCAGGGCTTTTCAGCCAGCACGCGACACGCACCGCGTTCTTGCACGCCGTGCCGATACGGGTGGTGAGCGACGGCGGCGCGGGGCCGTGGACCTCTGCGTACACGGGGACGACCTCGATGGTATCGGCGCCGGGATCGCGCACCTACGACATCGTGAACGAGGACTCAGGCTTTTCCGAGACGCTGGGAACGCCGGGGGAAGATCCTGCTCTGGAACGCGAATCAGCCGGGTTTGCTGCCGGCACCGCCGTCTGCGTGCTCTACGACCGAGGAAGCGAGTTCGCGGGTGGCGCGTTCACCGCGCTGCGAGAGGCAGCCAGCGAGTTTGGATGGAGCATCGCCGACTGCGGCAGCGACGATATCGACGGCGCGTTGGAGCAGGGCAACTGGAACGCCGCGATCGTTCGGGTGCCCGTGCCTGACTCGCCGGATCAGATCGCCGCGCAGTGGGGCACTCAGGGCGGAGCATCCATCACGGGGGACGCTTCACCAGCGCGGGATGCCCTGATCGCTCGGCTCGCCCAGACCACCGACGTCTATGAGGCACGTGACGTGACTGCGCAGATCGAGGCGAGCATCGTGCAGTCGGCTGTTGCGTTGCCGATCGCCATGAATCCGCGCCTGACGATCGTTGACCGCGATGTGACGGGCGTCACGCCGAGAAGCGGAACGGATGCATCACTGACCCACGCCCTGACGCAATGGACAGCGGCTCCGTGACTGCGCGATGGGGTGCGCTCCCCATCGCGACGGACCGATCCGGACGCATAGAGTCTTGTCTGGAGGTTGTGCCGTGGGGATGATGTTGCCGAATGAGCTCATCTGGGTGATGGAGAAGCTCGGATTTGAGTGGCCGGATATTGACGAGGACGAACTGCGCCGCGGCGCGGAGATCGTCCGAGTGTTCCGCGACGATCTCGAAGCGAAGATCGTGACGATGGACCGGAAAGTCAACGGCGACCTCGCGCTCGCGATGCGTGGTCAGGCGGGACCGGCGTACGTCTCGGCGTGGAACGTGAACCGCTCGCAGAACCTGCAGAAGCTTCTGGACGTTCTCGGGCCAGTGCCGGTGGCGACCGGGATCGCTTCCGATGCGGTGTTCGCGCTGAAGATGAAGGTGATCGTCGACGTCACAACGACGATGATTTCCCTGGTGGCCATGCTGACCAATCCCGTTACGGCTCTGGGTGCGGGCCCGATGCTGTTGTTCAAGAAGAAGCTGCTGAACGCCGCCGTGGATATCGCGGTCGAGCAGCTGTTGAATCAGCTTCTGCCGATGGCGATCGAACCGCTGATGCAGGAATTGCCCGCCATCGTGATGGCAGCACTGGATGCGCCGATCGTCGAGGCTGTCGCGGGAGACCCCGATGAGTTCTACGCCGACCTGCAGGCGCTGGAGTCCGCGGAAGGCGAGATGGAACAGCACGCGGCAGACGTGGAGACGCTGACCGAACTCTTGATCGCGGATCTCTCGAGCCTGAACATCACGGGGGACTGACAGATGAAAGCAAAAGCAGCTATCAGGGCACTGACGGATGCGGTCGACGGTGTTCCGATCCACGTGCGGCAACTCTCCGAGATGTTCCGCAAACACGGACAGAAGCAGAATCGCAATAACAGCGACGTCCAGAACCTGGACTCTGCGGATATGACGCATCCGCTTCAGACCGGCTGGAAGAACGACGGCGCGTGGGAGCCCGACGAGATCGTCGCTTGGAACAAAGGTGAACGACCCGAGCCGGAGGACTACCTCGACGCGGACTACATAAAGCAGCATCTCGGTCAGTTCGAGAATGGTGGAACGCACATCTACAGGACGGGTTCCCTCGAGGGCTACGGGCCGGGGAACAACATGGCGGCCGATGGCAGCAACACGACCTACGTGTTCCCGACGGATCAGCTGCGCGACCTCATGCAACAGGCTAAAACCCCGACCGAACTCGCCCAAGCACTGGGGCTGCCGGAGAACTTCTTTGCCGGTGGCGACATCGAACTGCGCGACTTCGCCCCGCACGAACTCGATGGCCTGCGAATGCCGTCCGGCAATGAGGGCGGTACGGATCCCGACAAGTGGATTCCGGGCGGCTACCTGCCGAGCGGCATCCCCGAGGCCGTCATCGATATTCCAGACTTCGCGAAGGGCACGAATAACGGGATCTACAACCCGGGTGAATGGCCCGGAAGCCCGCGACCGTTTAGCCTTTAGCGATGAGTAAGCAGATGGGCCCTGACATGGACCTCGGGCGTGACGCGGTATCGTCCTTCGGTTCGGCATCGCTGACAGCTGGCGCGCTCTTGCCGTACGAGGGGCGCACGCTGCTGACACGCTCGGATGGGCTCCCGCCGGCCGTGCTCGAAGCGGAGCACGACGGTTGGGCGTCTCAGAACAATCCGATTCTTGTGCGCGGGCGAGCCAAGCTGCTGCCGCTTGCGTGGCGCGGTGATCCGCGTGGCGGGCACGGTTCTGGCGTCGCGTCGGAGGAGATCGCCGCGTTCGCGTCTCAGATGCAGGCGGCAGGTCTGTATTGGGCGGGGAACTGGAGAGTTCTTGACCTCAGCGATCGACGGAACGACAGCATCGGATCGTACACCGCGGCGCTTCGCGCGGCTGGGGCCACCCACGTGGACTGTTGGACGTACTCGGAGAAGATCGGTCTCGCGCTCGTGTGGGCCGGAGCCGAGGAAGAAGGCACGATGTCGCTGGCACTGCACATCGTTCCAGCTGGTTGGGTGTCTGAGTCTCGCGTCACGAAAGCGGTTCGGGGCATCGACGTACGGTGGTCCTGGTCGGAGGTCGTCGACCTGTATGCGGCCCGGATCCAGGCGGGGCATCTCAGCCCACCCGATAACCTGACAAAAGCAGACCAAGAGGGGCACAACTGATGACTGGCGCGTTCGGAAACATCGGAGTGAAAGTAATGCCACGCATCTATGGTGCGAGCGAACTCGGGGTGCTGTCGATCACGGCTCCCGGTGACGCTCATCCTCGCGTGGAGTACGTCGGCGGCGAGCTCTTCGTCGGGCTGGATGCAGTCGGCAGCGATGCAGCGATCACCCGGGGGCAGGCAGAGGAATGGTCGCACCCGTTCAGCGATGCGGTGGCGGAGGCATCTTCGAGCGCGCCGATCCCGGAGCCCGTGGAGGGAGTGCGCGTGGTCGACGATGAGGCGCTGGCAGCATCCCTGCTTGTCGACCCCTCGCTGCTGGCTGTGGCGTCGCCCATGGATGCTCCAGTCGTGCTCGTGCTGTCACGCGACCGGCTGGTGATCGTCTGCTCGGACGACGAAGCCGGCATCGCACGTGTCTTAGACCTGGCTGAGGAGCTGTACGAAGCGGGTGGTCCGCTCGTCAGCGGCCACCCGATTGTTCTCGTTGACGGTGCGTGGGCGCCGTTCCCCTGGCGTGAGAGGTTCCCTGCGCTGGAGATGCGTATCCAGCGGGTGCTTCGCCTGTTCAGCGTGCGCGCGTATGAAGCGCAGTCGGTCGCGCTGAAGCGCCCGGACGTTCATCTCGCCGATCCCAAGATCCAGGTGCTGGAAACAGGGGTCACGACGACGTTTGCCGCGTGGCCGAAGGGCACAGCGACCTTGCTCCCCGTCGTCGATAACGTCATCATCGCCGACAGCGCCGCGGACGGAACGAAGCTCAGCGTGACGACGATGAACGAGTTCCTCGACGCGGCGGGAGACGCCATCATCCGCACTGGTTTGTCGCCGCTGCGCTACTTCGTTCCCGGTGAGGCGCCGAACGCAACGGCCCAGTAACTCTCCGTTCCTGTCGCCATGGGAAGCAGTACCCATGGCGGAGTTGGACTGCTGCGAATAACGTCGTCCGCGGAGGTCTTGCCGTGGGAATGATGTTGCCGAATGAGCTCATCTGGGTGATGGAGAAGCTCGGATTCGAGTGGCCGGATATCGATGAGGATGAGCTGCGGCGAGGCAGCGAGATGATCCGTGTATTCCACGGCGATCTGGAGACGAAGATCCAGGCCGTGGACCGCAAGGTCAATGGCGACCTCGCGCTCGCGTTGCGCGGACAGGCAGGTCCCGCGTATGTGAGCGCGTGGAACACGAACCGTTCGCAGAACCTGCAGAAGCTGTTGGATCTGCTCGGCCCCGTGCCGACCGGCATGGATATTGCAGCAGACGTCGTCTTCGGGTTGAAGGGAAAGGTGATCTTCGACGTATCGACGACGCTGATGGTGTTGATACCGATGTTGACTAATCCGCTTACGGCACTGGGCGCCGGCCCGATGCTACTTCTCAAGAAGAAGCTGCTCAACGCCGCGGTCGACATTGCGATCGAACAGGTTCTGATTCAGATTCTCCCGATGGTTGTCGAGCCGTTGGCGGAGCACATTCCTGCGGCGATCTCTGCGGCGCTGGATGCCCCGTTGGTCGAGTCGGTCGTCGGAGACTCGGACGAGTTCTACGCCGACCTGCAGGCTCTCGAGCAAGCAGAGGGCGAACTGGAACTGCACGCCACCGACATCGATACGTTGACGGACCAGCTGACGGCAGACCTTTCGACCCTCAGCATCACAGGAGACTGATTATGGGAAACATCAAAAGAGATGCCATTATCCCGATCGTCAGATCGCTGGATGACATGCCGGTTCACGTGCGTCAGCTCGCTGGTTTGTTCCGCGGCCAGGGGTCGCGACTCAAGCGCAACAAGGGCTCCGTCAACGACATCGATCGCTATGACAACGGCGTCGTCACGACCCGCGGGCGCAACACCAAGGCAACGCACTTTGGCGAGAATGGGCGACCCATCTCGGAACGCGGCACGATCACCGAGCTCCCTGATAGCTCGCCACGCGGAGACAACGCAACGAACATCGGGCGAGAGGGGAAGCCTGGCGACCAGGGCGGACACCTGGGCGCGCATCGCTTCTTCGGTGATTCCCCGGATGAGGGCATCGTTCCACAAGCGGCGAATCTCAATCTCAGCGCGTGGAAGACGATGGAAAACGAGTGGGCCGACTGGGTTGGAAAGGGTTACGAAGTCAACTACACCATCGACATCACTCCGCCGGGTGCGAGACGTCCTGATAGTTTTGAGGTCGAGTACACCGTCAGAAATCCTTCCACCGGTGAGGTCATTCATCGCGATTGGCCGGAATTCGCCAACGTCGCCGGCCAGATCTTTGACCGCGTTCGACCGGAAGGTATGCCGAACCTGTGACCGGACCGACAAGGAGCGCCATGCCCAATGATGATGCGATATCCAGTCTGATCAGAGGCCTGATCGAGCACATGAGCGGTGCCGGTGAGGGCTGGGAATCACTGGCGATGGTCATCAACTTCGACGGCGACAGATTCGCCGGCACCCACGGCTACACCTACTCGCCGAGCGGCGAGATCGCTGCGGTTGCTTCGCGTCCTTCGGCCGTCAGGCCTCTGGTGAACGCCTACACCGAAAGCTATTACAAGCCCGGTGCGGCATTGCCGGTGAAGATCCTCGTGCAGTTCGACCGGACCAACGGCGAGTACGAGGTCACGTTCGAGGACAGCGACACGAGCCGCTGGAAGGTGACCCCGCAGAACTACCAGGAGATCCGCGAGGAACTGCGCCCGAAGCTCGACTGAAACGGCGCGCCCCTTCGACCTGCCTTCTTCGTAGGCCGCATCCCCTCGACGTGGCAGGATGAAACCGAGGGGGGTTGTTACGTGACTGATGTCGAAGGTGAAGTGGACGTTGACGCGATCACGACGAAGAGTCCATCGCTGCTGCGTCTGGAGTTTGCCGGCGAGTGGCATGAGCTGAGCACAGGAGAGTCGTTCATCATCGGTCGCGAAGGCGATCTGGAGATCGACGACAACCCGTACCTGCACCGTCACTTCCTCGAACTGCAGCACCACGACGGGCTCTGGTGGTTGGCGAATGTTGGCATGCGACTTGCCGCGACCGTTTCCAGTGCCGGTGGTGCCGTGCAATCCTGGCTCTCGCCGGGGGCGCGGATGCCGCTCGTCTTCGAGCGCAGCGTGATCGTATTCACCGCGGGGCCGGTGACGTACGAGTTGAGCCTGCACACCGAGCAGGCGCCGTATGAGGTGACTCGGCAGGTGGAAGCGACGATGAGCGGCGAAACCACCGTCATGCCGGCGCGATTCACTCAGATGCAGAAGCAACTCATCGTGGCGCTTGCTGAGCCGATGCTGAGTCGTGAAGGTGTCAGCATGAACGAGCTGCCGTCATCCAGCGATGCAGCCAAGCGCCTGGGGTGGACGATGAGCAAGTTCAACCGCAAGCTCGACAACGTCTGCGACAAGCTCGACCGGATGGGTGTGCAGGGCCTCCGTGGTGGCCCGGGCAAGCTGGCGACGAATCGTCGCGCGCGTCTGGTGGAATATGCGGTCACATCGCAGGTCGTCACGCGCGCGGATCTTCCTCTGCTCGACGATGAAGCGCTACGCAATCAGAGCGACTCGGACGACTGAGCAGACGGCGCCTCCAGATGACTCGAAGCTCACAGAAGATCCAGGTGTCGCGTGAGGGGATCGCACGTGATGCGACGGTTTCGTGGCGGCTTGATCACGCTTATTCGTGGGTCGTGGAGATGCACTCGCCAGGGTTCGGTACGGCACAAGCGCGCGCAGATGACGCCTTCGAGGCGCTCTGCCTTGTGCGCGAGGAGCTCGAGCCCTTCGGCTGGCGCATCGGAGTCGCCGGTGCGCAGGCGAATGTCTGGCCCAGCGGTATGGCCCGGGATCAGGGCGGGGGTCTCCGCGCCTACCGGCTGACACCTGAACGGGTAGAGGACCTCGTGGACACCTTCGAGCCGGTGGACCCTGCGACCGTGACCACGGTCGCGCTGCAACGGGCCGAGGCCGACCGATTGTACGAAGCGGTTCGAGACGCCCGCTGAACCTACCGTCCGGCGTCGGCGAGATGGCGGGAATCGTTGCTGAGCACCTTCACCATGACTCCGCGCTGGCGCAGTTCGGTGATGGTACGCACCTCCTCATCGCGGTCGCGCCCGAGCGCGTGCACGTTGGCGACAACGAGAACGTCGCCCTGCTGCAGCGTGGCGATGAGTCGCGTCAGCCGATCGCTCCAGCTCTCGAGGATGTCCGGCGCCGGGTGCCGGAACCCCTCGATGGGAACGCCAAAACGCGTCAGATCATTGCGCTGCTGCACCACCGGTGGCATCCCCTCACGGGAAACCACGAGTCCGACCAGGCGTGAGCCCTTCGGACGCGCGTGCCACCAATCATGATTCTGGTTCAGCTCGGTGAAGCACTTCGGGCATTCTGCCGCCACATGCGGGAGATGCACGGGACTCGTCAACGCCTCGGCAGATCCTGCTCCGGTCGTCAGATCAGTTGAATCGCTCATCAACGCACCTCCAGCATCCATTGTGCCCTGTCCGGGGCAAAGCTGCTGAAGCCGGTGAGGCGGGACTACAGCATCCCGAGCGCCCGCACCGCGTCTCTCTCCTCGATGAGCTCCGCCACCGAAGCATCGATGCGCGCGCGTGACCAGTCGTCGATCTCCAGGCCCTCGACGATGCGCCAGTTACCGTCGACGAAATTCACCGGGAACGATGACACCAGGCCTTCGGGCACGCCGTACTCACCACGCGAGACGACGCCGGCGGAGGTGCACTCCTTCGTGCCCAGCACCCAGTCCCGCACATGGTCGATCGTCGCGCTGGCTGCGGATGCCACGGACGATGAGCCGCGCACCTCGATGATCTCGGCACCGCGCTTGGCAACCCGCGGAATGAAGGTCTCATCGAGCCAGCGCCGAACATCGCCGACGCGCTCGGCGAGAGCATCGAGCACGGGCCGTCCGTCGACGGTCGCGTGGGAGACGTCGGGGAACTGCGTCGCAGAATGGTTGCCCCAGATCGGTACGAACCGGATGCTCGAGACCGGCTTTTCGAGCACCTGAGCGAGCTGCGCACGAGCGCGATTCTCGTCGAGTCGGGTCAACGCGGTGAAACGTTCGACCGGCACACCTTCGGCGGCGGATGCTGCGATCAATGCGTTCGTGTTCGCCGGGTTGCCGACCACGGTGACCCGCACATCAGCCGCGGCGTTCTCGGCGATGGCGGTGCCCTGCGGACCGAAGATTCCGGCGTTGGCGGCCAGCAGATCCGCGCGCTCCATGCCGGGGCCGCGTGGCCGAGCACCGACCAGCAGGGCAACGTTGCATCCGTCGAAGCCGACCGCCGCATCGTCAGTGACCTCGACATGCTCCAACAGATCGAATGCGCCGTCCTGCAGCTCAAGGGCTGCTCCCTCCGCAGCTCCGAGACCCTGTGGAATTTCGAGCAGTCGCAGCCTGATTTTCTCGCCGGGACCGAGCATCTCCCCGGCGGCGATGCGGAATAGCAGTGCGTAGCCGATCTGTCCGCCGGCACCGGTGATTGTGATTGTGGTCGACATTCTTCGACCTTACGACTGGCGGGCGCACAAGCCCAGAGCGAGGGGTAATCTCATCGCATGACGTTCAATCCAGATGCCGACATCTCCGGCCACCGCACACGTCGCCCCGGACGGACCGCCGCAATCGCGGGAGGCGGCGGCATCGGTATTCTCGCGATCGTGGCGCTGCTGGCAGGGCCCCTGTTCGGCATCGACCTGAGTGGACTCATCGGCGGCGGAACGCAGGACCCCAGCTCGGCGCAATCAGAGAGCACCGTGTTGGCCTGTGACACAGGCCAACAAGCCAACACCGATGACGATTGCCGGATGGCCGGGGCGCAGCTGCTGCTTGACGACTACTGGGCGCAGCACGTCGAGGGGTACACGCCGCCCCAGCTGTATGTGTTCCAGGGGCAGACCTCGACGCAGTGCGGAACGGCATCCAATTCGGTCGGCCCCTTCTACTGCCCGCCTGAGCAGGGCGTGTACATCGACCCCGACTTCTTCCAGATCATGCGGGAGCAGTTCGATGCATCCGCTGGCGAACTGGCGCAGCTCTACATCGTCGGCCATGAGTGGGGCCATCACATTCAGAACATCACCGGCGTGATGGATGCCTACCCGAACAACGGAACCGGACCCGAGAGTAACGGCGTCCGCATCGAACTGCAGGCTGATTGCTATGCGGGCGCGTGGCTGGCCGACGTCGCCGAACTGAAAGACCCGGACGGGCGAAACTACCTCGAGCCTCCGACGGAAGCGCAGCTAACCGACGCGCTCAACGCCGCTATGGCCGTCGGTGACGATCACATCCAGGAGCAGTCCGGATTCGTCAACCCCGAGTCGTGGACGCACGGATCCAGTGATCAGCGACAGGGATGGTTTGCCAGCGGGTACCAGAATGGACTCGGCAGCTGCGACACTTTCGCTGTTGAGGGAAGTCGGCTCTGAGCGGCTTTTTGTCTCAGGATGCCGTGGCTCCCGTGAGCGCAGCACACCGCGCGATACGGTGAGGGAGCCGTCAGTAGCTGACGGAGTGACATTCATCGGGGGTTGATTATGAATCTGGATGCCCTGTATCCACCGATCGAGCCGTATGACACCGGAATGCTGTTCGTCGGTGACGGCCAGCGCATCGCCTGGGAGGTCAGCGGCAATCCAGAGGGAAAGCCCGTTGTGTTCCTGCACGGTGGCCCCGGCGGCGCCACGGCGGCGTGGCATCGGCAGTTCTTCGACCCCGCGAAGTACCGGATTGTGCTGTTCGATCAGCGCGGATGCGGCACGAGCACGCCGCATGCCAGCGCGCCCGACGCCGATATGCGCTTCAACACCACCGCGCACCTGATCGCCGACATCGAGCTCCTGCGCAAGAACCTCGGCATCGAGAAGTGGCAGGTTTTCGGTGGTTCCTGGGGGAGTGCGCTCGCGCTCGCCTATGCGCAGGCGCATCCGGGCGCAGTCACCGAGCTGATTCTGCGCGGCATCTTCACGCTGCGCCGAATGGAACTCGAGTGGTTCTACGAGGGTGGAGCAGCTGCGCTCTTCCCTGATCTCTGGGAGGGGTTCATCGCGCCGATCCCGGTGCTCGAGCGCAACCGGATGATCGAGGCGTATCACCGCCGACTGTTCGATCCGGACCCGGCCGTGCATGTGCCGGCTGCGAAGGCCTGGTCGAGGTGGGAGAGCTCGACGATTACGCTTCGCCCGGATGCGGACAAGGTCGCAGAGATGACAGAGGATGCCACGGCGGTGGCCTTCGCCCGCATCGAGAGCCACTTCTTCGTGAACCGCGGATGGTGGGCTGAAGGACAGCTGCTGGCCGGAATCGATGCCATCCGTGATATCCCCGCCGTCATCGTGCAGGGGCGCTACGACGTCTGCACGCCGATGATGACTGCATGGGATCTGCACCGGGCGTGGCCCGAGGCGGAGTTCGTCGTGGTCGACGATGCCGGGCACGCGGCATCCGAACCGGGCATTCAAAGCGCGCTACGCGACGCCACCGATCTCTTCGCCGACGACTGAGGCCGGCTCAGGCGCGCAGTGCCTGCAGCAGCGTCTTCACGAGGCCGAACATCCCACCACTCGCACGGAAGCGGGTGAGGCCTTCCGAGACCACAGCGCCGGTGCGTGCCGTGACGAACCACGGCGGCTTGGGCAGGATCGTGAAGCGTCCACCGCCTGGCGAACGCAGGGGTCCGGGCAGCAGCGAACCGACTGAGCGCGGGAACGGGCGGAAAGGCCCCCGCACCACCGAGCGCTCCACGTTATCGAGCAGCAGGGCGTTGTGAACCACGCCCAGCCCGCTGCCGATCTTCTCGAGCGTGCTGCCGGGATAGGCGCCCCAGGTGAGGGTCGGACTGGTGAAGCCGACGGCGGTCCAGGCGTTGATCGCGACGGTGCCGTAGCGCAACGCGGTGATGGCGCGCTCGAATCCGCTGTCGAGAGACTGCTGCGTGGCCGGGTCGATGAGCACGTTCGCGCCCAGGGTGCCCTCCAATTGGTCATTGGCGTGGGCGACGGCGGCATCGAGGAAATCCTGGCCCGCACCGGCGAGTTCGACGACGCCGAGCACGGGTGCGAAGTACTCGGTGTTCTGCAACGCGGTCGCGTCGTCGTTCGGGCCGATGTCCACCAGCATGCGGTCGCCGAGGACCAGCGCATCCGGGTAATCGAGCGCCGCCTGCTTCATATGAGCATCCGAACCCGGGTACCACATCGGTCGTTCGGGGGCCCGCGCGTATGCGCTGCGCAGCGCAGCGAGGAAAGCGTCGCGCAGCTCCCAATCCGACGACATGATCACGACCTGACCGGCGATGCAGTTGTGTCCGCAGTTCTGCAGTCGCATCGTGGCGATGTGCTCAGCTTGGAAGGTGATGTCGGCGTCCGTCCACTCGCCTGGCACGACGATGATGGGGGAGACTCCGCCGAGTTCTGCGGTGATCGGCTTCTTCAGCAGCGGGCGTCCCTCGCGGCGCCGCCGTTTGCTGGCAGCGGACCCTGAGCCGGTCGAAGGGCCCCAGGTGATCGCGTCGAAGGTAGCGGCAGAGCCGGTGATATGCACGTGCGACAGACGCTTGTTGGCGGTGAGATAGGCACCCACGGCGCCATCGCCGCGCACGATCCGCAGGAGGGCGAGTTCGATGAGTGGCGCGAGAGCGTGCTCGAAAACGGGCACCAGGCTGTCTTGCGTCGGGTTCACCTTCAGCAGCACGGTGCGATTGTTCGCGAGGAGCTCGTAAAGGGCGTCGAGGACGGGAATCGCGGTGACATTGCCGGCGCCGAGCACGAGGCCCACTCCTCCGGAATCCTGCGGCGTGCGCTGGGCGAGACCCGCGCCCGCGCGCGCTGAGCGTGGCGTCGTGCCCGGCGTGAGCCACACCTCGCCGGTGAAACCCGACAGCAGTATCTTGTCGGCGCCGGTGAGCGGGAACGCGTGCACACGCGTGCGACCGCCAGGCGCGCGATCGATACGGATGCCCTCGAGCGGGTTGCGTCCGTCAGCCAGCCGCGACAGCGTCTCGGCGTACGCATCCAGGGCGCCCAGCACGTTGTACGGGCCGGCGAGCCATTCCTCGCCTCTCAGCGGATGGCTGCCCGAGAGACCCTTGGATGCTGCGGCTGTGTGCGCCCACTCCTCAGCGGATGCCGCGACCGCAGTGCGCACCGTTCGCAGCAGAGTTGCGCGTTGGCCGAGACTGAGCGCGGACCAGGTGCGCGTTCCCTCCTCCAGTTCACTGATCGCTGTGTCCAGTTGCTCACGGACGGCGTCATCAACACCGCTCGCGGTCGGTACGGCTGCGGGCGCTGAAGTCATCGGGATCTCCTCTGGCGGCTTTTGTCCAGCCTAAGCGGGCTGGATCGAAGCGGCGTCGATATCGGCTTTGCGCAGCCGGTACCGCGACAGCGGAACGAGGCTGAGCGCCATCAGAATGGCGGGGACGATACTGAAGCTCAGCACGATCCCGGCGACGGCGGCAGCAGGTTGCGTGACGCTGCTGCCGGCGATGCTTGAGACATATCCTGTCGAGGCGAGCATCAATGCGACGGTGGTCGCCCCGAGCGCGAAGCCGATCGTCTCACCGGCCGTCCAGATGCCCGTGAACGTTCCAGCCTGACCGGGACCCGTGGTGCGCTCGTCGTGCGAGATGACATCGGGCAGCATCGCCATCGGCAGCGATTGCAGACCGGCATAGGCGATACCGGCCACGGCTACTGAAGCGTAAATCCAGGCGCCGGGTGCCCAGACGGCGAAGATGATCGACGCTGAGGCCAGGAGGTACAGGATGCTGGCGCCGACGAAAGCGCGCTCCTTGCCGATCCTGTTCGCAATCACCGTCCAGACCGGGGTCGCGATCAGGGCGGGTCCGACGAGAGCGATGAACAGCACCTCGACCGCGGCCTCATCGCGCAGCACCCAGGTGGCGACGTACTGCGCGCCAGCCAGCATCGTGCCGGTGGCGAGCGCCTGCAGCAGGAAGGTGCCCAGAAGCGCACGGAAGGGCAGGCTGCGACGCAGGGCGCGGAAGCCGGAGAGGTACTGCTCGCGCAGGCCCGTCGGGCCGATCCCTGAGCGGGGAACGCTGTGCGCCGCGGCATCCTTCGCGGTTCGACTGGCGATCAGCATCCCGATGCCGATTGCGACTCCGGCGACGATCCCCATCAGCAGATAGCCGGTCACCTGGTCGCCGGTGGCCCGCCGGAGCATCGGACCGCCCGCGCCGAACAGCAGGATCGCAGCGGTGAGCACGACGACCCGCCAGCCGAGCAGACGCGTGCGCTCGTTGTAGCCACGGGTGAGTTCCGCGGGCAGCGCGACGTAGGGCACCTGGAAGAGGCTGAACGACGTGGCGGTGGCGAGGAAGGCGAGCAGCACGCAGGTCGCGCCCGCGACCGGCCCCCACGACGGTGGCACGGCGAAGGTCAGCGCGAAGAAGATCGGCAGGGTGAGCGCGCCGATGACCATGAACCCCCGGCGTGATCCGGTGCGCGCGAGCTGACGATCGGATGCCGCGCCGATCAGCGGATCGATGATGACGTCCCAGATTTTCGCCGATGTGACGATGATGCCAGCGGCGAGGGCTGCGACACCGAGGTTGTCGGTGAGGAAGTACGTCAGCACGAGTCCGGGCAGCGTGGAATAGCCGCCGGTGCCGAGCGAGCCGATCGCATAGTTCACGATCGTGCGTGCGGACAGGCGTACGGAAGCTCGTTCGGGTCGAGCGCCAGTGCTCATCGCGCCAGTGTAGCGGGGCCCACGCCCCGGCATCCGCCGAGCGTCAGATCAGTGCGAGCTCGCGCAGCTTCGTGGTGACGTCATCGTTGCTCGGCTCGACGTGGTGCGAAGCATCCGGGTACACGACCACGGGGATGTTGGTGCGTCCAGAGATCTCCTTGGCGACGTCGGCCGCTGTCGGTTCCGCGACGAGGTCGACGTAGGTGTACTCGATACCCAGCTCGTCGAGCTGCTTCTTGGTGCGGACGCAGTCACGGCACCAGTCGGCGCCGAACAACGTGATGGTGTCAGAGGCAGGAGAAGTCATATATCCAGGATAGGACGCCCCACGCCGCCCCGGGCCATCTGGCAACCGCGTAATCTGGCGGGATGAGCACAACCGAGCTGAGCATCACCGAACGCTGGAACCAGGTGCACGCGCCGTATGGCACCGCCGCGCTGCGCTTCACACACTGGTTGGATGCTGAGCCGCAGAGCTACGACGGCGTCCCCGGACGCTGGTGGGCGGCAGGCGGGCTCGTGCACGGAGAGGACGTGCCCGGCCTCGGCGCTGTTCGGCTCGAGCCGTTCACGCATGTCACCGCGGGAGAGTTGCAGCTGCGTGCCTTTGCCCGTGACGGTGCGCTCGCGCTGCGGGTGTATGACCCGGAGAACCCGGACCGGCTCACGTTGAAAGCGATCGAGTCATTCGAGACGGATGCTGCGTGGGAGCTGCCGGGACGCTTCGTGCCGGCAGCGGCAGGCGAGGAACGCCAGGTTCGCAGCGTCGATGGCCACGAGAGCACGCACAGCGCCGTCGGCACCGTCGCTGTCACGATCGCCGGCAACGAGTATCACCTGGTCGTCTCGGGTGACGAGGGTGGACTCAGCGCCGTCATCACCGATGCGACAGCGGCAGACGGGGCCTACCGGTTCCGTTTCCTGCCGATCGGTGAACCGGATGCTGCCGGCGCCACCACGGTCGACTTCAACCAGGCCTACCTGCCGCCGTGCGCGTTCAGCGACCAGTACGTGTGCCCGCTGCCGCCGCCGGCGAACCGCATCACAGCGGCAGTGACCGCGGGGGAGCGGCGCGCCGTTCGCAGCTGATCTCACGACGACAGCGGCGGCTCAGCGAGCGACGGCTCAGCGCCGGTTCAGCGAGCGACGGCGGCTGCGACGTAATGGCCGGGAGCGACCTCTGTGAGCGGGCCATCCGGCACGTCGGATTCCGGTGCCGGCCGAGTCGTCACATGGGCGAGGCGCTCGCGTGCGCGCTGCGGGTCGGGTACGAGGACCGCTTCGAGCAACCGCTTCGTGTACGGATGCTGCGGCGCCTCGAACAGTTCGGCAGTCGGTGCGAGTTCGACGATGCGCCCACGCCGCATCACGGCTGTGCGGGTCGCGATCTCTTTCACCACCGACAGATCGTGCGAGATGAACAGATAGGTCAGGTCGAACTCGCGTTGCAGCTTCTGCAGCAGTTCGGTCACCTGCGCCTGGATCGACATGTCCAGCGCTGACACCGGCTCATCGCAGACGATGAACGCCGGACGGGGAGCGATCGCCCGGGCGATGGCGATGCGCTGACGCTGACCGCCGCTGAACGCCCCCGGGCGCTTGCGTGCCGAGGCCTCGTCGATACCCACCGCGGCCAGTGCCTCGCGGGCGGCTGTGGCTGCGGCATCCCCCGAAACACCGCCCGCCGTCAACGGCTCCATGACGCTGGCCAGCGCCGAGCGATGCGGGTTCAGAGCGGAGTACGGATCCTGGTGGATCACCTGCATCCGTCCGCGTTGAGTTTCGCGATCCCGGCGCGACAGCGCCGAGAGGTCGACGCCGTCGTAGATCACAGAGCCCGCCGTCGGCGGCTCGATCTGCAGGATCAGGCGACCGAGCGTCGACTTCCCGCTCCCGGATTCGCCGACGACTCCGAGTGTCTCGCCGGCATCGATGGTCAAAGAGACACCGTCCACCGCGTTCAGGGTTCCGGTCTGCCGCCCCCAGGCGTTGCGCACCGCGTAGGACTTTCGCACGTCATCGACGCGGATGAGCTCGCTCATAGGCCGTCTCCGATCGCAGCCAGCAGAGACCGGGTGTACGGATGCTCCGGCGCGCGGAAGAGCTCGTCGACGCCGGCGTGCTCGACGATCCGGCCATCCTTCATCACGGCGACCGTGTCGCACAGCGCTGCGACGACACCGAGATCGTGCGTGACGATCACCACGGTGAGACCGCGCTCGGCCTGCAACTGCCGGATGAGAGCGAGGATCTCGGCCTGAACGGTGGCGTCCAGTGCCGTGGTCGGCTCATCGAGCAGCAGCAGTCGAGGTCGAGCGAGCAGGGCCATCGCGATCATCGCGCGCTGGCGCAGCCCGCCGGAGAGCTCATGCGGATACCGGGAGAAGACCCGCTCCGGGTCGGGAATCCGCGCGGCGGTGAGCGCTTCGATGGCGAGTCCGCGTGCCTGTCTGCGAGCGACCCCCTGGCGTCGACGGGCGACTTCGACCAGGTGGGCGCCGATGCGCACCAGCGGATTGAAAGACGTCAGCGGGTCTTGGAAGACCATCGAGATCGGCAGACGTGCATGGTCGTAGCGAGCGGTGACATCAGCGCCGTCG
Organism: Microbacterium wangyouchuni; assembly: GCF_051546305.1. Taxonomy (NCBI): domain Bacteria; kingdom Bacillati; phylum Actinomycetota; class Actinomycetes; order Micrococcales; family Microbacteriaceae; genus Microbacterium; species Microbacterium wangyouchuni. The sequence goes on from NZ_JBPTMA010000001.1 coordinate 600,239, forward strand.
AATTCGATGCGCGACCAGGTGCGGAGAGCGCCCTCGGGAAGGATGTCCATGATCGCGCGCAGCAGCATCGTCTTGCCGGATCCGGATTCGCCGACGATGCCGAGAATCCCGCCGGCAGGCACATCGAGTGTCTGGTCCTCCAGTACTCGGAAAACGCCGTCGGCTGCAGGGAGATCGATGGTGAGGTTCTGGATGTGCAGAAGTGTCATCGGGCGCTCTCCTCGCTCACCTTGCGGCGCAGGGCGTCACCAAGGACGTTGAACGACAGTACCGTCAGCATGATCAGGAGCCCGGGTACGACCGCGAGCAGCGGACTGCGCGCGAGGCTGCCCTGTGCGGATTCGAGCAGACTGCCCCACGAGGCCATCGGCGGCTGGATGCCGAGACCCAGGAAGCTCAGCGCCGATTCAGTGAGCATCGCCGCAGAGATCGTGGCGGTCGCAGCCACGATGATCGTGGGCATCGCATCGGGCACCACGTGGCGCCACACCACGGTACGGGGGCGCTCGCCGATGAAGCGGGCGTAGCCGACGAAGGTGCGCTCGCGCAGCGACAGCGTTTCGGCGCGGACGAGCCGGGCCGTCGGCATCCACGAGAACGCACCGATGACGATGATGATCGTCCACAGCCCCGGGCGCAGGAACACGCTCGCGACGATCACGAGGACCATCCACGGGATCGATGAGATGAAATCGACGAATCGCATCAGCACCTCGTCCACCCAGCCGCGTGCATATCCTGCGGTCAGCCCGACGATCACACCGATCGCGGTCGAGGCGAGCATGGCGAGGACACCCACCATGAGGGAGATCCGGCCGCCGTAGATCACTCGTGCCAGATAGTCGCGGCCGACATCATCGGTACCCAACCAGTGCGCGGCGCTGGGACCTTGCCAGCGGATCGCAAGATCGGTGCTGTCGGGGTCGAGTGGAAGCAGTGGCGTGATCAGGCTCACGACGACCAGCAGCACGAGGAACGCGGCAGCGGCGATCTCCGAGGCCGAGCGCAGTGGCCGGCGGCGCCGAGCGGACACAACCGGAAGCTCAGGGATCACGGGGGCGGTCACGAGCCTGCACCTCCCAAGCGGATGCGCGGATCGATGAGGACATACAGGATGTCGGCGAGGAGGTTACCGACGATCACGAGCAGAGCCGACAGCAGCAGGATCGCCAGAATCACCGGATAGTCCAGGCTCTTGGTCGCCGTGAGGAAATACGGCCCGATGCCGGGCCACGCGAAGACCGACTCGGTGATGATGGCGCCAGTGATTAGCATCGGCAGCGCGAGACCCAGTTGCGTGACGATCGGCAGTAGGACGTTGCGGCTGACATGCACACCGAGGATGCGGCGCCGGGGCGAGCCGTACGCGCGCTGGACAAGCACGTAGTCCTGGGAGAGCTGGTTGATCGTCGAGGAGCGCACGTACCGGGAGAGATCGGGGAAGAAGGCCACCACGAGTACGGTGAACGGCAGCACGTAGTGGGCGAGGAGATCCAGCGGATCACCCTGCTTGCCGACGGTGTGCATCCCGATGATGGGGAACCACCGCAGCAGATAGCCGAACACGTAGATCATCAGCAGCGCGAACCAGAACGACGGCATCGCGATGCCGATTCCAGCGAGCGAGTCGATGAGCCGGTCGGCCCAGCGGCCTTTGTGTGAACCGGCGACTAGTCCGAGGACGATCGCGATCACCATGGCCGCCAGGTACGCCGGCGCGATCAGCAGGATCGTGTTCGGGATGCGGGCGGCGAGTTCAGAGCTGATCGGCTGGCGGCTAGTGAGGGAGTAGCCGAAATCCCCCTGGAAGACGTTCCCGAGCCACAGCAGATACTGCGTGATCACCGGCTGATCGAGACCGAACTTCGCCCGCATCGCTGCGACCGTCTCATCGGACATGTTCGGCGTCGTGATCGAATCGACCACATCGTAGGGGGCGAGCTGGATCAGCAGGAAGACGACGAAGGAGAGCAGCAGAAGCATCGGGACGACCTGGAGGAGTCGTCGCACGATGAACCTGGTCACGGGTGGCCCTTCTGCCGGTGTGTCGCCTGGGTGAGCAGGCGGATGCCGTGAGCCTGCGCTGAGCGCGGCTCACGGCATCCGATTATTTTACTTCGCGGTCAGCAGACCGAAGTTCTCCATCGTGTAGATCGGAACGAGTCCGGCCTCTTCCACGCCGCCGATGCGCGAGTTCACGGCGAGGATCTTGAGGTTGTCGGTGATCGGGTAGATCACCGCGTCCTCGGCGATCTGCGCCTGCAGGTCGTCGTAGATCGCGCCGCGCGCCTCGGGATCCAGCTCGGCCGCCCCCGCGTCGAACAGTGCGTCGGTTTCCGCGCTTTCGTAGTGGAAGAAGTTCGACGATGCGCCGGAGCGGTACAGGGCGCTGTATGCGTCCGGGTCGGCGCCCATAATGTAGCCGCCGAGGAAGGCATCGTACTTAGCGTCGGCACCCTTCTCGATCTCGGTGTAGATCGATGCGCCCTCGACACCGGCGAGTTCGACGGTGACGCCGGCCTGCTTCAGCTGCTGCTGGATGAGCGTCGCCTGGGTCGTCTGCGCCGGGTCGGAACCGGCGTAGGCGAGGGTGATCGTCAGGCCGTCGGCTGCGGATGCCGCATCCAGATCCTGCTCGTACTTTTCAACGTCCTCGGTCGCGAAGGCGTTGCTCGGCGGCAGGATCGTGTAGGCGTTCTCGTAGTACTCATCCGACAGGTAGGCGGCATCGTTCAGCTCATTGCGGTCCAGCGCGAACATGAGCGCCTGGCGCACGTCCTTATCGGTGAGCTTCGCGAGGTTCAGGCCCAGGTAGGCGACGCGGCCCTCGGAGTACGGGTAGATGTCCAGGCCAGCGGCCGACAGCTCATCGATCTGGTCAGGCGTCGCGAATGAGGCATCCGCTTCACCTGTCTGCAGAGCGGTCTTGACCGTGTCGGCATTCGGAACGATCTGCAGCGTCAGGTTCTCGATGTTCGGAGCCTCGCCGTAGAAGTTCTCGTTCGGCTCGAACGTCAGGTACTGGCCGCGCTCGTACTTGGTGAGCACATACGGACCCGAGCCGACAGCGATCGGGTCGAGTTCAGCGCCGGAGAAGTCGGTGACATCGCCGTAGACGTGCTCGGGGATGATGTAGGTCTCCGTGGCGATGTTGCTCAGCGCCGCGGCGCTCACCGACGGCAGGTGGAACACGACGGTGCGGTCATCGGTCGCCTCAGCAGTGATGGGCGCGTCACCGACCCACAGCGCGTCGGCAGCGCCGTTCTCGCGGACGGCCTTGTTCGTGTAGGTGAACACGACATCGTCGGCGGTGAGCGGCTCGCCGTCAGACCACAGCAGCCCCTCCTTGAGGGTCACGGTGACGGAGAGTCCGTCGTCGGCCGGTTCGATGGTTTCGGCGAGCTCATTGACGACGGTGCCGTCGCCTTCGACGCGCGCCAGCGGCGAGTACACGATGTTGGTGGTGGTCAGACCCCAGCGGTCGCCGACGTTGATCGGGTTTAGCGAGGTGGGGTCGCCGCCGATCACGTAGGTCAGCGATCCGGTTACGGCCTGGCCGTCGGCAGTTTCAGTGTCAGGGGATGCTCCGGCCGAGCAGGCGGTCAGAGCCAGGGCAGCGGCGGCGATGAGCGCGGTGAGCCCGAAACGTGTCTTCGTCATAGAGTTCCTCAGCTGTGTATGCGCGCGAATGCGCACACTCAAGGCTAAGCGCGCCAACGCCCGAGGTATTCCCCGATTGCGCTCTATGACGCTTTGTTGTCAGAGGGCCGTTGCCATTGTTGGTGCGGACCCTGCGGTGAGGGCATCCAGCGCTCGCCGAAGAGCGGTGCTCGAGGTGTGGGCGGTGTACGGGAAATACACGACTTCGACACCCACATCGGCGAATTCGCGCTCCAGCCGCTGCCCCTTCTCAGTCCCGCGCCAATCGTCGCCCTTGAAGAAGTGCGTGAAGTGCACATCTCGCCAGGCATCCATCTTCGCGGGAGCCGTCTCGACGTAAACGTCGTCGACGAACGAGATGTGGCGCACGATCTCGGCGCGCTCAGCGGTCGGAATGACAGCTTCGATGCCCTTCACCTGCCGCAGCATCTCGTCGCTCACGACGCCAGCGATCAGCACATCGCACTGCTGCTTGGCGTGGCGCAGAAGGTTCAAATGGCCGACGTGGAACAGGTCGAAAGCTCCCGCGGCATAGCCAATACGCGTCCCCATGATCTCCCCAGATCATTCATTCCCCAGAAAGTGGCCCCCACGGCCACGCACGACCCCCAGAGTCGTACTCGGTTAGCTTAGCGCGCGCGGCGCGCGCTGTCACGAGTTGCGCGGACAGGCTGTGAAAAAGGACTTGCTGCATGAAACAGGTGCACCGACGACGTTTCTCATGCGGCAGAGCTTTTCTCGATGCGCTGATGGCATGAAACGATGGATGCCGGAACCGCGGGGAGGAGCGCACGTGGACGTTGCCGTCACGATCATCGTGCCGACCTTCAACGAGCGCGAAAACGTCGCCGAGCTTGTGGCGCGGACTGCTGCGGCTCTGAACGGCCACGCCGCCGAGATCCTGTTCGTCGACGACAGCTCGGACGATACTGCGGCCGAGATCGAACGTGTCGCCAGGGACGCCGCACTGCCGGTGCGTGTGATCCACCGCAGCGAGAACACTGGCGGACTGGGCGGTGCAGTCGCTGTGGGGCTGGCGGAAGCCACCGGAGACGTCTGCATCGTGATGGACGGTGACCTGCAGCATCCGCCCGAGCTTCTCCCGGCCATGCTGGCGCGCTTCGGCGCGGGTGACGTCGATGTCGTAGCGGCATCCCGTTATATCGGTGGCGGTGACTCCCGCGGGCTGGGAACCGCCATGCGTTTCGGTGTCTCCCGTGCGGCTACCTGGCTCACCAAGGCCATGTTCCCGCGAAGGCTTGCGCGCAGCAGCGACCCGATGACGGGGTTCTTCCTCGTTGACCGTCGGATGCTGGATGTGCCGACGCTTCGTCCGCAGGGGTTCAAGATTCTGCTGGAGATCCTGGCGCGCTCGGATGTGCGCATCGCCGAAGTTCCGATGGAGTTCTCGGAACGCCGAAGCGGAACGTCGAAGGCGACTCTGCGCCAGGGTGCCACCTTCGTCGCGCATCTGACGCGCCTGCGGTTCGGCAAGATGTCAATGTTCGCCCTGATCGGCGGAATCGGCGCTGTGGCAAACCTCGGCATCATGTGGATTCTCATCGCGATGGGGATGCCCTACATCTGGGCGGCGATTATCGGGGCCGCAGCCACGATTGTCGGAAACTTCCTCCTGCAGGAGCGCTTCGTCTTCGCCGACATGCGTCAGGACGCCCGCGGCCCCTGGACACGCTTCGCGGCCTCCATCACCTTCAACGGCGTCGAAGCGGCGCTGCGAATCCCGATCATGGCGCTGATGGTGGAGACCTGGCACATCTCCAGCATCCTGGCCACGGCGATCTCGCTGGTCATCGCGTTCTTCGCCCGGTTCCTGTTCCACTCCCTGGTCGTCTACGCGCCGAGGCGGGGCCGCTCGCGGCGGACGGATGCTGCGGGCACGGAGCCGGTGACCGACACAGCCGCCCAGCGCATCCTCAAGGCCATCGACGCTGAGGCGATGCGGCCGGGGGAGCTCTGAGCGCAGCCCGTACGTCTTACGATGGAGACGATCGGCATCGCGCCGGAGCTTGTGGGGAGCTGTGAAGAGAGCGATATTCGGACTCAAGACTCGTCTTTTGATGCGCCCGGATCTGCAGGCGTTTCGTCAGATGCGCGAGCGTGAGACGGCATCGCTCGAGCAACTCTCCGACATCGTGGCTACCGCGAGTGCACGGATCGCTCTGCACGCGTTCGACAACTCGCCGTTTTATCGTGAGCTCTACTCCGGCGCTGGTTTCTCCCGCGACGATGTAGTGGATGCTGCGAACTTCAGCCAGCTGCCGGTGGTGACCAAAGACCTGTTGCGAAGCGCCGGCGATGCTGTGCTCGCGCAGAACGTGGCCCCTGCTCGTGCACTCTCATCACAGACCGGCGGCAGCACCGGAGCTCCGCTGCACATCCGCAACGATGCAGCTGCACCGACCGCCGCGATGTGGTGGCGGATCTACCGCTGGTGGGGTATTCACCCGGCCGATGACATGGCTTTCATCTACCGCCGGGTGCGGCAGGGCAAAGAAGCGCTCCTGTATGCCGCGCAATGGTGGCCGAGTCGTCACTTCCTGCTGGATGCGCGTGCGGTCACCGAGGAATCGATCCAGTCGTTCATCGCACAGTGGCAGCGGGTCGAACCGCGGCTGCTCGTTGCTTACGTCGAGGGTGCGACTGCTGTGGCCGCGCACCTGGAGCGGACCAACCGTACGCTGGCGACGACAGCGGTCTCTGTGACGGCGGCGATGCTGCAGCCCGGGCAACGGGAACTACTGGAGCGAGCTTTCGGTGCCCCGGTGTTCGACACGTACCGTTCGGCCGAGATCCCCTGGATCGCCGCCGAGTGCTCGGCGCATCAAGGGCTCCACGTAGCCGCTGATCAGCGGCGGGTCGAGATCGTCGACGCAACCGGGCATCCGCTTGCCGACGGCGTCGAGGGGTCTGTCGTCGTGACTGACTTCAGCAATGAGGTCTTTCCGCTCGTGCGCTATGAGATGGGTGACCGGTCGCGAACGATCGAGGGAGCATGCGCCTGCGGGCTGGCATTCCCGCGGATCGATCCGGTTCAGGGCCGAGTCGCGGATATCATCCGCACGCCGTCCGGAAAGCAGATCACCGGCGGCCTCAGCGGTCTCTTCCTGGAATCACCCGGAGCGATCCGGCAGATGCAGATCGTGCAGCACGCTGATCTCTCGATCACGTTGCGCTATGTCGTGGCGAACCCGGATGCATCGGGCGAAGCCGTTGCGCTCGCCGTCGACAAACTCCGCAGAATCCTCGGGGCAGAAGTGCCGATCACGCCGGTTGCTGTCGAATCCATCGAGAGCGCGGCAGGCAAAGCCCGGTTGGTGATCTCGGAAGTCCGAAGCTGAGAAATGTAAGATGACGTGCGTCTGCGTCGTGCAACGACGTGCAGCGCAGCAGGGGACTGGGGGAGAAAACGCGTGGCAACACACTGGACATTGGAAGACCTCTACCGAGGGATCATGCAGTCCTGGCTTGTGCTGGTCGGCACCATTGTGGTGCTCACCCTGGCTGGTGTGGGCATTTTCGCGATCTACCCGCAGAAGTACACCGCTGAGGCCCAGCACACGGTTGAGCCGATCAGTGTGCTTTCTTCGGGGTCGAGCTTCAACACCGTCAACATGGAGACCGAGCGTGTCGTTGCAACATCGACTGCCGTGATCGATCGAGCCGTGAGCGAGCTCGACGACACCTCGGTGGAAGCGCTTCGGGCGAACACCGTGATCGAAGTTCCGCGCAACTCGCAGGTGCTGATCTTCCAGGTGACGGCAAACAGCCCTCAGCTCGCCGCCGACCGCGCGAACGCCCTGGCCACAGCCTACGGTGAGGAGCGCACCGATAATGCGCGCGCGGTCGTCGAGAAGTCGACCACGGAGCTCGGGAACTCCATTGAGAAGCTGCAGTCACTGCTGGACTCGCAGGCTGAGGGCAGCAGCCAGCATTCGGCGACGCAGCAGCAACTGCAGGCATTGCTCGATCAGCAGGCACTCATCACGGCGACGCCGTTCTACTCCGGAACTCTCGTAACCCCGGCCGACCCGCCACAGAAGTCGAACCGACCATCCGTTCTCGTGTTCATCGCGGCGGGAATGTTCCTCGGCATCCTGCTCGGGGCGATCGCTGCACTGATCGTTTCGCGAGTGCGCAATGGGCCCGGCAGCACCTACAAGCGCAGCAAGACATCAGAGGAAACAGCGCTGGCGGAGGAAGCCGTCACCGAGGACGACGACAGGCCAGAGCAGCCGAAATTCACGCTTGACGAGGACGACACTCTTGCTGACTCAGAGCACGCGGATGCAGAGCACGCGGATGCAGAGCACGCGGATGCAGAGCACGCGGAGCCGGTGGCGCTTCAGCCGATGAGCGCGCGCAGCGCTGACAAGAAGCGCCGCTGACCTCTGCAGGCCAGCGGCGCTTCTGTCGGGCTCAGCCGCCGGTGTACTCCCAGGAGCGCACGTAGTCGATCTGGAAATCGAGTTTCTGCGTTGCCGAGCGGTTATTCGGATCCGGCAGGCCCCAGTATGTCGTCGACGGTCCGACATGCAGGTTCAAGCGCATGTGCAGCGGTGTACCGAAGTATTTCTCATCCCACAGATCCGGGTAGCTGGCAGGGGTGGCGCGCATCACCTCGACACCGTCGACATACGTCGCGGCATAGGTCGGGGTGAGCTCGAACGCGTACACGTGGAAACCATCCCATGGCACAGCGGTCGCGCCCTGCTCCCGGTGACGCCAGATCTCCTTCCGGCCGCTGCCGTCAGTCTTGGTATGGATGGTCGTGGCGGCAGTGTCCTTCACCCAGCGGTCGTACTCGGCGGGCATCGTGCCGCCATGGCCCCAGGCTTCCATAATGTCGATCTCACCGGACTGCGAGTTGCGCAGCCAGAACGCAGCCAGCGCACCACGAGTGTTATCGCCGGTCGGGGTCTTCGCGCGGATCTCCCAACGTCCGTACCGCTGACTCATCGATACGTCATCCGCTTCGAGCTTGCGCTGATCCAGATAGCCGGTCGTGTGCCAGAGGTTGGTCGGCCCGCTCTGCGTGGACGGGCGCTTGGTCGGCTTATCCAACCAGTCGGACTTGATGTGCAGCACGCCGCCAGCGTCCACACTCACCTGTTCGCGTTCGACCACTGCCGCATCGAAGAGCAGACCGAGATCATCACGCCCGCGAACGTTCCACTTGTCCGGGTCAACGGCGGGCTTCTTGGTTGACGGGTCGACATAGGAGAACTCGTCGCGCCAGTCCGGTGCGCCCCAGCCGGCGACCTCGCCGTCGGCGGGTGGTGCGGGCTTGACGGGTGGTGCGGGCGCCACGGGCTCAGCCGGTTTGACCGGAGGCGCGGGCTCAGCCGGTTTGACCGGCTTCACCGGAGGCACGGGCACTGCCGGGGTATCCGTGCGGTCCTCGCGTACGAGGTGCGCATCGAAGCTGATGTTCGGCGTCTTGCGCCAGCTGAACAGCACCTGCACGGCGATCGTGTTCTTGCCGGTTTTCAGAATCGAGGCCGGAACCGAGAACGTCACCGGGTCACGACGCGCTGCCTCGGAATTCGGTGCGATCGTCGAGTAACTGTTCGCCTTGATCTGGCCGGTCGGAGCGTTCTTGCGGCCGACCTCGACGCCGTTGACCCAGACGACGATCCCGTCATCTGCCCAGGTATTCAGCCACGACCATTCCGGCAGATCGGTGCCGAGCGTGAAAGTCTTGTGGAAGAACGCTGAGAGCGGCTGGGTGTCCTTGGGCACGGGAATGCGGGTGCTGACCGGGCCGATGTCGCGGCCCTTGCCGAAGGGGGCCTTACCGGTCGACCAGGCAGAGGGGGCTGTTCGCCAGTCCCACCGTGGTGCCGTGGTGCCGTGGTAATACGACCACGATGATTGTCGCGGAATGATCGACGTGACCGACGACGTCGCGGCTTTCGCGGGCTGCGCCGCGACGAACGACGTGGCAAGCACCGCGAGGGTTGCGAAAGCTGCGATCAGAAAGCGGAGGAGGACGGATTTATGAGCTGTCTTCTTCATATCGAGGGGGAGGAGTGGGTGCACTGCACGCTCTCCAGGTCTCCTGAGGATTGCGGATGCCTGCCGAGCCCCCTCGATGCATCCTGTTTGGTCGGGTTTCAGCCAGTGTAGAGGTCCCTTCCCCAAACTTCCTTGACGATTCCTGTGGTGCTGGCGATCGATGCACGTGAGGATGCCCCGAAAACGACGGCTTCGACGTTCGCGTGATCGTGAATCCACTGCAGTGCGCGCTGCGGCGCAATAGCACCGGATGCGAAGACCGACATCGCCACCGGACGGAACGGACGCTCCTGCAATGCCCGCTCGTACTCCTCAATGCCTCCCGACATCCGGAAGCCGATTTCGTTGATGTTCGAACACACGATCGGGTTGACGACGCCGACACGATCGAGCGCATCGAGCAGCATGGGCAGGTTCATCGTGATGAATCCTGGCTCCGCGCCGTAGCGCTCGCGCACGTGCCGGTCGAAGATCGCAAAGGCCTCGTCGAATCCGAGACCGAGCATGAGATCGACCACGACGTTCTGCAGGAAGATCACCGGCGTCTTCAGCCCGTGGAACATCTTCATCTCAGCATCCACCAGCAGGGTGATGATGCCTTCGATGTCCTTGTTCATGAAGGATTTGCCGCCGCGCAGTGCGGCGTTGAGGAGTCCCTCTTCGGGCAGGAACTGGCGCACAGCGCCCAGCATTCCGTTGTCAGTGATCGCGTTCGCGTACTTATGGGCGTACGGCATGCAGGGGTAGAACCGGTAATCCGCGTAGCGGTCCTGGTTCGCGCGCATGTGATCGCACACCTCTGCGATGCGATCGTGCGTCGTGCACATCAGAGTGCGGATGCCACTGTCCAGTGCGATGTCGATCACGTCGATGATCGCCTCGGTGTCTTGGAAGCGGATCGCCTGGGCGCGGGCCTTCTCCTCGGACATGTGGTTGATGCCGAAGAACTGGTTGTCGCCGAGAAGGAGCAGGTCCATCTCGCTGGTCTTCACCGTGCTCATGCGCTTTTCCTCCATCCGAACAGGCTCCGTCTCGGGGCATCCGGAAGTGCGGTCAACGCCCCGGGAATCTTTTCGCCGGCCGCGTCCTGCAGGATCCACTCGATCACCTGATCGGTGTGGGCGGCGCTGGCGAAACTGTTCTGCCGGGCCTCGGTCTCGCCTGCCGCGATCGAGTCGATGAAGCTCTCCAGTTGTGCGCTGTACTCCTCACCACGCAGGTAGAACGACACCTGCTCGGTGAGATCGGTGGTGTATTTGATGTTCCAGCCCGTGCGGTACCCGTCCGGGATCGTCGCGTCGTCACGCAGATACACGCGCAACTCCTGCCGATCCGCGACGATGCGCCCCTGCGAACCGGAGATCGTGATCGACGTCGACATCTTGCGATACGACTCATCGGACCAGTTGACCGAGAGCTGTACGCTCGCGCCGTCGGCGTAATCGAGAGTTGCGTAGACCTCGTCGTCGGTGTCGGCGGAGAAGATGCTGTTGAGTACCGAGCCGCGAACGCGATCGGGGCTTCCCAGGTACCAGTGCACGAGGTCGAGCGGATGCGCCGCGTAGTCGTACAGGCAGCCGCCACCGGTCGCGCGCTTGCTGCGCCAGGTGGAACCCTTGGCCTTCAGCACGACCGGCCCGTAGGCCTCGGCGAGGACGTGTGTCACGCGGCCGATCGCATTCTGCTCGAGTAGCTGCTTGACCGCCTGGAACGTCGCGATGAAGCGGTTGTGGTAACCAACCTGGGCGACGAGCCGGTGCTCAGCGGCGAACTCGGCGAGCTCGCGGGACTCCTCAGCGCTCAGCGTCAGCGGTTTCTCGCAGAACACGTGCACGCCGCGTTCCAGCGCGCTGCGCACCAGCGCCGCGTGCGACCCGGTCGGCGTGGCGATGATGATCGCGTCCGGCTGCGCCTGATCGAGCATCTTCTCCAGCGTGGAGAATGTGGCAGCCCCGGTGTACTTGTTCAAGACATCGAGCAGGTAATCGGTGGAGTCGACGACTCCGACCAGCTCGACATTTCGCAGAGCACGGACGATTGCCAGATGGGAGAGCCCCATCTTTCCGACTCCGACGACTCCGACGCGTACGCGCGGTGTAATTGTTTCGTCTGGCACGACGAATCCCCTTCCCCAGAAAGTTCCCCAGAACAGTGCCCCTTCCCACGGGAGCACTGTTCGCTATACTAGCGGCCAAGCTGACTTTCGTGTCAGTGATTTTCTGACGGGGTGGGACCCGCAGCAAATCTGGGGATTCCGAACACGCTGGGGAGCGGGTATCGGACGCGTGACTAAGGGGAAGCGCACGTGCTTTGTGAAGTGTCTGTTGTCGTGCCGACGCATAAACGTCCGGAGCTCATGAAGCTCGCCGTCGAAAGTATCCTGAATCAGGGGACTACCAGTACAGGCGAGGTGATCATCGTCTTCGACGCCTGCCCGATCGAGGTGCCTGAGGTCGAAGTGCCCGACGGCTGGTCTGTCAGGGGGATCGCCAATTCCCGAGTGCGCGGGCTCGCAGGAGCTCGAAACTCCGGAATCCTTGAGTCGAAGGGTGAGCTGGTCGCCTTCCTCGACGACGATGACGAGTGGCTGCCAGGAAAGCTCGAGGCGCAGCTGAAACGCCTGGAGGAGCGCCCGGATGCGATCGCCATCGCGACCGCGATGGTGCTGGATGACGGTGTCAACACACACGTGCGTCTCGTCGAGAAGGACGACCTCACGCACGAGGACTTCCTGCGCGACCGGCATCCGGGTATCCCCTCGGGAGGCCTGCTGTTTCGTCGCGACGTGCTGTTGGGGCCGGTGGGGCTGATCGATGAGGACCTCCCGCGCGCCTATGGCGAAGACTATGACCTGCTGTTGCGCGCTTCGGATCACGGCACCGTCACTGTTGTGAATGAACCGCTGGTGCGCGTGCGCTGGCAGGGTCAGTCCTACTATTTCGGACAGTGGGCCGTGTACGCCGAGGCTCTGCAGTATCTGCTGCGCAAGCATCCGGATATCGCCACCATCCCTGCTGCACTCGGGCGGATCGAGGCGCAGATCGCCTTCGCCCTGGTTGCGAACAATCAGCGCAAGGAAGGCCGGCGATGGGGATGGCGCGCGCTGCGCCACAACCCGAAGCAGATCAAGGCCGCACTCGCCATCGCCATCTCCTGGCGACTGGTGAGTGCAGACGCCGTGATCCGCTTCGTGCGCAGCCGCGGCAAGGGCATCTGAGCATGAAGGTGCTCATCGCCTGCTCGTCAGGCGGGCATCTCACTCAGGCGCTCGCGCTGCGCGAGTGGTGGGGCGAGCATGAACGATGCTGGGCGACATTCCCCGTCGAGGATGCCCGATCCCGACTCGCGTCGGAGAAGGTCTACGAGATCCACTATCCGACGGTGCGCAACCTGCCGAATCTGATGCGCAACTTTGCACTGGCGCGGCGGGTGCTCGCAAAAGAGCGTCCGGATGTCGTGTTCTCCACGGGAGCTGCCATCGCGTTGCCGTTCTTCACTCAGGCGCGGTTCTTCGGTGCGCGCACCGTGTATCTCGAGCCCGTCGATCGCATCACCTCTCCGGGGCTGAGCGGACGGCTCGTGTACCCGTTCGCCGATGAGTTTCTCGTGCAGTGGGAGCGGATGCGCGAGTTCTATCCGGGCTCACGCAACGTCGGGGTGGTGTTGTGACCGCGCCGCTGGTGGTCGTTTCCGCGGGCACCTATCATCTGCCGTTCGACCGGCTCTCGCAGTGGGTGCAGAACTGGTTGCAGACCACCGACGGGGTACGGCTGGTCATGCAGCACGGGCCGTCGACCGCCGTCGTCGGGGCTGAGAACATCGAGATCCTGCCGTACACCGACCTGCTGGAGCTGTGCCGTCAGGCGGACGCGGTGGTGCTGCAGGGCGGCGCGGGTGGCGTGATGGACATGCGCGCGCTCGGTATCGTCCCGATCGTCGTGCCCCGGGTACCGGGCGACGGTGAGGTGGTGGACGATCATCAGCTCGTCTTTTCGGCAGAGATGGAATCGCTCGGCGTCATCCGCCGTGCTCTGACATCGGCCGATCTGAACGCACTCCTGGATCGTTCTCTGGCGGATGCTCACACTGCGGCTGCGCCGCAGGAGATCTCCACACCGGGAGCAGATCGTGTTCGTGCATTGCTCGAGCAGCCGATCCGACGGGCACCGTGGGGTGCCTTCCTCCCGCGGCTGCTGCGCAGCGCGGTAGCAATCATCGCAGCCAAGCTGCGAAGGTGATCGCGGGGAGCGCGAACGCTCGCGCTACGCGTACCGGCCGATGACGGGGACTTTCTTCCACAGCGTTTCGATATGCAAGCGATGGCGGAAAAACCACAGGGTGATGCCGTAGACCGCGCAGAGTGTGACGCCGCCGACGATCAGCATCCCGAAACTGGTGCCTCCCCACCACCCGAAGAGGGCGCCGCCGCCTCCGAACACGACGACCGGTGCGATCATCGCCGGAATCAGCTTCATCGGCTGCAGATTCACATGCATGCCGCGGTGCACCTGAACGGCGGCGATGAGATTGTCGACGACGACCACGACGACCCAGGTGACAGCCGCACCCCAGATGCCCCACAGCGGCACGAGAGCGAGGTTGCCGCCGATGCTGAGCGCCAGCGCCACCGACTTGTTGTACATCTGCCACGTGCTCTTTCCTCCCTGCAGCAGAATGCTCTGCAGCATCCCGCAGGCGGTCTGGAACATCATGGCTGCAGCGAGCAACATCATCGGCCCCCACCCGATGATGAACTCGTCGCCGAAGATCGCCAGTACGGCGGAGCCCATCGAGATCAACAGCAGGTAGAAGGGCCAGTTCATCAGGATCATTGCTCGCACGACCTTGGTGTGCAGCAGGGTGGAGTCTTCGAAGCGATCACGGGCCAGCAGTGCGGAGATCGTGGGGGAGACGGCCACGCGCATCGCCTTGTCGACGACACCGCCCGCACGGGTGGCGCGAGTGGCGACGGCATAGACACCGGCAGCCGCGGGCGACGCGACGGCCGCGATGATGAGCACGTCCGCCCATTCCAATGCCGTCTCGAGCCCGGAGCTCACCGATCGGGGAGCGTTGAAACGCCAGAACGCGCGGAAGCTCGGACGTGTTTCCGCAGTGGACTCTGCCCGTCGGCGGATATCGCGGATCAGCGGCGGGGCGATGACAGCCGCGGTGATGAGCACCCATACCGGCAGGGGCCACAGCCACGCCTCGAACGCGCCCCAGGCTGCGACTGCCGCGATCGAGACCGCGAACAGCACGGTGAGCAGCCTGCTCGCCGGCAGCAGCACGCTCTGCAGCAGTGTGAACGCGGTCACGCCGCGCAGCATGCGCGCTGAGATCTGCAGAACGCCGATCAGGGCACCCAGCACAACGAATGGCGCCATCGCGCGCAGCAGTGCCGCGAGCCCGTCCGCATCAGCGGGTGTTGCCAGCCAAGCGCTCAGGGCATCCGCCAAAAACCACACCGCGACCGATGCCGCGGCCGACACGACAGCGACCGGGGCCGCGGCGTACACGATGATGCGCCATTCCGCGCCGGCCCGTTCGAAGGCTCGCTGCTCGGAGATGAAACGCACGATCCCGCTGTTGGTGCCCAGTCGCAGCACCTGAGTGAGGATCGTGAAGATTCCCATCGCCTGGAAGAACAACCCCGTGCCGCTTGCACCGAGGGTATTTCCGACGATCGCCGTGAGAACGAGGGCGGCGACCGCGGCGAAGGCTGAGCCGAACAGGCTGATCACGCCACTGCGTGCGAGGCGTTCACTCTTCATTCTTGGCTCGGGCGAAGGGAACGGGTTCGGTGATCCAGTATGACGATGAGCCGAGGTATTTCTCTCGGAGTAGCACGGCAAGCGCGATGCCGACGAAGACGAGCTGGCGGTCCAGTCCGTAGAAGATCGAAAGGAACACCGTGACGACCACGCTGGTGTGGATCCACACGGCAGAAAGGTTGGGCGCGTCAAAGGTGCGGACAGCGCCGAGCACAATCATCCCGACGAACAGGAAAAGCCCGACGAGCCCGAAGCAGAACATCGCGTTCCAGATGGCACCCTGAGTGCCCACGTGGATCTCGCTCATCAAACTCGGGCGCGGTGCGCCGTAGCCGATGATCGGCGATTCCAGTGTCCGCTCCCAGGTTTCCAGGTACAGATCACCACGACCCTCGGTCGTGTCGACTGTCTCCTGGCGGGCGATGATTCCGTCTAGAACGCCCGACAGCAGCAGGATGACCGCTCCGGCCAGCCCGAGCACCGTGACCCAGAAGAAGGCCAGGACGCGACCGCGGATCAGCAGACAGAACAGAACGTAGATGACGGCACCGGCGAGTCCGATGAACAGGCCGCGGTTCGTGGTGGCGATCGCCGGCGGGATCGCAGCGACCAGTGCGATCACCAGCATCCACATTGCGCGCGCGGTGCGGTGCCCGATGGCCGTTCCGATCGCGATCGGTGTGAGAACGGCGATCGCGGCTCCCCAGCCGTTGGTGTACGAGAACGGAGCTGAGGGCCGGACGAAAGGCTCCTCCGCACCCCAGGGAGTCTGGATCTCCGCCAGGGTCGGGAAGACGAGCTCGGCGACGTAATCGTTGCTGGTGAGCGCGTCGGGCATCAGCCGGCCGACGGTCATCGTCAGCTGAGCGTCGGGGAAGAACATCCCCAGATAGCCGCCGACGATGATGAACAGCCAGATGAAGGTCAGGCCGTTGAACACGCGCTTGGGCGACAGCGAGGTGCGGGCGTTGACGATGTAGACCATGATGATCGCGAGCGCCAGGAACTGACTGAATCGAACTCCCAGCCCCACGCCGCGGCCGAGCTGGTCGATCATCAGGGCGGAGGGGATCATCCACAGGACGAAGCCGATCCACGGGAGAATGCCCGGGACGAACAGAATGCGCCGCCGCATGATCAGCAACGCCAGCATCGGGATCGCCATGATCACGGAGACGAACGGCAATAACCCCAGCAACCAGAAGATCGGGTAACCCCATAAGACCGTGAGCACCGGCCAGGCCGGCAGGACCCGGGGTTCGACTTCGAGGCTCGCATCCTGACCGGTCGCTGTGATGAGCGACCGGCTGGGCGAGCGAATGAGAGCGGGTAGGTGATTCAGCGGTGACCTCACAGCGCTGCGAGCTGGACGTACTTGCGTCGCAGCGATCCGGAGAACATCAGCACGTGCCAGGCGAACAGTGCCGTGTAGAGCACGGCGAATACGAGGGGCAGCCCGAGAAATACCAGCGCGAGATAGGTCGTGGAGGTGTCATGCGGCTGTTTGACGAACGACGTCAGGATGCCGGCGGACGCATCCGACGCATCGCGTGGCTGCTTCGGCAGCAGCTTCTCTGCGAGCAGCTGAGACAGGAACCATGCCGACACGAGCGCCGAGAACAGGGCAGCCATGAGCACGAGCCAGAGCGCCGCGTCTGTGCGCAGCAGATGGATGGCGATCGCGATATGCACGAGAGGTGCACGGATACCGTCGACGACGTGATCGAGCCATTCGCCGGCCGGTCCGCCGCGGCGTTGGATGCGAGCGAGCTGCCCGTCGGCCGAATCCAAGATGTAACCGAGGAGGAGGAGTACAGCAGCAACCGGCCCAGCCCACCACGCCGTGACACCGGCGAGGACCCCGACCCCGAGTGCGCCGAACGTCGCGCTCAGAGCGGTGACGCCATTGGGGCTCCATCCCCATGCCGCAGCGATCACGGCGACCTGGCCGCCGAGTGGGCGGTTCACCCAACGCAGGTACGCCGGAACGCCCGCCCCTGATTTTTGTGCAGAGGCAAGCGCGTGCCTGGCCTGCGCCGTCGTAAGCCTGCTCATTCGCGAAGCATACTCAATGCGAGCTCGAAGGTGAGGTCGGGTGTTGCCCGCCAGCTCGCGTGCGTCGATGCCGCGATGATGTTCTCCCCCTCCTGGAGCAGCGCAGCCGGCACGGTGAAGGCGACGGGGGAGGCGGACGCTGTCGAGTGTCGCGGTGCGATGGTCGTGTAGGTGTTCTGTGTGATCGGGCCGTCGGGCAGGTTTGCCCGTCCCAGTTCCACGCCGTTGAGATAGAGCACGACGCCGTCGTTGGCAATCGCGGTGACTGTGCCGTCTGCGACCGAGCCGGCGTCGAGCACGGTGAATGCGTGTCGGAACTGGGCGCTGAGCGGATTGCTGGGAATATCGACGGGTTCGATGTCGGTTGTGACACCGGTGAAACCGCGGCCGAAGAGTCCGGTTCCGGTCGCCCACGCGGAGTCGTCGAAGGCAAGTGCGTTCCAGTCTTCGGGCAGAGCGTCGTTCGAGTACCGCCAGCTCCACACCGAAGCGCCGTCGACGGTGACCGGAAGTTCGTTCTCAGCAGGCGGCGCCGTCGTGCTCGCCTCCACGGTGGCGGGCGGAGACACCAGGCTTCCCAGTCCTGTGGCGGTCACGCTGTAGGCGTACGCAGTGGTCGCCGTCAGCCCCTCCTCGGTGAAGGTCGTGGTCGCCGCATCCACAGCGCCGACGTTCTCGCCGCCTCGGGTGATCACGTATCCGGTCGGGGCGGCGCCTTCGGCAGGAGCCGCCCAGGTGAGAGTCACGGAGGTTGCGGTGCTGGTCGCAGCCAGTCCCGTCACCGGGTTCGGTGCGGATGCCATCTCACCCCGCTCGGCGGTGTATGAAAGCTGGAAGCTGAGGTCGGTGGTTGCCCGCCAGCCGGCATGTGTGGATGCTGCGATGACGTTGTCTCCGTTGATCAGCAGACTGGCCGGGACGGTAAAGGTCACGGGGTTCGCGGCCGCCGTCGAGTATCGCGGCGCGGAGTTCGCGTACGAGTTCTGCGTCAGTGTGCCCTCTGGCAGGTTCGAGCGGCCGAGCTCGACGCCGTTCAGATAAACGACGACGCCATCGTCGGCGATCACGGTGACCGTGCCGTCGGTCAAGCTGGCTGCTTGAACAACGTCGAAGGTATGCCGGAACTGTGCGCTCAGCGGGTTGCTCGGAATGTCGACCGGTTCGATGTTCGTGGTCGCACCGTTGACACCGCGTGCGAACAGGCCGGTGCCCGTTTCCCAAGCGGAATCATCGAACGCCACCGAGTTCCAGTCCGAGGGCAGCGCGTCATTCGAGTAGCGCCATGACCACAGTGATGTGTCGTCTACGACCACCGGCAGCTCGTTGGCATCCGGCGGTGGTGTCGTGGTGACGACTGCTGTCGTGGGAGGCGAGACCAGGCTGCCGAGGCCGTTCGCGACAACCTCGTAGGTGTATTCGGTCTCCGGCGATAGCCCCGTGTCGGTGAACGTCGTCGTCTCAGCATCCGTCGTTCCCACCGCTTCGCCGTCGCGGGTGACCGTGTAACCGGTGGGCGCGGTGCCCTCGGCCGGCGCGGTCCACGTCAGCGTGACTGCGTCAGCGCTACTCGTACCGGAAAGAGCGGTCACCGCATCCGGAGCCTCGGGCATCTCGCCGCGATCCGCGGTGAACGACAGCTGGAAGCTGAGATCGACGGTCGCCCGCCAACTGGCGTGCGTTGCGGCAGCGATGACGTTGTCACCGTTGACGAGCACGTCGGCCGGAACCGCGAAGGTGATCGGATTGGCGACCGCCGTCGAGTACCGCGGTGCCGAGTTCGCGTAGGAATTCTGGCTGAGCGTCCCCTCAGGCATGTTCGAGCGGCCGAGTTCGACGCCGTTGAGATAGACCACGACGCCGTCATCGGCAATCACGGTGACGGTGCCGTCGACGACGCTCGCGGCCTCGGTCACCTCGAAAGTGCGGCGGAACTGCGCGCTCAAGGGGTTGCTCGGGATGTCGACCGGCTCGATGTCGACCGTCGCTGCGTTGACGCCCCGGCCGAAGAGACCGCTTCCGGTTTCCCAGCCGGAGTCATCGAAGTCGATCGCATTCCAATCGGACGGCAGTGCATCATTCGAGTAGCGCCAGCTCCATTCCGACTCGGCGTCGGCGAAGACGAGCGCAGACTCAGGCAGCGGAGCCACCACAACCGCGGGCGTTGACGCCGAGCGGTTGCCGGCATTATCGCGAGCGCGGACGAAGTAGCTTGCCGGCTCGTCGGTGACCGGAACGGTATATGCCGCCGTCGTCGTCGACGCAATCACCCGGTTCTCACGCAGTACCTCGTAGGTCACGCCGCCGACGTCGGAGGATCCACCCCAGCTGAGGTTCGTCTCGGATACGCCCGCAGGGACCGCATTGATATCACCCGGAGTGGTTGGGGCCGTTGTGTCTGTCGGTGCGAACCGGACGTATCCGCCCGACCACTGCGCAACTCCTCCCGAGCGCACCGAGCGGCTGAAGTCGCCGCCGACCCAGAGCACGCCGGTTGAATCGTAGAAGGAACCCCAAGCGCCGTAACCAGCACGAGCCTGCAGCGTGGGCGCCCAGGCTGCGATGTAGTCGCCGGTTGTGGCATCCCAGGCGCCGATCAGGTCTATCTTGTCGGCTTGCTGCCATCCGGTCCCCGGGTTGTTCCACGTGTAGGCGTCCTGGTAGACCCAGTTGCCGCAGTGGCATCCGGCGATGACAAGGGGGCCGTTCGTCTCGACGGTCTGGAAGTCTCCGCCATCGTTGGTGATGGAGCCGCGCAGCAGCGTGAAGGTGGTGCGGTCGTAGGCGAACAGCGAGTGTTCGGAGCCGCCGAGCCAGACCTTGTCGCCCGACTCCTGGACACCGAGCTGCCAGACGTTGCCGGTGATGTTGCCTGCGCCGTCGGTGCCCGACTTCGAGAAGCGAGGAACCCACAGAGGGTCGACCAGGGGAGCGTCAGGGGCAGTCTGGATCGCTGCCGCGCTCGGAGTCGAGGTGCTCTGCTTCATCTTGAAGTACCCCGAGAAGTAGGTGCGATCTCCCTGGTCAGAAGCGTCCACCGAAACGGATGTGCCGTTGAGGAACGCGTTCCAACGGATGTCGGGCTGACCAGTGGTCAGGTCGATGCGCCCGCCGTTCCAGGTGCTGGCGCTAGGACTCGAACCCACCGGTGTGAGGTGGGTGAACGATCCGGCGACGTACAGATAGTTGTCCTGGACATCGAGCCCGCGGATGTATGGCACACCACCGGTCGAACGGTGCTCGGCGGCCACCTGCCAGCCGGAGAGCGCTCCGGTAGCAGGGTCGAGGAACGCGAGACCCGGCTGCGTGACGCCGTTGACGACCGAGAACTGCCCGCCGATCGCGATGCGGCCATCCGGCAGAGTCGCGATCGCTTTGACCTGCCCGTTCAGCGTTGGCCGGAATGACGGATTCCACTGCCCTGTGTTGACATCGAACGCGGCCAGATTCGACTGCTCGACCTGATCAGCGCCTGCCTGTGTGCGCTGCACGTACTTGAAATTGCCGCCGACGATCACGTTGCCGTTGGACTCGCCGAACGCGGCGACTTCAGTGTTGAGTTCGCCGTTGCTGCCGTTGGCGAATCCCGAAACGCCCCAGTTCGTCGTCAGCGCGTCGCTCTCCGGAATGGCGTCGACCGTTGTAGCGGGCGACCCGGTGTCAGGAACCGAACCGAAATCGAGCTCGGCCAGCGTCAGCGTGGGCCGGAGGAAAACCTGCGTGAACGGACGGGCGTAGCCCTGCCTGCTCGGGCTCCACAGATAGGAACTGCTATCGGTGCTGCCGCCGACGTTCGACCCGAACGCCCAGCCGTTGAGGTAGCTGTGCGAGGACTGCTCGGCGAAGACGACGCGGTTGTACTGGTTGTTGTTGCCGAAGTTCCTGGTCTGTCCGCCCGATCCGTTGGAACCTGCGAATGAGTAGTTCTGCACCCGGTGCTCGGCACCGAAGGACCAGACCCACCGATCGCGGTGCACGAAGTTGAAGCGGGCCTCTTGCCACTGCGTTCCGCCGGTGTTCGTCGCACGGCGTAACCTGATGCCGTCAGCCAGATCGTCGACGTCCTCGCCGTTGAGGAGCCCATCGATCATGGCTGACGGCAGCTGTGCGGGAAGGAAAGCGCCTGTGCCGGTGATGGTGCCGCGCACCTGGGCTGGCGTGCGCAGACCGTTGTAGCCCTCCTTCCATGCCTCCCGTCCGCGGCCGATCAGCACCCATCCGCCGCCGTCGGTGGTCTGGTCGCAGTAGAACTGCTCGGGAGCCACCAGCTCGGGCGTCACCAGCCAGTAGATGCCATCGCCGGAGCCGGGATGGCTCTGCTTGATCTCCCAGCACGAGGCGGCAGCAGTCTCCTGGGTGAGCCCGTCTGGCAGCGCCGCATCTGCTGCGGTGGCGGGAGTCGGGACAAGCAGCGTCGCGATCATCGCCGCGATGGCCAAGGCTGAGCCGGTCGCAATGCGCGCGGTCCGAGACCGGCGCGGGATGGAGATGGTGTTCATCATCGTCTTCCGTAGGTGGGTACTCGGCCGGTCAGACTGCGGGGCAGTCTTGCTCGTCCGGGATGTCATGGGTGGAGATCTTCCAGGTGTCGTCTTCGAAGACAGCTCCGTAGACGTGGGCGACGGGATGCCCCGGGTTGTACAGCGCGGCTTTCAGTGAGTTGCCGGCCGCATCGGTGACGTCGACAGCGGAGGCGTCGATGCAGACCTTCAGCGTCATAGTGGCGGGCGCCGCGTCCAGGTCGGCGGCGATCGTGGTCGTACTGGTGACCACGGCCTCTCCGGTCTGCCGGTAACCCAGGTCGTACTGCTCTTGCGCCCGAGCCTGCAGCTCGCCGAGTACCCAGCCGGTCGCGATCGCGTCAACGCCGACGGCAGACCCGTCACCGCGCAAACCGATCTCGTCCGTTGCCGCCACCAATGTATCGACGGCATCTGTGGCGCGTTCGGTTTCGACCTGTTCGTCACCTGTCAATGGCGCAGCTGTCGGCGGTGTCACCGTTGTCAGCGGGTCTTCGGACATGTTCTCGTCATCGCCGGTGTTTCCCGATGCCAGCACCTCGTCCGGTTCTGAGGCGGAGGGCGGGGCTGTCAGCGCAGGCACCACAAGAGCGATGCCGATGCCGACTGCCGCGATAGCGGCCAGCCCCGCGATCGTCTGCGGAATCCAACGGCGAGGTCGAGGCTGTGCCTCATCGGATGTGTTCATCAGTACGCCCCCTTCGGCTGCACCATTGCCCGACCTGTGCGCCACATGATCTGCAGATCGTTCATCACAGACCAGTTCTCGACGTACTGCAGATCCAGCCGCACGCTTTCGTCCCAGGAGAGATCGCTGCGGCCAGAGACCTGCCAGAGGCCGGTGATTCCCGGCTTGATGTAGAGGCGGCGGAAGACCGTCCCGTCGTACGCGGTGACCTCGCTCGGCAGTGGAGGCCGCGGACCGACGACGCTCATGTCGCCGGTCAGCACGTTCCAGAACTGCGGCAACTCGTCCAAGGACAGCTTTCGCAGCACCTTGCCAACGCGCGTGACGCGCGGATCGTCTTTCATCTTGAACAGCAGCCCCGCCCCTTGGTTCTGCTCTTTCAACGCGGCCAGTTGCTGCTCAGCATCCGTCCTCATCGAGCGGAACTTCACCATGCGGAATGTGCGCCCGTCGCGGCCGACGCGCTCCTGACGAAAGAAGACCGGACCTGGCGCGTCCAACTTGATCAGCAGCGCGATCACAGGAGCGATCAGGCCGATCGCGATGAGTGCGACGGCGGATACAGCGATATCCAGCGCGCGCTTGAGCAGGTGCACCCCACCTTCGTAAGTGGGGATGCGCACCTGGATCAGCGGCAGCCCGTCGACCTGACGAAGCGAGATGCGCGGTCCTGCCACATCCGTCAGACGACTCGAGAGCACGAGCTCGGCGGCAGTTCCTTCCAACTGCCAGCTCAGGTGCTTGACGAAGTCGGCGTCACCATCGGGCCGGCTGGCCACGATGATGGTGTCTGCGCCGAGCTGAGTTGCCGCAGCCGCAACGGTCGTGACGTTTCCAACCACCGTGTACTGTGTTTCGCCAACCACGATGTGGTTGGCATTGCGATCCAGCAGCGTCGTCCCCACGACGAAGTAGCCGTTCTCGCCGCTGGTGCGCAGCGAGTTGATCACATACTCGACGTCCTCTGTGGCGCCGACGACGAGAGTACGCGAGACATACGCGCCGCCCAGTCGCTGGCGCTGCAGCCACCGCCGCCAGCTCCACCGTGCGACCAGGAGCCCCAGCATCCCGGTCGGCAGAGCGATGACGAGCAGAGGCCGCAGGCCTTCCCACTCCATGAGGATGCCGACAATCGCCACGACCCCGAACGCGAGCCCGCCGGCGTGCGCGACACGACGGTACTCGGTGGTGCCCGAGCCGATGATCGCAGCTGACCGCGTGTTCAGCGCGGCCAACATCACATACAGGGTCGCGACCAGAAGGATCGCACCGCGGAGGATGACATCGGTCGCTGTCCCGATCAGGGACAGCTGAATCAGCGCCGTCAGCGCAGCGACGGCCGCAATCACCGCGGAGTCCGTCAGATTCAACCGCAAGCGGTAGCGACGCTCCCACTGCTGCCGTCTCTCCAACGTCGCCGACACTCGTGGTGCGGCAGCGTCATGCGGTGTAACTCTGGTCGCGCGCGGCGCGACCAATGGCGCGAACTTAGACCCGCTGCGCGTGAGCTGCAGCGCATCCTCGACGGACGTCACGCTGCTCTCCGAGCCGTGAATGTACGCAGAAATCCCCAGTGCGACATGTGTTCCCCAGTGTTCCCCAGACCGCGAGCAAACGCTCTCGGTACATGTCTGCATTCCCGACCCCTCGGGTCCTGCTCCTTCTCTGTGATCCCACATCACAGAGGATGAACACCATTCCCACACAGTGTTCGTTCGCAGCAGGTACTGCAGACGATGGTCACTCTAGCGGATCTCGGGCGTGAGGGGAAGATAATTCACGCGAATGGAGGAAACAATCCGATCGGTCGATTCGTCCGAGAAACGCCGGCTCAGGCGTTTTCGGGTAGACTGGTGGAGCAATGTGAAAGATTCGCCGCAATTCCGGTGCGTCATGTTGCCACTGATCAGGGCCGTAAAGGACCGCACGCACCGACGCGCGCGGCATCCGCTCTTGGTCTCAAGAACATGAGGTGCGCTTGCGCGCGCCCACCCAAAGCAATGAGCAACACAATGAGCAGTACCACCACCTATTCACCTATGCCCCTGAGCTGGAAGCAGGCAGACGACAACATCTATGTCGCAACCCGCGGGGGAGAGTACGCCGGATTCGTCGAATCCGACAGCACCGCACACGTCGCCTACGACAACCACGGCGTCAACCTCGGTTCCTTCACGAGCCTCGTCGACGCGCGCCAGGCGCTCGAAGGCACGCCTCGTCGCAGTATGCGCTCCATTCGACAGACCCTGCGCCGCCACCTCTCACGCGTCCGCGCTTAACGAACACTTCTGCGACGTATACGCGTTGGCGTATACGGCCGGGCGTAGCCTGAAGAAAGCACGGGGCATCCGCCTTTGCTACCCCAGCTCACGGGCTCCGATCGGCAGGAGAGCAGTATCGCCACCTCAACGGTCGCGGAAGCGACCAGCAACACTCTCGGACCAGTACGCCAGACATACGCTGGCAACGCCGACTTCCCCCCGATGGCGAAGGCGTATAAGAGCGTGTTGCAGGTGGTTAAAGAAACTGGCCTGCTGCGGCGAGCGGTCTGGTTCTATGCTGTTGTCGCCGCTGGCATCGTTGTAGCTCTCGGCGGGGCGATCACCGGGTTCATCCTGCTCGGCGACAGCTGGTTCCAGCTACTCATCGCGGCAGCTCTCGGCATCATCTTCACCCAGATCGGATTTCTCGGCCACGAGGCCGCGCACCGTCAGATCCTGACGTCGGGCCCGGCGAACTTCCGTCTCGCCCGCATTCTCATCGGGCTCGTCGGCATGAGCTACTCCTGGTGGGACAACAAGCACACCAAGCACCACGGCAACCCGAACCAGGTCGGCAAGGACCCGGACATCGCCGTCGATACCATCTCGTTCCTTGAGGAGGATGCCGCCAAGTCGCGCGGCTTCATCCGTCTGATCACCCGCAAACAGGGGTGGCTGTTCTTCCCGCTGCTCACACTGTTGGGCCTCAACCTGCACTTGCAGGGGCTTAAATACCTCTTCACGAAGAAGGACGTCAAGGGTCGGTGGCTTGAGATCGGCCTCATCGTGGGACGTCTTGCAGCCGTGCTGGTGCCCGTGTTCATCATGCTCCCGCTGGGGATGGCATTCGCCTTCGCAGGTGTGCAGTTTGCCGTCTTCGGTGTCTACATGGGCATTGCGTTCGCTCCTAACCACAAGGGCATGCCGATCATCGAGCCGGGCGCCCGACTGGACTTCTTCACGAAGCAGGTGCGCACCTCGCGCAACATCTCCGGCGGCTGGTGGGTGACCACTTTCCTCGGTGGCCTCAACTACCAGGTCGAGCACCACCTGTTCCCGAGCATGCCTCGCCCATACCTGGCTCAGGCGCGCGAGATCGTTCGTGACTACTGCCTCGCCAACGACGTGCCGTACACCGAGACCACGATCCTCCGCTCGTATGCGATCGTCATCGAGTACTTGAACCGGGTGGGACTCGCCGCAAGCGACCCGTTCGACTGCCCCGCGGTGGCACAGTTCCAGAAGGCGTAGCCTTCCGACCACCAACTTCTGCGGCGAAACGCAACTTCTGCGGCCAGATCCTTTGGGATCGGCCGCAGAAGTTCGTTTCGGCCGCGAAATTTGCGCCCCCGACTGGCTAGAGCAGCCCGAGTTCCAACGCGAGCGTGACGGCGCGGGTGCGGTCTGAGACGCCGAGCTTCTCGAACACATGGAGCAGATGCGTCTTCACCGTCGCCTCGCCAATGAACAGTGACTTCGCGATCGCGGGATTACTGCCCCCAGCGGCGACCAGACGCAGCACGTCGATTTCGCGCGGGCTCAGTTGTGGGCGATCTTCGGATGCCATCCGCATCCGGGTCACGAGCGTCGCCGCGATCGACGGCGCGAGCACCGTATGTCCTTCGGCGACGGAGCGGATCCCGGCGACGATCTCCTCGTGAGGCGCCGCCTTCAGCAGATACCCGCTGGCGCCGGCCTCGATCGCACCCAGGATGTCGTCATCGCTCTCATAGGTGGTGAGCACGAGCACGCGCACCTCCGGCAGTTCTTCGGCGAGTTTGGCGGTGGCCTCCGCACCCGAGAGTCGAGGCATTCGCAGGTCTATCAGCACGACATCCGGGCGCAATGTGCGCGCAAGCTCGACGACCTCGACACCATCGGATGCTTCACCGACGACCTCGAGTCCGTCATCCAGCGAAAGCAGGCCGACGATACCGGAGCGCACGATGGGGTGATCGTCGGCGACCAGGACGCGGATCATTCGGATACCCTCTCAGCGGTCAAAGAGCTCTCGGCCGTTAAGGGAATGCGCACGGTCAGGGCCGTGCCGTTCGGCGCCATGTCCGCTACGCCCAGCGCTCCGCCCACCAGGGCGACTCGATCACGCATACCGGAGAGTCCGAACCCTCGTCCGCTATCGATCGTCGCCTCCCGTAGCCCCTGGCCATCGTCGCGCACGGTGAGAGTCGCGTCCTCGCTGATCTTGAGAACGACGGATGCGGCGCTCGCCGCAGCATGCTTGCGGACGTTCGCGAGGCCCTCTTGCGCACATCGCAGCAGGACGACCTGGATGTCGCGGGGGACGTCGCACTCAGACGCCTCGACGCGCACGGCCACGCCAGTCTCGTGCTGGAAGCGCTCGCCCAGTCGGTGCAAAGCATGCGCCAGCGATCCGGACGGCGTGGACGCTGGAGACTCGACGACTACAAGCGCTCGCGTCTCGCGAAGCGCATCCCGCGCTGTTTCCTCGATCATGGCGATCGTATCGGCAGACCCATCGTGTCGGGCGCGTTCGGCGAGCATCACGATGCTCGTCAGGCTCTGGGCGATCGTGTCGTGCACCTCGCGGGCGAGGCGCGAACGCTCGGCGGTAGCGCCAGCCTCATGGCTTGCCGCCTTCAGGCTCTTCTGCGCCTCGGTGAGATCGGAGAGCAGACGCTGACGCTCAGCGCCCCAATCGGCGATGCGCGTGATCCACAGACCCAGGGCGAGACTGAACGCCGCCGACAGGAAAGAAGTGATGAATCCCGCGATCACGGTCTCCTGCTGGAACCCGCCCCACACCGAATAGGCGAGACCCAGCACAACCGCGTTCGTGAGCGTCACGATAACTGCCTGGGGGACGGAGCGTGCTGTCATCCAGATCAGCGGCAGCACGATGGTCTGCAGCAGGAGCATGTTCGGGTCGAGTAAGACGCCGACCGCGAGGAGCGCGACCAGCGATACCTGGAGAGTCGCGGACGTCGCCGGAGACGGCATCGGTGCTTCGCTGATACAGACGTACCGGCGAGCGCCGAACGCGTAGACGGCAAGGATGCCGGCCGCGACGGCGACCAGCATCCACGGTGATCCGACAAATCGGGGAGTGTCCACGAACGCGATGATCGTGATCACGATGAACAGCGCGCCGCTGGCGATGTCCCACCCCAGACGTTCGCGGCTGCTCGTGTTCATATGTCCACTCTTCCACCCCGATGAGAGGCGCGCGCCACTCATCCGTTGCGATGGATCCAACGGAAGGTGAGCCTGCTGATCACGAGTCCGACGACGAGCCACCCGACGAGCACGAGCGCGATGAGCCCGAGATCCCAGGATCCGCTGACTTCGGCGGCTTTGAATGAGTCCGGAAGGAACACCGAGCGCATGCCCTGCGCGATCCACTTCACCGGTAGCACGCCCGCGGCATTCTGCAGCCACTCGGGGAGCATCGAGAAGGCGATGTAGACGCCGGAGATGAACTGGATGAGCAGCACGATCGGGATGACGACCGCGGCGGCGGACTTCCCCGTACGGGGAACGGCAGACAGCGCGATTCCGAGCAGAGTGCAGGTGATGAGCCCGAGAACGAAGACCCAGGCGAAGCGGCCCCAGGCGGCAGCATCCGCCGGCAGCTCGACGCCGTAGAGCGCGACAGCGACAACGATCAACAGGGCGATCTGCATGATGGCGGTGACGAACACCTCACCGAGCTTGCCGATGAAATAGGTGAGGGGCGCAACCGGGGTGCCGCCGAGGCGCTTGAGGGTGCCGTCGCTCTTCTCCGCTGCAATCTCGAGCGCGGGGCCCTGCACGCCCGAGAGCAGGATGCCGCCGGCGATGAGCCCCGGAAGGTAGTAGGTGGCCATGCTCACGGCATCGGGTCCTTCGCCGATGTCGCCCGTGAAGATCGTGGCGAAGATGACGTACATCAGTGTCGGGAACAGAAAGGTGAAGAACACCTGGTCGCCCGCGCGGAAGTACTGGCGCAGCTCGAAGGGGACGCGCCGAAGGCCGAGGCGGAAGGTGCGTGCCAGGCCGAACCTCTCGGTGGCGGTCACTGTCGTGGCGTTCATTGTCGTGGCGTTCATGTTCACAACTCCTGAGAAATAGCGGAGGCGGCGACGGGGATGTGCGTATTTCCGGGGTCTGTCTCCCGGACGGGCGGCAGATCTCCGGAGTTGTGCGCGGCGTTAGCGTCGGACTGCTCGCGAATCAGGCCGAGGTAGATGTCCTCCAGAGTGGGGCGGACGATTTCGAGGCCGCGAGGCTCACCGCCGTCGCGGAAGAGCTCTGCCACGACGGAGCCTGGCTTGTCGGTGCGCTCCTCGCGTGTCGTGCCGTCGGCGTCGATCCAGCGCACGAGGGGGATGCGGGCATCCGCTCCGCCGATCTCATTGATGCGGCCGATCGCGGAGATCTGACCGCCCGTGATCACCGCCGCACGGTCGCCGAGTTGGGCCGCCTCGTCGAGGTAATGAGTGGTGAGCAGGATGCTGGTTCCTTCGGCTTTGAGCGAGCGGATCAGATCCCAGAACTGGTGACGTGCCTCGGGATCGAAGCCCGTCGTCGGCTCGTCGAGGAAGAGGACCTCGGGTCGGCCGATGATGCCGAGGGCGACGTCTATGCGACGCTGCTGCCCGCCGGAGAGTTTGCCGACGCGTGTCTTCTGCTTCTGTTCGAGTCCGACCGCCGCGATGACCTCGTCAATGTCACGGGGTCGGGGGTAGTAGCCGGCGAACTCGGTCAGCAGTTCCCTGACAGTGAAATTTCCGGCCTCGCCGGTGGACTGCAGGACGATGCCGAGCCGTGCCTTCCAATCCAGCCCTCCGCGCTGCGGATCGACGCCCAGCACACGGACATCGCCGGACGTGCGTTTGCGGTAGCCCTCGAGGATCTCGATTGTTGTCGACTTGCCTGCACCGTTGGGCCCGAGCAGCGCGAAGGTCTCGCCACGATGGATGTCGAAGCTGATGCCGTCGACGGCGGTAAAGCTGCCGTAGGACTTTCGCAGGTCACGAACCTCGATCACGTTTTCCGTCATGGTTCCAGCATGGCGGTGGAGCTACGGCGGTGCCAGCGGTGGGGAGACTGATATCGGCATCCACTGATCGGTGGATGCCAACCCTTTCGGAGCACCGGACGATTCGCTACCTTGTGGGCATGGACGATTACTCAGGGTTGGCGGCAGGACTGGGGATCGGCGCGCTCATCTTCGCGCTGGTGATCTACCTCGCTGTCATCGCGTTGACGCTATGGATCGGATATCTGATCATGCGGACGGCGGTGAAGAACGGCATCCTCCGCGCTGATGCAGAGAGGGCGGCGCAGCGCCCACCAGGCGTATACGGTGCACCGCCCCAGGGTGGGCACGGTGGCCCGCAACAGCATCGCTGACACCGAAACCCGTGACCCGGCCTAGGGTCGAAGTATGGCTGAACTGCACGACCTGACCGCGATCGAGCAGCTGGCGGTGTTGCGGGCGAGCGACGTCAGCCCCGTTGAGCTCGTCGCGCATTATCTCGACCGGATCGAGCGCGTCAACGGCGCGGTGGGAGCCTTCGTCGAGGTGACGGCGGATGCTGCGCTCGCGCGAGCCGCATTGCTTTCGGCTGCTGCGCCCGCGGGGGCGCTGTGGGGTCTGCCGTTCGCCGACAAAGACCTCGTGGCTCGCGCGGGCGTGCCGACACGATTCGGCTCCCAGCTGCACCGCGACTTCGTTCCGGATGCCACAGCCGATCAGGCGGCGGTGCTCGATGAGGCCGGGGGGATCAGCCTCGGCAAGACGAACACCCCCGAGTTCGGATTGACGGGATACACCGAGTCGAAGGTCGCGCCTCCCGCGCGAGACCCGTGGAACACGGACAACGGCGCGGGGGGATCGAGCGGAGGGGCCGCGACCGCTGTGGCTGCCGGGCTGCTGCCGCTCGCCCCGGCTTCCGACGGTGGCGGGTCGATTCGAATTCCCGCCGCAACCGTCGGAGTCGTCGGACTGAAGCCGTCTCGGGGGAGGATCTCATTCGCATCCGGACTCGACAGCCCCGGCGGGCTCGCAGTCGCCGGCCCCATCGCGCGCACCGTCGCGGATGCCGCACTGCTGCTGGACGTGCAGGTCAGCGGACGGCCGTATCCGTACGCCACCGGGGCACCGGAGCGCGGCTCTTTCCTCGATGCGGCGACGGCGGCCACGGCATCCGCTCGCATCGGCGTGACGATGGTCTCACCCTGGGATGACGACGAAGACATCGCACTCGACCCGGACGCGGCGCGCGCTGTCGACGTCGCGATGGCGCTGCTGACGGATGCGGGGCAGGGCATCGACGAGTTCGACTGGCGTCCGCGCGGGTACGCGGAGATGTTCACCACGATCTGGCGCACGAGCGCTGCGCGAATGACCCTGTCGGATACTGAGCTTGAGCTGGTCGAGCCGATCACCGCGTGGCTCGCCCGCGAGGGGCGCGCCCTCAGCGGCACGCAGGTGCTGGATGCGCTCGCCGCTGCGACGGTGTTCGAGCGCGAGACGATCACCGCGTTCGCACCGTTCGACGCAGTCCTGACACCGGCGCTCGCGCTGCCGCCGCGGCCGATCGGATGGTTCCACCCGACCGACGCAGCGGAGAACTTCTCGCAGCAGGTGCGTTATGCGCCGTACTCGAGCTTTGTGAACGTCGCTGGGCTCCCGGCGGTGGTGGTGCCGGTGATGCTGGATGCCTCGGGGCATCCGGTAAGCGTGCAGCTCATCGGGCGACCCGGAGGGGAAGCGGCGATCATCGCACTCGCCGCGGAACTGGAGCGCCGCACAGGCGCACTCCCTCGGCCCCCTGTCTGGGACGCCTGATGGCTGGTGTGCGGGATGCCGGCGATCCAGCCCCTTGACGTACCGCGCATCGGATGCTCAAATATCACACCGGAACTGAGCTCGAGGGGGCAGCATGTGGGGTCGCATCAGAGCGAGCAGTGATCGCGGACTGCCGGGCGGCAGCAGCCATCTGAACCGAATCGAACCGTTCACATTCGGACTCGTCGGGGCTCTGGGTGTGCTCGTGGCGCTTCTGATCGGCGCGATCGTCGGTCAGCTCGCGACGGTCTTGATCTACGTCGGAGTGGCGCTATTCCTCGCCCTCGGCCTCGACCCCATCGTGGTCTTCCTGGAGAAGCGGATGCCGCGTGCGGCGGCGGTGAGCGTGGTCGTCGCCGGAGTACTGGTGATCTTCGCCGGCATCCTGCTCGCGATCGTGCCGATCATCGTGCGTCAGATCGCCAATCTCATCGAAGATGCCCCGATGCTGATCGAAGACGTGATGAGCAGCGACTGGTTCACACAGGTGACCGGCCAGTACGCCGCCGAGATTGCGAACGCTGCCGATGGTGCTCTGGAGTTCATCCAGGATCCCGATAACCTCGGCCAGATCGGCGGCGGGTTGATCGCTGTAGGATCGGGGATCGCCAGCGGGGTCACCGGGGTGATCATCGTGCTCATCCTGACGCTGTACTTCATGGCGTCGCTTCGGAGTATGAAGCGGACAGCCGCGCGGTTCGTTCCCGCGTATCGGCGGGCGCGCTTCACGGAACTGCTCGAGGACGTGTCAACAGCGGTGGGGCGCTACGTGATCGGCCAGGCCAGTCTGGCCTCGATCAACGCAGTGCTGACGATCATCTTGATGAGCATCATCGGGGCGCCGGTGCCGGCACTGCTCGCGCTCATCGCGTTCATCGGCTCGCTCATCCCGCTTGTTGGAACCCTCAGCGCATCGATTATCATCTCGCTCGTCTGTCTGATCGACGCACCGGTCACCGCGTTGATCGCAGCCGTCTACTACCTCATCTACATGCAGATCGAGGCGTATGTGCTGAGTCCGCGCATCATGAGCCGAGCAGTGTCCGTGCCCGGTGCGATCGTCGTGATCGCGGCGGTCGGCGGCGGCGCGCTCGGCGGAATCCTCGGTGCGCTGGTGGCGATCCCGGTGATGGCGAGCATCATCATCATCGTGCAGAAGGTGCTGTTTCCCGCGCAGGACCGGAAGGTCGTGCCGCCCGACGCGGAGGTGGGGGTCATCGCCTAGGCGACAGCATTCAGAGGCGAGTCCAGCCTTCGATGGGCGCGTCACTCATGAGTCTTGCCTGGATCGTCGAGCTTCGCGGACTGTTCATCGGCGGCATCCTGTTCGTCCGCAGTATCTGCGTCGACGACGATGATCGGAAGCGACGAGGTCTCGAAAACTTCGGTGAACGCCTCGTCTACGGGCACGTCGATCCAGGGGTGATCGTCCTGGGAGTGATCGTACTCACTCGGGACGAGCGCGAAGTCGTCACCGAACTCGGCCAGCCCGGTGCGCACGCTGTGTCGCAGCGCTTGCCGCGCATACTTGTCGCGCAGGATCAGCGGATCGCGGCCGAGATCCTTCATCAGCGCGATCATCATGAATACCAGGATGATGGCGAATGGCAGCGCCGCGATGATCGTCACGTTCTGCAGTGCGCGCAGACCGCTTCCCTCGACCCCGGTGACGAGCAGAACCGCAGCGATCACGCCGACGAGCGTGCCCCACGTGATCGTGACCCAGCGCTTGGGCGTCGGGTCGCCCTGCTGCGACATCGTTCCCATGACGAGTGACGCCGAGTCGGCGCCG
The DNA here is from genome assembly GCF_051546305.1 of Microbacterium wangyouchuni. Taxonomy (NCBI): domain Bacteria; kingdom Bacillati; phylum Actinomycetota; class Actinomycetes; order Micrococcales; family Microbacteriaceae; genus Microbacterium; species Microbacterium wangyouchuni. Next base: position 633,836 of record NZ_JBPTMA010000001.1, read on the forward strand.
GTGATGAAGAAGATCGCGATGAGGAGCATCAGCATGATGTTCGTGATGCCGGTGAGCGGCAGGTTCTCGAGCACGCCGAAGAGCACATTCTCCGGCGGCGTCGTCGCCAGTTCTACTCCGTTCATCTGCAGATCGATCGCGGTTGTTCCGAAGATCGCGAACCACACCAGAGAGATCAGCGATGGAACGGCGATCACGACCAGCACGAACTGCCGGATCGTGCGGCCACGGGAGATCTTGGCGATGAACATGCCGACGAACGGCGACCACGAGATCCACCACGCCCAGTAGAAGATCGTCCAGGATGCCAGGAACTGCTCCGTCGCCTCGCCTTGCGCGCCCGAGCGACCCATCATCTGGGGAAGGTCATTGATGAACTCGAAAGCGATTGCCGGGATCATGTTCAGGATCAGCAGCGATGGGCCGACGAAGAAGACGAACAACGACAGCACGATGGCCGCTACCGAGTTGATATTCGACAGTGCCTGGATGCCCTTGGACACGCCGGATGCTGCGGAGGCGATGAAGCAGGCGGTGAGGACGGCGATCACGGCGATGAGGACGCCGTTGCCGATCTCGCCGATGCCGGCGACGAGCTCGACTCCGTGACCGATCTGCAGAGCGCCGAGACCGAGAGACGCCGCCGTTCCGAAGAGCGTCACGAGGATCGAGAAGATGTCGATCGTCTTGCCAATCGGGCCCGTCGTCTTGTGCTCGCCCAGCAAAGGCGCGAACACCGACGAGATGAGCGGCGTGCGCCCTCGTCGGAAGGATCCGTATGCGATTGCGACGCCCACCAGTGCGTAGAAAGCCCATGCCTGCGGGCCCCAGTGATACAGAACCTGGGCCTGTGCGGTCTGCATGGCCTCGAGCGTTCCGCCTTCGACGGTTCCCGGTGGCGGGTTGTCGAAGAATGTCAGCGGCTCTGCGGCGCCCCAGAACACCAGGCCGATACCCATGCCCGCGGCGAAGAGCATCGAGATCCAGGAGAACATCGAGAACTCCGGGGCTTCATCGTCGCGCCCGAGGGGAATGCGGCCGTACTTGCTGACGCCGAGGAAGATCATGAACAGCAGGATCGCTGTGGCCACGGAGGTGAACAGGACTCCGGTGTACTCAATGACCCAATTCAGTGTGGACTGCGCAGTGGTGGAGAGGCTCTCGCCGCCGAGGATGCCCCAGCCGATGAATGCGACGACAAAGGCCGCTGCGACACCGAACACCAACCAGTCGGTGCGATACACCCGTCCGGTCTGCTCGACCCCCACGCCGGGGATCAGCGCCGGGTGCACGCCCTTCGGCGACAGGTCCTTCAGGCTGCGCGCGATATTTCGTGCGACTTTCACCGCGCGTGTGGGCGGGCGTGCTGTCGATGACCCGGCTGTGGCGTTCTTCCGCGTTCCCTGATCGCTGTTCACGAGACCCATACTTGCAGTGTCTGCGTCGTAGCGGAGGTAGGGTGAGCAGAAACGGAGGGATGCCGCAGTGATCACTCGGTTCGAAGAGCTTGACTGGCAGCCCACCGCGATCGGCGACCTGATGCTGCGACGGCGCACGGAGCCGTCGGTGGGTCAGGAGATCTACGAGGTCAAACTCGGTGACGAGTACCTCATGTCGAGTCTGTTCACGGTGGCGGAGGAAGAGCTGGCGAATCTCGGACTCGCCGCTGTCGAAGGCGATGATCTGTCCGTCCTGGTGGGAGGCCTCGGGCTCGGGTACACAGCCGTCGCCGCTTTGCGTGACGAGCGCGTGCGCGCTCTCACGGTGATCGACAGGCTCGGTGCGGTGATCGGCTGGCATGAGCGCAAGCTGCTGCCGGCGTCGACCGAACTCGTCGAAGATGCTCGAACGACGCTTGTCGAGGACGATTTCTTCGCCATCGTTCGGGCTGAGCCTGCGGCGGACTGTGCCGAATACTCGGCCATCCTGCTCGACGTGGATCACTCACCGCGACACCAGCTGGATCCCACCCACGCCGATCTTTATACGGCGGCGGGGTTGCGGGCTCTGGACCGGCACCTCGCAACGCGTGGGATCTTCGCGCTGTGGTCGGATGATCCGCCTGACGATGTCTTCATGATCGAGTTGAACGCGGTGTTCGACGATGCCGTCGCGCATGTCGTGGACTTCGACAATCCGGTCACGGGTGGCGTGTCATCCAATACGGTCTACGTCGCGCGCAGTCGCGGCTGACCGAGACTGCGCGGGTCAGGCTCAGCGGCGGACGCGCGCGCGGGATTTCGCCACACTGGCGAGCGTCGCGCGCAGTGGCGTGCCGAGGTAAAGTCCGAGCGAAGCACCGGCCGCGAGGCCCACGCCGATCGTGGCAGCCAACACGAGCGGGCTGATGCCGGCTAGCATCCCCTCGACCGTTCCGTCAGAGTCGACGATGCCGAGCAGCCCGCGGAACACGGCGGAGCCGGGCACGAGGGGGACGATCGCCGCGGTGGTGACCGCGACCGAAGGAACATGCTGGTTGCGGGCGAGAAGCACGCCGATGAAGCTGGCAAGGAGAGCCCCGACGCCGCTCGCACCGGCCGCGTGGATGTCGAGCAGTATCGCGAGGTTGTAGCCGATGATCGCGATCACGCTCAGCAGGGCGCTGACGACGATGATGCGCATCCCGGCGCCGTTGAACAGGGCCACGGAGACCGCAATGATGATGGCGCCCGCGATCTGAGCGGGGAGCGATCCGAACGGCAGGGTGTCGGTGGGCAAGGCCATGCTGAAACCGACGAGGCGGGCGAGTTCCAGTCCGATCAAGATGCCGAGCACGACCCCCAGGGTCTGCATCGTGAGGTCGAGGATCCGGCCGACCGCCGTTACCGCGAACCCGTCGATAGCATCCTGAGCGGCACCGACGACGGTGAGTCCGGAGAGCATCAGCACGATGCCCGATGCGACCATGATCGACGGTTGCACGTCAGTGAACGGCGTGATGTTCGCAGCGCCCAACGCTGACACGATGGTCGCGACGGCGGTGATGACGAATGCGCCGGCAGTCTGGCTGAAGAACGACGGCACCTGAATGCGTGCCAGCCCTGCCTGGGTGAACGCGGCCCCGAGCGCTGCGATGAAGGTCAGCAGCATCATCAGCGGTGAGGCGCTGAACAGGAACGCGACGCCGACGGTGAGCAGTGCGCGCGAAACGATCACGACAATCGGGCGGTACAGGAATGGCGTGCGGCGGATGACCCGGAATGCCAGGCGTGCTTCGCCGAGCTCCATCCCCTCGCTGATGTCGACCAGGAGCGCTTGCAGGCGCTGCAGTTTTGCGTGGTCGGGTGACGCGGCTTTGACCACGCGCAACAGGGTCGTGGGCCAGTCCTCCTCACCGCGGTGGTACGAGACGTTGACCGAGTTGTAGGTGACGTCAACGTGCACACCGGTGAGTCCGTACACCTGGGCGACGCGGACGATGGCGAAGGTCACGTCGTGCGCGGAGGCACCGACCGTGAACATCGACTCACCGATCCGCAGCGCGAGGTCGAGGATCTTGACGACAACAGTCTCGTTGAGCACCGGATACGCCTCGGTGAGCGCGACCTCGGACGGATCGGACCGGATCACACGGCGCACGGTGCTCAGCAGCCGCCAGGGGTGTTCGCGAGGCATGTACCCATTCTCTCCGCGCGACGGCTGAACGTCACCCTTGCGGGACAGAGTCTGCGTTCTGGTTCGGATGAAGACGGATTCGACCACGGAGGAACGGCAGCGTCGGCGCCCGGTATTCCAGCGCCGGCCGGTCGTGCGGTTCGAGGGTGAAGTCCGCCTGTCCGAAGCGCCAGAGCCGGTTGAAGAGAAACACGCCCACTGTCACCGTTCGGTCGGACGGCACCTGCCACGTGCCCAGGCCCCACTGCGTCGGCTGTCCGCGGCCTTCGATGATCAGTGTTGGTCTGACGCCGGCGTACAGAGCGAACCAGGGCTTGTGTAAGGTCAGCTCGATGCGGCGACTCTCGTTGTCAGCGTTCACCTTTGCATCGACTCCCGGGGTTTGGATTGCGATCAGCTTAGCTGTGGCGCGGGGAGTCGCTCGTCCGTGCTCCGACTACGAGAGTGGCACGGGATGCAGCCTCGTCACCTCGCGAGTTGCGAGGTCGATCATCACTGCGCTGTCTTCGGGGACCGGTGTCCATCCTTCTGCATCGAGGCCGCTGGAGATCACGTGAACGGCGTCGACGGTGATGCGGTAGTTCATGGCGTAGTACTCGGTCGCGTGGCTGGCGGGCATCGCCTCGTCGGACTCGAAGAGCTCGCGTAGGGATTCGACGGGCGAATCGACACGGCTGTTGATATGAATCGCGAACAGCTTGCTCGGGGTCAGGAGAAGGGCGTTGAGGCTCGAGTTGGGGAACTCGCGAACCAGGATCTCAAGCGCACGAGTGACACCCTCTGCTTCATCGCCTGCAGCTTCATCGATGCATTGCATGACGAGACGGAAGTAGCGCTCGCTGTCGGTGTCGCCGATGAGTTTGTCTTGTGACGCCGTGCTGAGCTGTGATTCGAGGTGAGAGATCGGAGAGATATGTCCGTTGTGCGCGAATGCGTAGGCGTCATCGGTGAAGGGGTGCGTGTTCTCGGGCGACACGGGCAGCCCGCCGGTCGCCCAGCGCAGGTGCACGAGCCCGCAGCATCCGAGTTCCTGTTCTGACAGTGCCGTGTACTGCGGGTCGAGGGAAGCGTTGAGCGCGGACGATACCGCTTCGGTGTCGCCACCGAGCGCGCGATGCCATGCCATGCCCCACCCATCGCCGTGCACCTCGGTGAGCGCGGTGAACGTCTCGAAATCGTCGTGTCCGAGAACGTCGACGATCGACGTCGGACGGGTGGTGACGTAGCCAAGCAGTCGGCACATGGGGCTGTTCTCCTCTCGTTGCAAGGCTGAGTTTCCCCTCTTCGACGCGTGCAGGCAACCCCGGCTCATCGGTTCCGCTCTCCGCGCAACCGCTTCTGCCGTTATCGAGTCGACCTGACACACTGGGCGCATGCGCACTGTCGGAGTTGAAGAAGAACTGCTGCTCGTAGACGCGGAGACGGGCCGGCCACGATCGGTTGCTGCGCGCACGCTGCGGTATGCCGAAGAAGTCGCGAGCCCTGTCGAGCCTCCCAGCGGCGGCGCATCGGCCGACGTCGAGGAACCGCCAGGCGGTTCACTCGAGCATGAGCTGCAGCAGCAGCAGGTCGAGACGGACACGATTCCACACACCGACATGGTCGCGCTTGGTGATGATGTTCGGGCGTGGCGTGATCATGCGATCACCGCGGCACGCCGTGCGGGTGCTCGTGTGATCGCCTCAGGAACATCGCCGCTTCGGGTCGAAGCTGCGATCGTCGGCAAGCCCCGTTACCTGCAGATGGTGGAGCGCTTCGGGCTGACCACAACCGAGCAGCTCACGGGAGCATGTCACGTGCACGTCTCGGTCGAATCGGACGATGAAGGCGTGGGTGTGCTCGACCGCATTCGAGGCTGGTTGCCTGTGCTGCTCGCGCTGAGCGCGAACTCGCCGTTCTGGCAGGGGGAGGACACGAAGTACGCGAGTTTCCGCTCGCAGGCGATGGTGCGCTGGCCCACGGCCGGTCCCACTGAGACATTCGGGTCTGCGGAGAGCTATCGCGAGCTCGTCCGCTCGATGATCGCATCCGGTGCCATTCTCGATGAGGGCATGGTCTATTTCGATGCCAGGTTGTCACACCACTATCCGACGGTCGAGATCCGTGTCGCCGATGTCTGCCCGGATGCTGCAGACACGGTGCTCATTGCAGCTCTGTGCCGGGGTCTCGTGGATACGGCTGCTGCGGCGTGGCGAGCGGGGGAGGAGCCGCTGCCCCTCTCTGTGTCGATGCTCCGGCTCATGAGCTGGCAGGCGGGACGATTCGGCATCGAAGGTGACCTGATCGATCCGGAAACGCTCAAGCCGCGGGCTGCGCGTGAGATCGTCGCTGATCTCGTCGACCACATTCGCGCAGCACTGCGCGAGAGCGGCGACGAATCACTTGTCGACGAGCAGATCGAGCAGATCTTCGCGCGAGGTAACGGCGCGATGCGCCAGCGCGCGATGCTCGAGAAGACCGGTCAGCTGAGCGATGTTGTTGCGGATCTCGCCCGCCGTACTGCTGATCTCGCCGGCTGATTCAGGCCGCGGGGAGCCAGCGGATTACGCGGTCGTTGAAATACTCCGGGCGTTGTAGAGGAATGCCATGGCCGCAGCCGTCGATAATCGAGAGTTCACTGCCGGGTAGTGCTGCGTGGATGATGCCGGCCGAATCGCGCATCAGGCTTGCGCCGCCGCGCTGGAGGACCCCCGCGTCTTAGCGCAGCACCGCGCGCGCAACCTCGAGTGCAGCGTTGCCGTCAAGTGCGGGCATCCCTTCCCAGCGACCGCCTCCGACTGCTACCTCAAAATCTGGCGTCCACACCACCGACTGGAGTGCGGCTACCGTTCCGGTACCCATCTCGACGACGTACGCGACACCGCCGAGTTCTGCGATCCACTTGTCCGTGATCTCGGCGGTTTCGGGAAAGACCTGTTGCAGTCCTGGAATGTCGGGCCTGGTCGACGCGTCGTAAACCGGTGTGACGCCGAGTGAGACCTCGCGGGCATTTGCCCAGTCAGTATTGTCTTCCGGCATCGTCCAGGTACAGCTCACGCCCCACTCGTTGACGCTGTTTCCTTCCATCTGAGTGAGCCCATCGATGTACGGCGCCATCGTTGATTCCAGGTCATCACATGATGAAATGTGGTCGATCGACAGTGTTTTGGGCACCGGCGGTACTGAGTCTGAAACATCGTTGCCCGGCGAGACGGTCTGGCCAGTGTCCTGAACGGGTTCGGGAGAAATTGAAGCCGCGCAGCCCAACAACATCACAGAGGAGACAGCCAATATGACAACAGACACCTGAGTTTTCACGCGTAGTAGCTTACCAAGCAACACCTGTTCGCCTCGTCGCTCGGCGGCAAAGGAGTGTGCGTTATAAGTCACTTTCTCTTGTGTGCGTTATAAGTCACATGTAGGGTTGTGCGTTATAAGTCACGGGAGGTGGAGATGGAAGTACGCGCTGCATCCGACTTCGGGGCACTCGTTGCTGAGCACCGCGAAGGTCTGAGTCTGTCTCAAGCTGAGCTCGCGCGCCGCGCCGGCGTCACTCGCGAGTGGGTCGTGCGGCTGGAGAACGGGTCCACAACCGTCACGCTCTTCCGGCTCATGCGCGTTCTCCGAGAGCTCGGCCTCGTCGTCGACGTCAGCGAGGTCGACGATGTCGAGTGAACTGTTCGCGTATCTCGATGGCGAAGCGATCGGCGTCGTCGAGCAGTCGGCTGGCGGCGCATTGTCATTCACCTACGACGCTGGCTACCGGTCCCGGCGCGATGCGACCCCGCTCTCACTCTCCATGCCGCTTGTGCGCGCGGGGCACAAGAACAAGCTGGTGCGCGCTTTTCTGCAGGGGTTGCTTCCCGACAGTCCGGGCCGGCTCGCGGAGCTCGGACGCGAGTATCGTGTCAGCGCCAGTAATCCTTTCGCTTTGCTTTCGCACATTGGTCGTGATGCGGCCGGTGCGGTGCAGTTGCTTCCGGCTGGTGAGGCGAGCGCTGACGCAGCCGAGCGTCACGGCGATGTGAGAGAGCTCTCCGACACCGACTTCGCGGAGCTCGTGGCGGATCTTGTCCGCAACGGTGATACCTGGGGGAGGCGTACGGATGACGCGCGCTGGAGTCTTCCCGGTGCGCAGCCCAAAGTCGCGCTGTTTCGCACCGAGCAGGAACGATGGGCGGTGCCGCAGGATTCGACACCGACCACGCACATACTGAAGCCAGCGGTCGCGCCCTATCCGGACCATCACATCAATGAGTTCATGACGATGGCCGCGGCGCGTGAGTTGCGGCTTCACGTCGCTGACGACTTCTTGGTGACCACCGAGCGTGGACACGCGGTGTTCGTTTCCACGCGCTACGACCGCCGGCTCGAAGACGGGCGTTGGCATCGGCTCCATCAGGAAGACCTCTGTCAGACGCTGAGCGTGCCGCCGGACATGAAGTATCAGTCCGAGGGTGGACCAGGTGTCGTAGCGATTACCCGCCTCATCAACTCCCTGCCTGACGCCGAAGACAGGCGAGGCAACGCAAGGCAGTTCTACGAGGCCCTTGTGTTCTCGGTGGCGTCTCTCGGTACCGACGCGCACGCGAAGAACTACTCGCTTCTGCTGCAGCGTGATCGTGCCCAGCTTGCCCCGCTCTATGACCTCGGCAGCTACGCACCGTACCTCGCCGCCGACGGCGGTAACCCGAAGCTGGCCATGTCGATTGAGGGGGAGTACAGCGTCGAACGGATCAGCCTCGATTCGCTGGTCAGGGTGGCGGCACGGGTCGGCCTCGACCGCGATTGGGCTGAGGCGCGCGCCCATGAGATCACGGACGGCATCGTGATCGCCTACGCTGCGGCGGCGGATGCTGCGCGAGCGCAGCTCGGCGACGACCCGTTCGTCGGGCGGATGGTCGACAGCATCCATGAGTATGCGTCGTCGCGTGGCTGGAGCGCGTGACGACCGGCACAAAACAGGCACAAGCTCCCGGAGAGGGCTCACCAGGGCAAAGCAAAACCCCCGCCATGTAGAAGCTAGGCGAGGGTTTCTAGGATCACTGTAATGATGACCCCTGTGGCTCCGACGGGCGTCGATCCCGTGACCTCACGATTTTCAGTCGTGCGCTCTACCAACTGAGCTACAGAGCCATGCGGCACATCATAAATCTGCCGCATCCTAGACGAAAGGCCCTTACCGAAATAAGGGCCCGTCGCTTAGAGCGACCCTGACGGGACTTGAACCCGCGACCTCCGCCGTGACAGGGCGGCACGCTAACCAACTGCGCTACAGGGCCATGCATATTAAATTATATCGGAGTGACCCCAACGGGATTCGAACCCGTGCTACCGCCGTGAAAGGGCGGCGTCCTAGGCCGCTAAACGATGGGGCCGAGGCTGTCCCGGGGGACTTCCTTGCCGACGCTCAAGCATAAGCGATCTTTTGGGCAAAAAGCTAATCGAGGGCGCGTCCGCCGAACGCCCGGGCGTTTCGGGGAGAGGATGGCTCATGTCCATGGCCTCCTGGCGCCCCGCGCGCTGTTGCGGATGTTAAAGATGTTGTTACTGTGGCATAAGTGAATTCGGTGGAAGGGGCCGTGTGAACGACGAGCAGTCCTTGATGGATGCTGCGCTCGACGCAGGGGACTCCTGTGGTTGCGCGCCCAGCATCGATGAGCGTCGCACCTTCTGGCAGAAGAACGTCCTCACCCGGCGCAACGCCCTCGGTCTCGGCGCACTCAGCGCCGTCGCTCTCAGCGCGTTCGGTATCGGCTCCGGTGTCAACGCTGCGTATGCCGCCAGCTACCCCACGTGGGAAGACGTCGAACGTGCGCGAAACAATGAAGCAGCCAAAGCCGGCGAGATCACCCGAATCGAGGGCTTGATCCAATCCCTCACCCAGCGCGTCGCTGAGACACAGGCGGCCGCAGAGGCAGCCGGCAATGAGTTCTTCGAGGCTCAGCAGGAATATTTCGCAGCGATCGCCGAAGCCGAGGCGCTTCAGTCGCAGGCTGACGCTCAGGCGAAGATCGCCGATGAGTCGGCCCGTAAGGCCGGCCAGGTTGCCGCACAGCTTTACCGCAACGGTGGCGACGACACCGCACTGGAACTCTTCTTCGCCGGTTCCGCGGCGAACGCGGACCAGTTGCTGTCCCGCCTGGGCACGATGGACAAGCTCCTGCAGTACAACCAGTCCGTCTACGACGACGCCGTCGCGGCTCGAAACTCCGCGCAATCGCTCAGCGATCAGGCCGTGGTGGCACGCGATGAGCGCGACCGTCTGCAGAAGGTCGCGGAAGAGAAGATGCGCGCAGCGCAGGATGCCGCAGCGGCCGCCCAAGCCGCTCTCGCAGAGCAGGCTGAACACCGAATCACGCTCGAAGCTCAGCTGCAGGCACTCAAGGGCGAAACTGCGAAGACTGTCGCCGACTACCAGGCGGGCGTTGCTGAAGCCAAGCGCATTGCCGAAGAGAAGCGCAAGGCTGAAGAAGCCGCACGCCGCGCAGCCGAAGAGGAAGCGCGACGCCGCGCTGAAGAAGAACGGCGACGCCGCGAAGAAGAAGCAGCCGCCGGTGGCGGAGGCGGCGGAGGCGGCGGCGGCGGCGGAGGCGGCGGCGGCGGCGGAGAGAGTCCCGCTGCAGTCGGCAGCGGCGGCTGGGTTCGCCCGCACGGCGGCTGGCGCTCATCGGGCTACGGCCCGCGCACTGTGCAGTGCGGCAGCAGCTACTGCTCGAGCGGATTCCACTACGGCGTCGACCTCGCCAACGGCTGCGGCACACCGATCTTCGCAGCGCAGTCAGGAACCGTCGACTACGCCGGCTGGAACGGCGGCTACGGCAACTACGTCCGCATTCAGCACGGCGGCGGTGTGGGCACCGGGTATGCGCACATCAACTCCTTCGCCGTCAGCTGGGGCCAGTGGGTCAACGCCGGCCAGATCATCGCCTACGCGGGCAACACCGGCAACTCCTTCGGCTGCCACCTGCACTACGAGGTGTACATCAACGGTGGCTACACGAACCCGATTAACTTCATGGCGGCGCACGGAATCTCCGTCTGACGCCTCTCGCACACGAAGAAGCCCTCGGCCGCAATACAGCGGATCCGAGGGCTTCTTTATGGTTGGTGCCGGTCAGTGAGTTCAGTGACCGTTCTCACCGAAGCGCACGATGGCTTCGTCGAGGATGCGCTGCGCCTCGGCAGCGTCACCCCACGCATCGACCTTGACCCACTTGTTGGGCTCGAGGTCCTTGTAGTGCTCGAAGAAGTGCGCGATCTCCTTCTTCGTGTACTCGGCGATGTCGTCGATGTCCTGGATGTGCGCCCAACGCGGGTCTTTCGACAGCACGGCAACGAGCTTGTCGTCGCCGCCAGCCTCGTCGCTCATCTTCAGAACGGCGACGGGGCGGACCTCGACGACGACACCGGGGAAGAGCGCGTGGTCCAGGAGAAGCAGCACGTCCAGCGGGTCGCCATCCTCGCCGAGCGTGTTGTCGAAGTAGCCGTAGTCGGCCGGATAGCCGAACGTTGTGTAGAGCACGCGGTCGAGGTGGACTCGTCCGGTTTCGTGGTCGACTTCGTACTTCACGCGGCTGCCGCGCGGGATCTCAATGACGGCGTCGTGTGCGCCCATGCGTGTACTCCTCAAGAAAGACGGTTGGGATGCCGCGGACTAGCCTACCCGCGCAGTCGCTCAAGCAACTTCTCCAGGGGTGTTGAGAAGACCAACAGCAGCAGAGCGAAGTAGCCGATTTCATGCACCCAGGCCACGATCGGCAACGCGATGCAGAACAGGGCGATAGCTGCGATGTCGCCGATCGCCCCGTGCCACAGCCGTTGGGTCGTGAAGCCGGAAAGGGTCGGATGCCGGATCAAATACAGCTTGCCGGCGAGGGTGGCGGCCTGCGTGAGGATCAGCGTGCCGATGTAGACCAGCGCCTGCAGCGGGTCGGTCTCCATCTGACCGAGCATCGCCGTCGGCACGGGCAGCCACACGATCGTCAGCATCCACGCGACGTTGATCCAGACGAGCGGCATCGTGACACGAAACACCTGATCGTACTGTCGGTGATGCTCCATCCAGAACATCGCGATCAGCAGAAAGCTGAGGATGAAGCTGATCAGCTGGCCCCGATGCGAGACCAAGAATTCCCACGTAGTAGCGCCGGTTCCGGCCTCATCGGAGATCGATTCGAGTAGCGGCAGGATCAACAGCGTCATCGCTATGGCAACGACCGCATCCACGAACGCCTTCAGCCTCTCCGGCGCCATTGTGACCGCTTCCTCGGCCGACTCCGACGATTGCGTCACGGGCCCAGAATATGACCGAGACGGATGCCGCGGTAGGGGCTCTTCGGTGTCGTACCGTTGTCGTGTGCCCTCTCTGTCACCCGCTATCGCTGAGCTTCGCCGCGCCGTGCGCACCGCCCTTCTCGACCTGCCCGACGACTCGACCGTCGTCGTCGCGCTCTCGGGTGGTGCAGATTCTCTGGCGCTCGCTGCTGCGACCGCCTTCGAAGCGCGCGCGCGGAGCATCCAGGTGGTGAGCGTCACGATCGACCACGGTCTGCAAGAAGCATCGGCGGAGGTTGCGGCTTCGGCCGTCGCGAAGGCAGAAGGCCTCGGCATCCGTGCACTCAGCGAGCGCGTGCACGTCGCATGCAGCGGAACGGGGACCGGCGGGCCAGAGGCCGCGGCCCGCGACGCACGCTACGCGGCGCTGCGTCGAATCGCGATCGAGCTGCGCGCCCGCGCAGTGCTGCTGGGACACACGCTCGACGACCAGGCCGAAACGGTGCTGCTCGGGCTCGCCCGCGGCTCCGGAGCCGCCAGCCTCATGGGAATGGCGCCAGCACGCACCGACGACGAGGGCGTCGCATGGCTCCGACCGATGCTGGCAGTGCGGCGTGAAGTGACCCGCGCGTTCTGCGCAGCATCCGATCTCACACCCTGGGATGATCCGCACAATCTCCAAGACCGGTTCGCACGAGTCCGCGTGCGCGAACGCGTGCTTCCGGTCCTGGAAACAGAACTCGGCCCCGGCATCGCCGAAGCGCTCGCGCGAACAGCCGAGCAGCTGCGCGAAGACGCCGAAGCGTTCGACGAGATGATCCACGAGACGATCGAAGACATCGTCGAGCATGCCGAGGCCGGGATCTCTGTCAGCGTCGCGGCGCTCGCGGCGAACCCGGCTGCCCTTCGCAACCGCATCATCCGCCTCGTCGCGGACAGCGAGTTCGGGGCGAGCCTGACCCGCACGCAGACCGTCGAAGTCGCTCGACTGGTGACCGACTGGTCAGGTCAGGGCCCGATCGATCTGCCCGGGTGCACGGCCGCGCGGCAGGGTGGGCGGATCGTCTTCACCGCTCGATAAGCGGGCTACTTCTTCCCGCCGAAGAGTCCGCCCAGCAGGTCGCCGATGCCCCCACCGCCGGAATTGTTGCCGCCGCCGAGAAGACCGCCGAGCAGGTCGCCGATGCCGCCGCCCGAGCTGTTCCCGCCGCCGAGGAGCCCGCCGATGACATCGCCGAGTCCGCCACCGGATTCTGCGTTGTTCGATGAAGACTTGTCCTTCGTCGCATTCGCGATCAGGCCCATGACGATCGGCGCGAGGATCGGCAGCAGCTTTCCGAAGTCGATTCCGGCGGTCTTCTCCGACGAGTTCAGCTTCGCGGTGACGTCCTTCTCAGACTCACCCAGCACGTGCTTGACGATCTTGCCGCCATCGGCCTGGTCGATGTCATCGAGCGAGGATGCCCCCGACGCGCCCTGGTGCTTCTTGAGCGCGTTCTGGATCGCCGCCGAGCCTTCGCTGCTCTGTGCATTCTTGGCCAGACCGCTCAGCAGAACGGCGCCGCCCTGCTCGACAGCCGACTTCGCGACGTCCGGGGAGACACCGAGCTTTGCCGCGATGTCATCGAGTGGTAGCTGCTTGAGGATGTCGTCGAGAGCCATGAGAAGTCCTTCCATCTGAGGGCGAACGCCCGCTTGATCATCACAGTAGCGGGGCACCCACAGCATCCGTCACCTAAAATGCAATACATGCGTGCGGCTGAAATTCAAGAAGACCTTGCAGACATCCTCGTCACAGAGGAGGAGATCATCGCCAAACTCGATGAGCTCGCAGCCCGAGTCACCGAAGACTATGCCGGCAAAGACCTGCTGCTGGTCGGCGTTCTCAAGGGCGCGGTGATGGTGATGGCCGACTTCGCCCGGGCGCTGCCCATGCACGCACCGATGGACTGGATGGCGGTGTCCAGCTACGGATCCAGCACGAAATCAAGCGGTGTTGTGCAGATCCGCAAGGACCTCGACACCGATCTGCACGGCAAGCACGTGCTGATCGTCGAAGACATCATCGACTCGGGGCTCACCCTCAGCTGGCTGCTGGAGAACTTCGAGTCGCGCGGACCCGAGTCGATTGAAGTGCTGGCGCTGCTGCGCAAACCCGAAGCGGCCAAGGTCGAAATCGACTGCAAGTACGTCGGCTTCGACATTCCCGCCGACTTCGTCGTCGGCTACGGCCTCGACTATGACGAGCGCTACCGCAACCTGCGCGATGTCGCGGTGCTCGCGCCGCACGTGTACTCCTAAGTCGCGCGCCGCCCGGACGCTTTAACAAGCTCAGCGGTCGAAAGCGTACGCCGTGGGCGAATCACAGGGGACCACTAACCGAGGCGCGATACGCTGATCGCATCATGAACGTGAAGAAGATCACCCGGAATCCGCTGGTGTATGTGGCGCTGATCGGTATTTTGCTGTTCGGCGGGTTTTTGCTGATCTCGAACCTCGGCGCTCCGAAGACGATCACGACGCAGGAGGGCCTCGACCTTCTCTCCGGCGAGACCGTCACCGAGGTCACGAACACCGACGGTGATCAGCGTGTCGATATGACGCTGTCGAAGGCGTTCGAAGACTCCAAGAAGGTCCAGTTCTACTACGTGGATGCCCGCGCGGACGAGGTCGTCACCGCCATCACCCAGGCAGACCCGAAGGACGGCTTCAACGACGTCGTGCCGCGCGCGACCTGGTTTGACGGCTTCCTCTCTCTTCTTCTTCCGCTCGTCCTGCTGGGTCTGCTGTTCTGGTGGCTGCTGTCCTCGATGCAGGGCGGTGGCGGCAAAGTCATGCAGTTCGGCAAGTCCAAGGCGAAGCTGGTCAGCAAGGAGACGCCGACGGTCACCTTCGCCGATGTCGCCGGGGCCGATGAGGCGATCGAGGAGCTCGAGGAGATCAAGGATTTCCTCCAGGATCCCGCGCGGTTCCAGGCGATCGGCGCTCGCATCCCGAAGGGCGTGCTGCTGTACGGCCCTCCCGGAACCGGCAAGACCCTGCTCGCCCGCGCTGTCGCCGGCGAAGCGGGTGCCCCGTTCTACTCGATTTCGGGTTCTGACTTCGTCGAGATGTTCGTCGGTGTCGGCGCATCCCGAGTGCGTGACCTGTTCAACCAGGCCAAGGAGAACTCTCCCGCCATCATCTTCATCGATGAGATCGACGCCGTCGGACGTCACCGCGGTGCCGGCATGGGTGGCGGCAACGACGAGCGTGAGCAGACGCTGAACCAGATGCTCGTCGAGATGGACGGCTTCGACCCGAACGCGAACGTCATCGTGATCGCGGCGACGAACCGCCCCGACATCCTCGACCCGGCTCTGTTGCGCCCGGGCCGTTTCGACCGCCAGATCGGGGTGGATGCTCCGGACCTCAAGGGCCGACTGCACATTCTGCAGGTGCACGCCAAGGGCAAACCGCTCGCAGAGAGCGTCGACCTCGAAGTCGTCGCACGCAAGACCCCGGGCTTCACCGGTGCAGATCTTGCCAACGTGCTCAATGAGGCTGCGCTGCTGACCGCGCGCTCGAACGCGCAGCTGGTCGACAACCGTGCGCTGGACGAAGCCATCGACCGCGTGATCGCCGGCCCGCAGCGTCGCACGCGCGTCATGAAGGATCGTGAGCGGCTCATCACCGCGTACCACGAGGGTGGACACGCACTGGCTGCGGCGGCGATGAACTACACCGATCCCGTCACCAAGATCACGATCCTGCCTCGTGGCAAGGCCCTCGGCTACACGATGGTGATGCCGCTGGATGACAAGTACTCGGTCACGCGCAACGAACTGCAGGACCAGCTGACCTACGCGATGGGTGGCCGCGTCGCGGAGGAGCTCATCTTCCACGACCCGACCACCGGTGCGTCCAACGACATCGAGAAGGCGACCAGCATCGCCCGCAAGATGGTCATCGAGTACGGCATGACGACCGATCTCGGCCCGATCAAGCTCGGCTCCGAGGGCGGCGAGCCCTTCGCTGGTCGCGACATGGGCCGCGGGCGCGAGTACTCCGAATCGGTGGCCGAACGCGTCGACAATCAGGTGCGACAGCTCATCGAGCAGGCGCACGATGAGGCCTACCAGGTGATCAGCGACAACCGTGACGTCCTCGACCGCCTCGCCCTGGCCCTCCTCGAGGAGGAGACCCTCGACCACAACCGGATCGCCGAGATCTTCAGCGATGTGCGCAAGCTTCCCGAGCGCCCGCTGTGGCTGTCGAGCAACGAGCGTCCGGTGTCGGAGCGTCCCCCGATCGAGGTGCCCAAGCGCGTGATTCCGGCGGATGCTGCAGCTTCCGTCGAGGGCGCGGCGGATGCTTCGGCATCTCTCGGTGCGACCGACGGCGCGCCGGCATCCGGACAGGCACGCCCGGCGACGGCCTGATCGTGGCCGTCGACAGGGAGCGTGTCGAGCGGCTGACTCGCGAGCTTCTCGAAGCGATCGGAGAGGATCCGGAGCGCCCAGGGCTCAAGCAGACGCCGGCGCGGATGGCCGATCTGTACGCGGAGTTCTTCGCCGGAGTCGGTGAGGATGCTGCGGAGCCGCTCGCTCGTACGATCAGCGTTTCTCGCGGTCCGGCGCCCGAGACGCTGCCGTCAGGCGCTGTGATGCTGCGTGACATCCGTTTCCGCTCGGTGTGCGAGCACCACCTGCTGCCCTTCGCTGGCCGTGCGCACATCGCCTATCTGCCGGGTGAGCAGGTCGTCGGCCTCGGAGCGCTCGTCCGTGTCGTCGAGACTCTCGCCGCCCGCCCGCAGGTGCAGGAACGGCTCGGTGAGCAGATCGCCGACACCATCGCCGAGCACCTCGATACTCGCGGCGTGCTGGTGGTGCTGGATGCCACGCACGGGTGCGTGACGATGCGCGGCGGCCGCCAAAGTGAAGCCTCCACGCTGACGATCGCTGCGCGCGGTGACTACAGCGAGCCGATCGCACGGCAGGAACTGATCGCACTGATCGGTACCCTTCGACCGGCTCAGGGACCAGATCAATGACCGGCATCTGGGGCATCGTCAACGTCACACCGGACTCCTTCAGCGACGGTGGGCAGTTCATCGACCCTCAGCGTGCGATCGCCCACGGACTCGCACTGCGAGATGCCGGTGCATCTGTACTCGATGTCGGCGGCGAATCGACCCGTCCTGGCTCCGAACGCGTCGATCCGGCCGTCGAAGAGCAGCGGGTGCTGCCGGTTGTCGAAGCCTTCGCCGCCCGCGGCATTCCGGTGAGCATCGACACCCTGAACGCCTCGACAGCCGCAGCCGCAGTTCGAGCCGGCGCCCGCATCGTCAATGACGTCTCCGGCGGTCTCGCCGACCCCGGTATGCTGGCAGCCGTCGCTTCATCCGGCGCCGACTTTGCGATCGGACACTGGCGGGGTCCTTCAGACGACATGTATGCGCACGCCGACTACCGTCGGGCGTCACGCGAGGTCGCCAGCGAACTGCGATCGCGCGTGGGTGCGGCGGCCGCCGCCGGCATCGCACCGGCACGCATCATCGTCGACCCGGGCATCGGATTCGCCAAGGCGGGGGAGCAGAACTGGGATGTGCTGCGCGGGATCGCCGATATCAAGGCGCTCGGGCATCGGGTGCTCATCGGCACCTCGCGCAAACGATTCCTGTCCGAGACGCTCAGTGGCACTCCCGCGGACGTCGACATCGAACGCCGCGATCTTGCCACGGCGGTCACCAGCGCTCTCGCAGCCCGTCACGGTATCTGGGCCGTGCGGGTGCACAACGTCGCAGCGACCCGGGATGCCCTCGCGGTCGCGCACGCCTGGGAGGGATGACGATGTCGACCGATGTGATTCAGCTCACCGGGCTCACGGTGTTCGGCCGACACGGCGTCTTCGAGCACGAACGCGAGAGCGGCCAGGAGTTCGTGATCGACCTCAGCCTGCATCTTCCGCTGACGGATGCCGCGGCATCCGATGATGTCACCGACACCGTCCACTACGGCGAGCTCGCCGAGAACGTGGCGGCCGTTGTCGCCGGTGAACCGGTCAACCTCATCGAGACGCTCGCCCAGCGCATCGCCGACGTCGCACTCGCGGACCGGCGTGTTCAGCAGGTGACCGTTACCGTCCACAAGCCGCATGCTCCGATCGCCCTGACTTTCTCGGACGTGTCGGTGCAGATTACGCGCACGCAGGCGGGGGAGGGCTGATGACGAGGATGCCCCCGTTGACCGCCCCGAACGCACGGTCCGGTCGCGAAAGCGTGAACGCGGTGGTCGCCATCGGGGCGAATCTCGGCGACCGCGAAGAGACGATCCGCGGTGCGGTCGAACGCATCTCCCGGCTGCCGCTCGTCGAGGACGTGCTGCTGTCGCCGCTGTACGAGACGGTGGCGGTGCGCCTGGATGGACCGGACCCGGATGCTCCGACCTATGTGAACGCCGTCGTCGTGTTCGCCACCAGGCTCGCACCCGAAGTCCTGCTCGGGCTGCTGCACGCCATCGAGGACGAGCACGGTCGGGTGCGACGGGAACGCTGGGGCGACCGCACCCTCGACCTCGACCTGATCACCTATGCAGACGTGACCTCGGACGATCCACAGCTGCTGTTGCCGCATCCGCGCGCCGCCGAGCGGCTGTTCGTCTTGGAGCCGTGGCTGAGCCTCGATCCGGATGCCGAAATCCCCGGAGTCGGACGGATTGATCGTCTGGTCGAGAATCTGCGAACGGATGCCGCGGGCAGCAGCCAGGGGCATCCGTGAAGCGCACATCTGCGGTCGCGCTGATCCTGCTCGCACTGGTCGGCGGCGGAGCGGGGTATCTGCTCGACCATCTGCTGACGGTATCGGGACGCGCAACTTTCGCCCCATCCGGTTTCTTGCCCGTCCTCCTGCTGCTGATCGCGGCCGCCGTGCTCGCGCTCGCGTGGCCGGTACGGCGCAGCGTGCAGGGGCGCACGGCCGGACGCATCGATCCGTTCCGCGCAATCCGTGCGGCGACGCTCGCGCGGGCATCGAGCCTGCTGGGCGCGCTCATGGCGGGTTTCGGTGCCGGGTTAGGAGTGTTTCTCCTCTCGCGGCCGGTGACCGCACAGGTAGGGTCGATTGTGGCGATGGCCGCGCTCGTGGTGAGTTCGCTCGTCCTCGTTGCCGCAGCACTCGTCGCTGAACACTTCTGCACTCTTCCGAAGGAACCTGATGACCGACAGCCAGATCACACCGCCGGAGCCGACGGGCGCTGACCGATCACCGGCTGCGCAACCGGTGCTCGATGAGGGCACCTACGAGCAGATCCGCGAGCCTCGCGGGGCCGGACGACTGGCGCTTGATGGGCACTGGCACCAGATCTCGCCGCGCTACGTCGTCTCACAGTTCGTGCAGGAGGGGCTGCTGCTCGCCCTGGTGATCATCGCGGCGCTTGTTGTCGGACTGGTCTTCGACCAGAAGTGGGTGTGGATTCCCGCCGGGATCATCACCGTGGTGATTCTGTTCACCCTGGTGATCCTGCCCCGCCAGGCGAAGGCTGTCGGCTACATGCTGCGTGCGGATGACATCGTGTTCCGCAAGGGCATTCTGTGGCAGCGCGTCATCGCCGTTCCCTACGGGCGCATGCAGCTGGTCGACATCACGCACGGGCCGCTCGACCGCGCCTTCGGCGTATCTCAGCTGAAGCTGGTCACCGCCGCGGCGACGACGGGTGTGCAGATTCCGGGACTGACCCAGGCCGCTGCCGAAGCACTTCGCGACACCCTCATCGAGGTCGCCGAGACCCGTAGGACCGGCCTGTGAGCACCCCTGCCGAGAGCATGCCAGCACAGAACGTTCCCGTGCCGAGCGCATCGCTCGCAGACGGTGAATGGCATCGGCTGCACCCGCTGACCCCGCTGTTCAAGGGCGGCCTGGTGCTCATCATCGTCGCCGGTGTTGTGCTGAATAACTTCCGCGATCGCATCATCTTCTGGGCGATCAACCTCTTCGCCCCGGAAGAGGTACATGTCGACGAGTACTACGGCGCCGGTGACCCCGTGGACTGGGTGATGGCGAACAACCTCATTCTGGTCGCACTGCTCGCCGTGCTCGGCGTTCTCATCGTGCTGATTCTGCTCTTCTGGATGGTCTGGCGGTTCCAGGAATTCCGCATCTCCGACGAACACGTCGAGGTGCGAAAAGGCATCATCTTCCGGTCGCAGCGTCGGGCGCCCCTGGACCGTGTGCAGGGCGTCAACCTGACGCGGCCCTTCCCCGCACGCCTGATCGGGCTGGCCAAACTCGAGGTCGTCGGTGCGGGAACCGACGCGAACGTGCCGCTGGAGTACCTCTCCACGTCCAAGGCCGAGGGTGTGCGCTCAGACATCCTCCGCCTCGCATCCGGAGCACGCGCGATGCGTCGTGGCGAGACCCCCGGTGTGCAGCCGGCAACAGCGTCGGCGACGATGCGCTCGCAGCTGGTCGGTTCGATGAACCACGGGGTCAATGACCTCATCGGCGGCGTGGACCTGGCAGACGTCGAGCCGGAAAGTGTCGTGAAGATCCCCACCGGCCGACTCGTCGGCTCACATTTACTGACCGGGGTTCTCTGGTTCCTGTTCTTCCTGGTGATCTATGCGGTCTCGCTCGGATTCACGATCCCCGTGATCCTCTCCGACGGGGACCCGGATGCCTGGATCGGCGTGGTGGCAATGATCCTCGGTATGGGGATTCCGTTCATCATCGCGACAGTCGCCATCACCTGGGGCCAGATCTCCAAGTCGCTGCGCTACTCGATCGCTCCCACCCCCGACGGTGTGCGCATCACCTACGGCCTGTTCACTACGGTGACCGAGACGATTCCGCCTGGCCGCATCTTCGCCGCTGAAGTGACGCAGTCGTTGCTGTGGCGGCCCTTCGGCTGGTGGGCGATCAAGATCAACCGCATGTCGGGAAAAAGCGCCTCACAGCAGCAGTCCAGCTCGGCGCAGCAGTTCAACGTGGTGCTCCCGGTGGGAACCCGCGCCGACGTGGAGCGCGTGCTCGCGCTGATCCTCCCGAACCTGCCGGCGGAGGATCTGCCGCTGGTCTGGGAGCACGGCATCCTGGGGCCGCAGGCTGAGGATCCGTACACCTCACTGGAGCGGCGAGCATGGTGGCGCCGACCGGTGTCGTGGAAGAGGCATGGACTCGCCGTCACGGACTTCGCACTGCTGATGCGTCGCGGCCAGGTATGGCGCAAGCTCGCTGTTGTCCCGCTGGCTCGGCTGCAGGGCATCTCCGTCTCGCAGGGGCCCATCGACCGCGTCCAGCGGGTGGCCTGGATGAAGGCGCACAGCGTCGCCGGGCCGATCCTCGGCGAGGTCGTCGGAATCGACAGCGTCACAATGATGGCGACGATGCACGATATCGCGCAGAAAACCTACGCCGCGACTGGGCGGGATCAGAGCCACCGGTGGGCGCAGCACGTTCACGTGGTGGAGGATGCTGCGGGCGGGGGCCCTTCGACAGGCTCAGCGGCCGCGGACGCAGACGGGGAACCGCGTGAAGCGTGACGGACGCCTCGGTGTCGGCATCGTCGGCGCCGGACGAGTCGGGCCGGTGATCGGTGCTGCGCTCGCCGGAGCGGGGCATGCGATCACGGGGATCACGAGCGGGTCCGACGACGATCGCGTCGCCGGGATCCTTCCGGATGTTCCGGTGCTTGACGCCGCCGAAGTGCTGCGGCGCAGTGAGCTGGTGATCCTGGCCGTGCCGCATGAGGAACTGCCGGGCCTCGTCCACGGTCTCGCCGAGGCCGGTGCTTGGCAACCCGGACAGCTCGTGCTGCACACCGACCCGGCGTATGGGATCGGTGTGCTCGAGCCCGCGCAGCGTTCGGGCGCGATCCCCCTGGCGGTGCACCCGGCGATCTCATTCACCGGAACCTCGATTGATCTGCGCCAACTGCAGGTGAGCTTCGCTGCTGTCACAGCCCCCGCTCCGGTGCTGCCGATCGCGCAGGCGCTCGCCGTTGAACTTGGGTGCGAGCCGGTCGTCGTCGATGAAGACAACCGTGCGGCCTACGCGGAGGCGATTGCGACGGCATCCGAATTCTCTCGAGCGATCATCGGACAGTCGACGTCGCTGCTGCGGGGAATCGGCGTGGAGAACCCGGGCGGGTACCTCTCTGCGCTCGTGCAGTCGACCGTCGAACGGGCGCTGCGCGAGGCATCCGACCCGCTCCTACCCTGACGCCCTGGCCGTCAGCGTCCGCCGGAGAACCCGCCGCCGCCTCCGCCGCCGGAGAAGCCTCCACCCATCGACCCGCCGGCGCTCGATGAACCGCTGCTCGGGGCTGTGTAGGTGGACGACGTCTGGGTGACCGACGAGAAGATCAGCATGCGGGTGACCAGGCCGTAGTGGGAACCGTTGACCCATTCCGGGTCTTGCTGCGCGGCGCCGTAGGCGACTTCGAGTACCTTGCCCCATTCGCGCTCCTGGCCGAACAAGATCGCATAGGGGAGCAGCTTCTCGTAGACGTGGATCACATCGATGCTGCCGTCGCTGCGCCGCTCTGCGCCGGTGTACGACTGCAGCATCTGCAGCCGGTCGGCTTCGGCGACGCGGATGAACTCGCGCACGCCCTCCAGATACTCCAACTGCAGTGCACCTTCCCTGGTGAGGACGGTGTGCTTTTTGAAGGCCACGACGCTGGAGATGAGCACGGCGATGCCGCACAGCAGAGTCACGAAGAAGACCGGGCCCGCCGACGCGCGTCCGGTGAACATACCCCAGCCCAGCAGAAGCACCATGCCGGCGAACACCACCAGAGCGAGGGCCTGGATGATGCGCGCCAGCGTGCTGCGGGCCTTCGTCGTGAATCCGCGCTTGTCCGCTTCCTTCGGCGCCGCCGCGAGCAGCTTCTGAATCCGTGCCGCAAATGACGAGCTGTTCTTCGGCATCTTCATAACGACGCCCAATTCGGTGCTGCCGAACAGTGCCTTCAGTGACCGTTCATCGAGCGGATCGGGAATCGGTGCCTCGAGTCGGCGCAGGCGTGGCCGACGCTTCTTCTGGCCTTCCTCCGGGAGTTCCTCCACGCGGAGCAGGCCCTGCACGGCGAGGTGGATGATCTGGGCGCTGAGAGCGTCCTTCGCCTTCGGGACGATCGCGCTCGCCAGCAGAGGCGGCATGGAACCGGGCACGTCGTACTGTGCGACGATGATGCCGGTTCCGCGTCGGCGGGAGCGAATCATGGATCGAGTGGCGAACCACCCGCCGAGCGAGAGCAGAAGAGCACCGCCGCCCACGGCGTACGGCAGTACGTCTGTGGCAGCGTTGGGCTGGCGCGCGGACGGCTGAGTCACCGTGCCCGAATCCAGGCCGATCGCGACAGTGAGGCCTTCACCTGCAGGCACATCACGCGCGGCGACGCTGAACGTCGCGCCGTCGATGGTGATGTCGCACGTGGCGGTGGAATCCTGCTCTCCCTGGTAGCAGGAGGAGGCGCTGCCGGTGAGATGTTCGGCCAGCTGATCATCAAAGCGGATCTCCGCGTGGAAGGAAGCGATGTCCTGAGTGCTGTCCAGGGGCAGAAGGTTCCAATAGAACTCGTCGAGCCCGCTCTCGGTCGCCGCGAGGATCACATCGCGCATCTCGTACTCGATGACGTACGTCGTCGGGCCGTGCACATAGTCGTCGTTGCCCGTGAGTACATACAGGAAACCGTCGTCGTCATCGGTCTCGTAGGGGACGTCGTCGCCGTTCTCATCGCGCACGGAGAGGATCCTCGTGTCGATGCTGGCGCCCTCGAAAGAAGTCGGGTAGCCGGCGACGATTCCGCGGTTCTGGTCGAAGTCGGGGAACTCCGCAACGCGGGTCTCCTCGACGTGCATCTTCGCGCGTCCCTCGTCATCGAGGCTGATCTCGAACGTGGAATCCCACGACGAGAAGTCGAAGTCGTTGACGTTCGTCGACGCGGCATCAGCCGCTGTTGCGGGCGCCGACCCGAACAGCACCGCCCCCACCGCCGCGGCGAGAAGAGCGAGAATACGGGGAAGGCGACTCGGAGTCATGCTTCGAGCGTAGCC
Source organism: Microbacterium wangyouchuni (assembly GCF_051546305.1). Lineage (NCBI taxonomy): Bacteria > Bacillati > Actinomycetota > Actinomycetes > Micrococcales > Microbacteriaceae > Microbacterium > Microbacterium wangyouchuni. Next base: position 657,740 of record NZ_JBPTMA010000001.1, read on the forward strand.
ACGCGTGCTGCGGCTACCTGGACGAAGCCCCCAGGGGAAGGGGGCGAGTGCCCAGCCCGGTAAACTGGGACAGACTTTCAAGGAGCCGCTATGACCCCCGCGCCTGACGCGCCTGCATCAACCCCCGACGACGCCTCCGCCGAGGACATTCACGAGCAGAAGGCCGTGCGTCTCGCCAAGCGAGAGCGGCTGATCGAACAGCGAGCGGATGCCGCGGGCGGGGCGTTCCCGGTCGCTGTTCCCGTGACGCACACCATCCCCGCGCTGCGCGCCGAATACGGCGACCTCGAGGCCGGGGCCGAGACCGGCGTCGTCGTCGGTGTCGCCGGTCGCGTGGTGTTCAGCCGCAACACCGGCAAGCTCTGCTTCGCCACCCTGCAGGCCGGTGATGGCTCTCGCATCCAAGCGATGGTCTCACTGGCAGAGGTCGGCGATGAATCGCTTGCGGGCTGGAAGGAGTTCGTCGACCTCGGCGACCACGTCTTCGTGCACGGCCAGGTCATCTCCAGCCGCCGCGGCGAGCTGTCGATCATGGCAGATGACTGGACGATCGCATCGAAAGCGATCCTGCCGCTGCCGAACGCCTACGCCGACCTGAGCGATGAGAGCCGCGTGCGCAGCCGTTACCTCGACCTCATTCTCCGCGAGCAGGCACGCGTCACCGTGCGTGCACGGGCCGCGGTCAACGCGAGCCTTCGTGCGACGTTCTCCGCACACGAATACCTTGAGGTGGAGACGCCCATGCTGCAGGTGCAGCACGGCGGGGCATCCGCTCGTCCGTTCATCACGCACTCCAACGCCTTCGATACCGAGCTGTACCTGCGCATCGCGCCCGAGCTCTACCTGAAGCGTGCGGTCGTCGGCGGTCTCGAGCGGGTGTTCGAGATCAACCGCAACTTCCGCAACGAAGGTGCGGACTCGACGCACAGCCCGGAGTTCGCCATGCTTGAGGCCTACCAGGCCTACGGCGACTACAACCAGATGGCGGAGCTGACCCAAGAACTCGTGCAGAAGGCGGCCATCGCCGTTTCTGGTTCGACGACGGTGACGTGGGCTGACGGCACCGAGTACGACCTCGGCGGCCAGTGGGATCGCGTGTCGATGTACGACTCGCTGTCCGAGGCGACCGCGCGCACGTTCACGACCGAGGATGCCGTCGAAGACCTCATCGCTTTCGCGGAGCAGCACGGTGTGGATGTGCCGCCGCACGCCACGCACGGCAAGCTCATCGAAGAACTGTGGGAGCACTTCGTCAAGGGTGATCTGACCCGCCCGACCTTCGTGATGGACTTCCCCGTCGACACCTCGCCGCTGGTGCGCGAGCACCGCTCGATCCCGGGCGTCGTGGAGAAGTGGGACCTGTACATTCGCGGGTTCGAACTGGCCACCGGCTATTCCGAGCTCGTTGACCCGGTCATCCAGCGGGAGCGCTTCGTCGAGCAGGCGAAGCTTGCCTCCCGCGGAGACGTCGAGGCGATGCGAGTCGATGAGGAGTTCCTCCGCGCCCTGGAGCACGGTATGCCGCCATCGGGCGGTATGGGGATGGGCATCGACCGGCTGCTCATGGCGATCACCGGCCTGGGCATCCGCGAGACGATTCTGTTCCCGCTCGTCAAGTGACCATCAGCGCGGGGGCTTATGCGCCCCCGCGCTGGAAAACCCACTCGGGCAGCACAGCAGCGCTCGTCATGACATCGATCAAACGTGCCATCGAGTACGCCGGGTCGATCTCGGCGACGGCGTCGAGATAGCGGGCGGTATGGGTTGAGCGACCCAGCGCCCACGACAGCCAAGCTGCGAGAGTGAGGGGCGCCGGACGCGCGGCGCGTGGTGCTCGTGCGGCAAGGTGCTGCGTCAGGGCCAGCGCTGCCTTGAGCCGTTCAGGATCCGGCGCGATGCCGCGACCGAGCAGTACCATTCCGAGCTCATCCGAGATGGTCTCCGCCTCGTGCGCATAGGCCAGCTGCGCCGCCAATGCGCGAACGCCGGTAGGCAGATCCGTCGCCCATTGCAGCAGCGCGGAGTCGCGGAACGACGGCAGGTTCAGACACCAGAGCAGCCCGGCCGCGGCGTACGGCGGCATATTCTCGGGGTCGTCGAGAGCGTCTTCGAAGAACTGCGGCAGATCGTCGAGCATTCCGGATGCTTCGATGGCCTGCGGATTGATGCGCTGGTTGCGCGGCTCCTCATCGGCGGAGAGGAATGCGGTCAGATCACGCAGAGCCCGGGCGACTCGTTCCTGCTCGAACACGCCGATCTTCGGCAGCTCCGCTCCGGCATCCTGATCGGTGTCGACGTCGAGTTCCGGGGGCGCTGCGGGTTCGGGAATGACGTCGAGCGGCTGCAGGACCGGGTCGTCGTCCAGATAGCTCGACCACCCCTCCGGGTTCACGCAGAGCGCATCCACGATGCGCAGCCCCAGATCATCGACCACCTCGAGGAGATTGTCGACCAGCACGCACGATGGCAGAACGATGCCGTCGGGGGTGTGCTGCGGGTACTCATCGGTGTAGACCACGACAGCGATAGCGTTCATCCCATCGACCCGAGTGATCAGCTCGACAGCGGTGTCGACGTAGGTGTTCAGGTCAACGTCGGGGCGGGGCAGATCGATGCGCATGGCGCCGTGAGTGCGGGAATCGTGAAAGGGGAGCAGGACGACGCTCTGTCGGGGTCTGAACCCGGCAAGGGTGGGCACGATGCCGAGGAACTCGGCGGAATCGGTGGCTCGAAGGACTGTGTTCATGTCGAAAGTGTGCCGCGGTTCGAGCATCCGAAACCGAACTCACAGGCACATCTGTCAGCACCTCGATTGTGGAGGACAAGTCGTGCCGACCCCCAGGGCCGACAGCGTACGATGGAGGGATGGACAACTTCTGGGTCGCTGCGGCGTGGTCGCTCCTGCCGACCCTTGCTGTCGCGTTCGTGTTTTTCTTCGTGCTGCGGGCGATCTTGCGCTCCGATCGCACGGAACGCAACGCTCGTGCCAGGGTAGAAGCCGAAGAGCGAGCCGTACGCGGTTTGCCCCCGCGCCCCTGACGGGCGATTTCGACTTACCGGCTACTCTGATCTCAGACGCCGAATTCGGCAGGTTCTGACAGGTTCTTACCGGGGGTGATGGGCGTGGTTGGATGGCCGTGGTGGATTCTTGCGATCGCCGCCGTCATCGACATCACGATCCGTGTGATCGCGATCATCGTGATCCCGCGCAACCGCCGGCCTACATCCGCGATGGCCTGGCTGCTGGCAGTGTTCTTCATCCCGTACGTGGGCGTGCTCCTTTTCCTCGTCATCGGCAACCCGAGGCTGCCGCGTGCCCGTCGGCGTAAACAAGACCAGATCAACGCGTACATCAAAGAGGCCAGCGATCAGCTGCACTTCGGCACGTTGCGCCCGAACGCCCCGGAATGGTTCCCCTCGCTGGTGGCGATGAACCAGAACCTCGGGGCGCTGCCGATCTCCGGTGATAACGGCGCGCATCTGATCAGCGACTATCAGGAATCGTTGGACGCGATGGCGGAGACGATTCGCACCGCGACGGACTACGTCCACGTGGAGTTCTACATCCTGCAGTCTGACGACTCCACTGACAACTTCTTCCGCGCTCTCGAAGAGGTCGCCGCGCGCGGGGTCGAGGTGCGCGTGCTGCTGGATCACTGGGCGAACCGCTGGAAGCCGCGTTATCGCAAGACCATCAAGCGGCTCGATGCGATGGGGGCCGACTGGCACCTGATGCTGCCCATGCAGCCTTTGAAGGGGCGGATGCAGCGCCCTGACCTGCGCAACCACCGCAAGCTTCTCGTGGTCGACGGCAACGTCGGTTACCTGGGTTCGCAGAACATCACCGATTCCACCTACAACCTGCCCAAGAACATCAAGCGCGGGCTGCACTGGGTTGACCTGATGGCACGCGTCGACGGTCCGATCGTGCTGAGCCTGAACGCGATCTTCCTCAGCGACTGGTACAGCGAGACCGACGAGATCCTTTCCGAGATCGACATCACCCAGGCGGAGATCGGCAGCGCGGACCTGGACTGTCAGATCATCCCCTCCGGCCCCGGGTTCGAGGTTGAGAACAACCTGCGGCTGTTCCTCGCGCTGCTGTACGCCGCCCGCGAGAAGGTCATGATCGTCAGCCCATACTTTGTGCCGGACGAAGCTCTGCTGTTCGCCGTCAGCGCCGCCTGCGACCGCGGCGTGCATGTCGAGCTCTTCGTCTCGGAGGAGGGCGATCAGGCGGTCGTCTACCACGCTCAGCGAAGCTATTACGAGGCGCTGCTGCGGGCCGGTGTCCGCATCTGGATGTACCGCAAGCCGTACATTCTGCACACGAAGAGCCTGACGATCGATGACGAGATTGCGGTCATTGGTTCGAGCAACATGGACATGCGCTCGTTCGGTCTCAACCTCGAGATCTCGATGCTCGTGCGCGGCGAGGAGTTTGTTGCCGAGATGAGAGCAGTGGAAGACAAGTACCGCTCCTTGAGTCGCGAGCTCACGCTCGAGGAATGGATGCAGCAGCCGCTGCGCTCCACTGTCCTCGATAACCTTGCTCGGCTTACCTCTGCACTGCAGTAACGACTGCGTCAATATCGGCAGCGCTCTCTGCCACTGACGCGCGTCGAGCGATACTCTGAGCGCATGACTTCCTCTTTGCGTCTTGTGATGTCGGCAGCGGCTGTGCTCGCCACTGCTCTGCTCGTTGCCGGTTGCGCGACTTCGCCGGGATCGTCCACACCGAGCACGTCGAGCGCCCCGACCCCGGATGACTCTGGATCGTCGACGGCACCGGTGACTGAAGATGACTTTGAAGCGGCATGGCTCGACGATGGGCGTCTGTTCGCCATCGTGACCTGGGGCTCTTCGATGTGCGTTCCGGTCGTCGATGAGGTCACCGCGAGCGGGCAGACGGTCACGGTCGCTCTCGTCGATGCACCCAGCGCAGACGGTGCGGAGATGGCCTGCACCGAGGATCTCGTTCCTCGCGCGAGCATCGGTGGAGTTCCTGAGGGCGTTGATCCGAAACAGGACGTCGAGTTCATCGTCACCGTCGGTGACGTCACAGACGATATCGATCTTGACGGGAACGCCGCCCTTGCCGGTACCCCGGGTGAACCGTCTGACTTCCTGCCCAGTGCGGGCTGGTTCGACGATGAGGGCGTCGTGCTGCTCACTTGGGGATCGTCGACTTGCCCTCCGGTCGTGGAAAATCTCGAGGAACAGCCGGGCGGTGCGACGGTGACATTCAAGCCTCATGACGGAATTTGCACCATGGACATGGCGCCTCGAGCGACGATGCTCGGATTCAGCGATGACAGCGACGACAGCGACGAGGATGACTTCATTCTGACCCTCGTCGGTGACAACCTCGACGGCACAGTCACCGTGATCGGGAGCTGAGGGATCGAGCGCTGATCTCAGAGCGCGTCGGTGCGATGGCCCTCGGGCAACGTCACCAGCAGGGCGCCGGGGTCGACCCGGCACTCGATGCGCACGGCCAGACCGAATCCGTCGCCATCCAGTTCGATCGGGGTCGGTGCGACGGCAGCTGCTTCAATGCTCTGTGCGCGCAGATAGCGCACCGAAGCATCCTTGCCGCGCCGCTGCAGAACCAGCCGTCCGGCGCGGAACCGGCGCAGCACCGAGTTGTCCCACCAGATCTTGCGCCATACCCCGAGCCAGCCGAGTGGTCCGGTTGGCTGGATGATCGCGATATCCATTTCGCCGTCGGTGATGGATGCCGAGGGGATGAGGGAGATTCCCGCCGGCAGCGTGCCGCAGTTCGCGAAGAGCACGCTGTGCACCTTCGTGGAGTGCAGGCGAGATTCGTCCGCCTGGTAGACGATGCGAAAGGGCTTGGCATTGGGCAGTGAGCGTGCCGCGCCGTCGACATACGCCACCCAGCCCACTGACTTCTTCAGATCCGGCCGCGTGTTCGCGATCATGTCGGCATCCAGGCCCATGCCGGCCAGCACCACGAACGCATGCTCTCCGGTTTCGCCGTTGGCTCGGGTCAGCTTCGCCCAGCCGATATCGATGGGATGCCGGAACCCGCGCAGCGCCGCGCGAATCATCGCATCCGGATCCAGCAGGGGAAGACCGAGGTTGCGAGCGAGCAGATTGCCGGTACCGCTGGGCACGATCGATAGCGGCACCCCGGTGCCGGCCATCTCCTCGGCCACCGCGCGCACCGTGCCATCGCCGCCGGCGACGAGCACGACGTCCACGCCGCGATCCAGGGCCTCGCGCGTCATGCCTTGCCCAGCATCCATGACCGTTGTGGGGTAGAAAGCGGGGTGCGCCCAACCAGCGGTCCTCGACAGTTCGCGGACGGTAGCGCGCAGGCGCTTCTCGTCGACCTTGATCGGGTTGTAGATGAGAGCGGCCTGGCGGTGCTGCGAGGTGCTCTGCGTCATGCCGATCACTCTACGGCCAGCATCCGCTCGCGCGTGTCACGCCAACTAGACTTGTCGAATGATCGACCTTGCTCTTCTTCGCGACCAGCCCGACCTCGTCCGTCGCTCGCAGGCAGCCCGTGGCAACGACGAAGCCACTGTTGATGCGGCTATCGAGGCCGATCGTTCCCGTCGTTCGGCGCTGACCGCGTTCGAGGATCTGCGTGCCGAACAGAACGCTTTCGGCAAGCAGGTGGCGAAAGCCCCCAAGGACGAGAAAGCGGCTCTTGTCGCGCAGGTGAAAGAACTCGCTGAGCGGGTCAAGCAGGCGCAGCAGGCATCGAACGAGGCATCGGATGCCGCGGCATCCGCTCTCGGGCGCATCGAGAACGTGATCATCGACGGCGTCCCTGCCGGCGGCGAAGCGGACTTCGTTGAACTGCGCCGCGTCGGCGAAGCGCCGACATTCGACTTCGAAGCCCGCGACCACCTCGAGATCGGTGAGATCCTCGGCGCCATCGACATGGAGCGCGGGGCGAAGGTGTCAGGCTCGCGGTTCTACTTCCTGCGCGGCATCGGCGCCCGCCTCGAGATCGCACTGATGAACATGGCGCTCGACAAGGCTCTGCAAAACGGCTTCGTGCCGATGATCACCCCGACGCTGGTGCGCCCGGAAATCATGCAGGGAACCGGATTCCTCGGCGAGCACGCCGACGAGGTCTACCACCTCGACAAGGAAGACGACCTGTATCTCGTGGGCACGAGCGAAGTTGCGCTCGCCGGATACCACAAGGATGAGATCGTCGACCTGTCCGATGGTGCCCTGCGCTACGCCGGCTGGTCGACCTGCTACCGCCGTGAGGCCGGGTCGTACGGCAAAGACACCCGCGGAATCATCCGCGTGCACCAGTTCAACAAGCTGGAGATGTTCGTCTACACGACCCTGGAAGACGCCGAAGCGGAACACCTGCGCCTCGTCGCCCTGCAGGAGGAAATGCTGACCTCGCTTGGGCTGTCGTACCGGGTGATCGACGTCGCGGCGGGGGATCTCGGATCCAGCGCTGCGCGCAAATTCGACATCGAGGCCTGGGTTCCGACGCAGGGTGCGTTCCGCGAGCTGACCTCGACCTCGAACTGCACCACGTTCCAGGCTCGCCGACTCGACGTTCGCCACCGCCCGGCAACGGATGATGACGCGCCCGCCAAGACGCAGCATGTCGCCACCCTGAACGGCACACTGGCGACGACGCGCTGGATTGTCGCGCTGCTGGAGACCCATCAGCAGGCGGACGGCTCGGTGATCGTTCCCGAGGCGCTGCGGCCGTATCTGGGCGGGTTGGAAGTTCTGGAGCCGCAGGCATGACCGCCGCTTGGCTTGTCGGCCTCGACGTCGACGGAACGATTATCCTCCAGGACGAGACGATGAGTCCCGGCGTGCCCGAGGCCGTGGCCCGGGTCCGAGATGCCGGAAACATCGTCACGATCGCCACGGGGCGCAGTTGGATGGCCACCGAGCGCTGGGTCGACGAGCTGGAGCTCACTCCTGAATTCGTGGTCTGCTCGAACGGTGCGGTCACCATGCGCCGGGTGGGCGACAGTTGGGAGCGATGGAACGTCGAACTGTTCGACCCGACAACCGTGCTGGCGCTGCTCACCGAGCGGCTCCCCGAGGCCCACTACATGGTCGAGTTGGAATCCGGGCAGCGGCTGTTCACCGGTGAGGTCGATGACTGGACACTCGCCGGCGGTCGCCAGGTCACGCTGGACGAGTTGGGTTCGCGTCCCGTCTCGCGCGTGGTGGTCGTCTCGCCCGGGCACGACGAGGAGGACTTTCACCGACTGGTTGTGGATGCCGGACTCAACGAGGTTTCCTACGCGATCGGCTGGACGGCCTGGCTTGACATCGCCCCGCACGGTGTCGACAAGGGCACCGCGCTCGCACGCGTTCATTCCGAACTGGGCATTGACGGCGGCAACGTATTCGTCGCGGGTGATGGCCGCAACGACATCGGCATGTTCGAGTGGTCGCTACGCATCGGCGGACGAGCCGTTGCGATGGGACAGGCGCCGCCCGAGGTGAAGGATGCCTCGGGTGAGGTCACCGCTGACGTCGAAGACGGTGGGCTCGCGCTCGCGTTGGATACCCTGGTGAACCATCCAGCGGCTCCTCAGGTCGAAGCGCGAGAATGAAAGCGACTAGACTCGACCACTGATCAGCAGATTCATCTGTTGATGGAGGGTTGTCCGAGTGGCCGATGGAGCTGGTCTTGAAAACCAGTGGGCAGAAATGTCTCGTGGGTTCGAATCCCACACCCTCCGCAGAAAACTGACTGCGGTACTTCGTAGCACTGCAGTCAGAGTGAAAGGCATCGAGTGAGCGAGAAGATCCGCCGCCGCAGAACCGTCGCGCGCCATGGTCAGTTGCGATCGCCAGGACCTGTCGCGCAGCTGCTCAAAATGCTCGGCGTCGGGCTGACCGTCGTACTGGTGAGCGCGCTGAGCATCGGTGCTTTTGTGGTGACCGACCTCAGCAACACCGTCAGCGCGAATGCGGTCGAGCTCGAGGGGCAGGAGGCTGCTCCGCCGAACATCAGCGAGTACGAGGGCGGGTTCGACCTGCTGCTGGTGGGCACTGACTCGTGCGAAGTGGAGTACGCGCATCTGTTCGGCGACCGGTGCGCGGGGCCTGATTCCGAAGGCAACCTCAACGACGTCAACATCCTGCTGCACGTGTCGGAGGAGCCGCGCCGGCTCACCGCAGTGAGTTTTCCCCGTGACCTGATGCTCCCCATCCCGTCGTGCACGACGGAGAGCGGCGGCACCACTTCGGCGATGAGCAAGCAGCCCCTCAACAGCGCCTACATGTACGGCGGTTTGAACTGCGTCGCCAAGACGATCACTGAGCTCACCGGCCAGGACATCGAGTTCGCGGCATCCGTGACCTTCGGCGGTGTGATCGAGATCACCAACTCCATCGGTGGCGTCGATGTATGTCTGGCCAGCCCGATCAAGGATTATCACACCGGTTTGGACATGGCAGCTGGCACGCATACCGTCACGGGCCTGGAGGCGCTGCAGTTCCTGCGCACCCGGCACGGGGTCGGCGACGGCAGCGACCTCGGCCGCATCGGAAACCAGCAGCAGTACATGTCGAGCCTGGCGCGCAAGCTCATCAGCGGTGAGGTTCTCGGAAACGTGCCGACCATGCTGCGCCTGGCGAACACCGCACTCACCAACCTCGAGGCATCCACGTCGTTGACCAACCCGATGACGATCGCGCAGATCGGGCTCGCGGTCAAGGACGTACCGTTCGAGGACATCGTGTTCCTGCAGTACCCGACCTTCGGCGACCCGGCCGACGTGAACAAGGTCGTCTCCAACACGGCGGACGCTCAGCTGATGTGGGACGCGATCAACGCGAACCAGCAGCTGCAGGTGACCCATGTGAACACCGACAATGAGGGTGTCATCGTGGAAGAGCCGGCGGTCCCGGTCGACCCGGAAGCGGTGCCGGATCCCAGCGTGTACGCGCTGCCTGACGCCATCAAGGGCAACTCGGCGGCTCAGGCGACATGCTCGAACGGCAACGTTCGGTAGAGCAGGCCTCAGCCGGTCGTCGATCTGCGGATGACGAGCTCAGGCGGGAACACCGTCTGACGCGGGATGCTGGATGAATCCGCTGCTTCTTCCAGCAGAACCCGCAGCGCGGTGCGCCCGATCATGCGGCTCGGCTGACGGATGGACGACAGCGGAACAGCCGCCGCGGCAGCGAACGGGTTGTCGTCGAAACCGATAATGGCGATCTCGTCCGGGACGAGCATCCGCCCATCGATGACCAGGGACTGCAACAGGCCGAGCGCCAGCAGATCGTTGGCGGCGAAGATCGCATCCGGCCAGTCCCGTCGTGAACGCGCCAGCACGCGAGTGCCGGCGGCAGCGCCCTCTTCCGCCGTCATGGCGGCCGTGGCGATGACCTCGAGATCGACGGGGACGGCGGCATTCTCTGCGGCAGCACGCGCGCCTGCGAGGCGGTCGGTGACCTGGCGCATCTCGAACGGGCCGCCGACGAAGGCGATTCGGCGTCGTCCCGCCTCGATCAGGTGATCGATTGCGAGCCGTCCGCCTGCGACGCTGTCGACCGAGACGGATGAGAACCCGCTGTCGGCGCTGAAACGGTCGACGAGAACAGTCGCGATGCCACTGGAGCGGAATCGACGCAACTGCGTCATCACATCGCCGTACGGTGCGATGAGGAGTCCGCGAACCTGCTGTTCGCGAAAAAGGTCGAGGTACACCTTCTCCCGGGAGGGATCCTCATCGGTGTTCCCGTACAGGATCGCGATTCCGTGGCGGGTGGCCTCGTCCTCCGCTCCGCGGACGACGTCGTTGTAGAACGGGTTCTGGCCGTCGAGCACGACGAACCCGACCGTCGAGCTGACCCCGCCGCGCAGTTTTCTGGCCGCGTCATTGCGCACGTAGCCGAGCTCTTCGATGGCCTGTCCGACTCGTTCGACCGACTCTGCAGACACTTCGTCGGGACGGTTGAGCACATTCGAAACGGTGCCGACGGAGACGCCGGCACGCTGGGCGACATCGCGGATACTCACCGACATTCTGCATTCCTTTTGATTGATCGGGTCACGATTAGGTCACCGTGGGGTTGACGTCCTCGGGTTGTTTCATACACTAGCCTGAACGCTCATGAATCGATTCATGTAGTTTCAAAACGAAGCATCCGGATTCACCTCAACGGAGAGGACGCGCCAATGGCCGTCGAAGACGACAATCCCCGTTTGCGCAGCCCCGCGCTGGAGCTGCATCGTGTCGTGAAGTCTTTCGGGCCGGTCATAGCGCTGCGCTCGGGCAGTCTCACGCTGCGGCCGAACTCGATCCACGCGCTCATCGGCGAGAACGGGGCGGGTAAATCGACGCTCGTGAAGATCATGGCGGGCCTGTACCGCCGCGACTCCGGCGAGTTCCGGTTGCACGGTGAAGCGGTCGATTTCTCTAGCACCGCACAGTCAAAGGCTTCCGGAATCGCCGTGATCTACCAGGAGCCCACGCTGTTTCCTGATCTCTCGGTCACCGAGAATATCTTCATGGGGCGCCAGCCCACGAACAGGGTCGGGCGCATCGATCGCAAGGCGATGCGCCGAGAGGTCGAGCAGATCTTCGATCGCCTCGGCGTCGCCCTCGATCCCGACCGTCTCACCGAAGGCCTGTCGATCGCGGACCAGCAGATCATCGAGATCGCCAAGGCGATCTCCTTGGATGCCAGTGTGCTCATCATGGATGAGCCGACTGCTGCGCTCAGCGGCGTCGAGGTCGACCGGCTCTTCGCCGTAGCCCGAAGCCTGCGAGATGAGGGCCGTGCCGTTCTGTTCATCTCCCATCGGTTCGATGAGGTGTTCGCCCTGTGCGACACCGTCACCGTGATGCGCGACGGCGCGTACATCAGCACGACGCCGATCGCCGAGACCACCTCCGACGAGCTCGTACGGCAGATGGTCGGGCGCGATGTCACCGAGTTGTTTCCCAAGCAGATCGTTCCCGTCGGGGACCCACTTCTCGAAGTCTCGGGCCTGACGAGCGCAGGCATCTTCCACGACATCTCGTTCACCGTGCGTGCCGGTGAGATCGTCGCGCTCGCCGGACTCGTCGGCGCTGGTCGCAGCGAGGTCGCTCGAGCCGTCTTCGGCGTCGACCCCTACCGAGAGGGCGAGGTACGGATACTGGGAAAGACGGTGCCGCACCGTAGCCCCACGGACGCGATGCGGGCAGGCCTCGCCCTGGTTCCCGAAGACCGGCGCAAGCAGGGGCTGGTGATCGAATCCGGGGTGGGCAGCAACATCACCCTGGCGATCCGCGGCCGGCTCGCGAAGCTCGGCCTACTCACAACCGGCATCGAGAACCGCGCTGCAAAGGAATGGGCCAGCCGCCTCGAGGTCAAGACGCATGCGCTCGACTCAGTGGCATCGACTCTGTCCGGCGGCAACCAGCAGAAGGTGGTCCTCGCGAAGTGGCTGGCGACGAAGCCTCGCGTGCTCATCATCGACGAGCCGACGCGAGGCATCGATGTCGGTACGAAGTCGGAGGTGCACCGCCTGCTCTCGCAGCTTGCCAGCGAGGGGATGGGCATTCTCATGATCTCCTCCGAACTGCCTGAAGTCCTGGGCATGGCCGACCGCGTGCTCGTCATGCGCGAGGGGCGTATCACCGCCGAGATCGACCGCGCCGAAGCCACCAGTGAGAACGTCATGTTCGCCGCGACGCACGCAACGGAGATCCACTCGTGACCACCATTTCGGCTCCGCGCGCAGGGCTGCGCAAGTCATTCGGCGGCGTCGGCAAGGCGCGAGAGGTCGGCATCCTGATCGCCCTCGCTCTCGTCGTGATCGCCGCAACCGTGAAGAACCCGAACTTCTTGTTCAGCGCTGACGGGTGGCGCGACCTGCTGCTCACGCCGTCCATCCTCATGCTGGTGGCAGTCGGACAGGCGATCGTCATCATCACCCGTAACGTCGATCTCTCCGTCGGGTCGGTGATGGGCCTGACCGCCTACCTGACCGGGCGACTATTCATCGACATTCCCGGCATCCCGATCATTCTTGTCGTCCTTGCCTCGGTCGTCTTCGGCGGACTGCTCGGGCTGATCAACGGCGCGATCGTGGCTCTTGCCAAGGTCCCGGCCATGGTGATCACCCTCGGCACGCTATATGCCTATCGAGGAATCAACGTGCTGTGGGCCGGGAGCGACAGGGTCAACGCATCCGACATGCCGAGGGGCTTTCTCGCGCTCGGAACAGCCCAGGTGATCGGGATTCCCGTGCTTGCCATCGTCGCTCTGATCGTTCTGGCCGTCGCCGCCTGGTACATGCGCAACACCCGGGGCGGTCGTGAGTACTACGCGATCGGCTCAGATCCCGCTGCGGCAGAGCTCTACGGGCTCAAGGTCACGCGGCGCGTGCTCTCGGCTTTCGTCCTGTCCGGTGCTCTCGCGGGGCTCGCCGGTGTCTTCTATGCGGCCCGCTACGGCTCGGTCAGCTCACAGGCCGGTGCGGGATGGGAACTGGATGCGGTGGGTGCCGCCGTCATCGGAGGAATCGCCATCATGGGCGGCGTCGGCTCTGTCTGGGGCGCGGCGATCGGCGCGATGCTGCTGATGACCATCAACCGCGCCCTGCCGATTCTGGGGATACCGGACTTCTGGCAGCGGGCCGTCGTTGGCGCGCTCATCATCGGAGCCATCGTGCTTGACCGCGTACTTGCCGTCAGACAGAGACAGCAACTGATCGAGGCGAGGGATCAATCATGACGATGACAACAACCACGGGCTCGATCCGTGTGATCCGTGACCATGATCGTTCCCTCTGGCGCAGGATTCTGCTGACCAGAGAGGTCGCGATCATCGCACTGCTCGTCCTGGTCATGATCGTCGCTGCCACGTCGGTGAAGGGCTTTGCTCAGCCGATCACCGTGAACTACCTACTGCTCGATGTCGCACCGATTCTGCTCATCGCCCTCCCGATGGCCCTGGTCATAGTCACCGGCGAGATCGATCTGTCCGTGGGCAGCATGGTCGGCCTCGCCAGCGTGGTGACCGGCGTGCTCACGCAGGCCGGTGCTCCGTTCGAGGTCGCGGCGCTCGCGGCGCTCGCCGTCGGTGTGATCGGCGGCGCGGTCAACGGATTCCTCGTCACGGTCGTCGGGCTTCCTTCGCTTGCCGTGACGATCGGCACACTTGCGCTGTTTCGCGGCCTCGCCGTCGGCCTGCTCGGAACCACCGCCGTTACGGACTTCCCCGAGCAGTGGACGGCTCTGGCTAAGGCGAAGATCGCCGGGACGACGATCCCGTACATCGTGATTCCGTTCCTCATCCTGCTGGTGATCTTCGTCGTGCTGCTGCACTTCACGCCATTCGGTCGTGGGATCTACGCGATCGGCCTGTCGAAAGAAGCAGCTCGATTCTCCGGGGTGCACGTTGAACGGACGAAGTTCATTCTGTTCGTGCTCTCCGGTGTCGTGGCGGCGTTCGCCGGGATCTTCTTCACCCTGCGCTTCGGGAGCGCGCGTGGCGATAATGCCACCGGACTCGAGCTGCAGGTCATTGCCGCGGTCGTGCTCGGCGGCGTCTCGGTGTTCGGTGGACGCGGACAGCTGCACGGTGTCGTCGCCGCGGTGCTGCTGATCGGAGTGCTTTCCAGTGCTCTGCGCCTGGCCAACGTGACCTCTGACGTGATCAACATCATCACCGGCGGACTGCTCGTCCTGTCTGTGGTGGCGGCAAGCCTCCTCAGCTGGGCGCACCGGGTTCGAGCCAGGCCGACTCCAGCGCTTCGACGAGCGGTCACCTCGACCAGCTGAGATCTCCGTGCCGCCGGCATCCGTCTGCGGCAGCCCCAACGAAAGGAAGAACAATGAAGTTTGCACGCAAGCGTGTCACAGCATTCGCCGCTGTCGCCGTTGCCGCGGCCCTCGCCCTGACCGGCTGCGCTGACACCAGTGGTTCGACGGGTGGCGGCGACGCCGGAGGGTCGGATGGCGGATCATCGGACAATCTGTCGATCACGTTCCTGCCCAAGAACCTCGGAAACCCGTACTTCGACACCTCCAGCACGGGCGGTAAAGCCGCTGTTGAAGAGCTCGGCGGCACGTTCGCCGAGGTCGGACCGGCCGAGGCCACCCCTGACGCCCAGGTGAGCTACATCAACACCGCCACGCAGCAGGGCGTCGGTGCGCTCGTCGTCTCGGCGAACGACCCGAAGGCGATCTGCGATGCACTCAACGAGGCTCGCGACGCCGGAGTGAAGGTCGTCACCTTCGACTCCGACACCAACCCCGAGTGCCGCGACCTGTTCATCAACCAGGCCGATGCTGCCGGCATTGCCAAGGTGCAGGTCGACCTCATCGCAGAGCAGATCGGCGGTGCGGGTGAGATCGCGGTGCTGTCGGCATCTGCCAACGCCACCAACCAGAACGCGTGGATCGATCTGATGAAGGAGTACCTCGCCAGCGACTTCCCCGACATCACTCTCGTCGAGACTGTGTACGGCGACGATGATGACCAGACGTCGTTCGACAAGACGGCGGCACTGCTGCAGACGCACCCCGAGCTGAAGGGCATTGTTTCGCCCACAACGGTCGGCATCGCGGCTGCTGCGCGCTACCTGTCGACCTCGGACTACAAGGGCACGGTTGCGATCACCGGTCTCGGCACGCCGAACCAGATGCGCGAGTATGTCGAGGACGGCACTGTCACCGCGTTCGCGCTGTGGAACCCGGAAGACCTCGGCTACCTCTCGGCATTCGCTGCGGCGGCGCTGATCTCCGGTGACATCACCGGCGCTGAGGGCGACACGTTCGACGCCGGCGACCTGGGCGAGTTCGAAGTCGGTGCTGACGGCACCGTTCTGCTCGGCGAGCCGTTCGTGTTCGACGCAGAGAACATCGGTGAATTCGACTTCTGAGTCGACTCGCCCGGTTCGCAAGAACGCACGAACCTCGCAGGAATCTCAGGATTCTCTGCGAGGTTCGTGCGTTTCTGCGTAGTTTGTGCGCGGCGGCGTGCCGACCTGCAGGCGAGGCTGCGCTCAGCGCGGGGCGTAGCGCTCAGGTTCATGCGTACGTGCGACGAGCGCGCGCAGCTCCTCGAGCGTTGCGGGCGCTGCTCCCAGCGCACGGGCCTGGACGAGCACGTTGCCCAGGGCTGTCGCCTCGACGGGGCCGGCGAGCACCGGCAGACCGGTGCGGTCGGCTGTGGCCTGGCAGAGGAGGCGGTTCAGTGAGCCGCCTCCGACGAGATGGATGCTGTCGAGCTCACGCCCCGACAGCACAGCAGCCGTCTGCACCGCGGTGGCGAACGCTGCGGCGATTGACTCCACGATCGTCCGCGTGAAGGCCGCACGACCCTCCGGAACCGGAGAGCCGTGCGCGCGAAGGACCGCGGCGATCCGGGCTGGCATGTCGCCGGGAGCGCTGAGCGAAGGATCGTTGGCATCGAACACCACGATGTCTCCCGCGACAGCGGCCGCGGCATCCAGCAGCTCGGGCAGATTGATCGGCGCGTCGTCCTCTGCTTCCCACGCCCGCACGGTCTCACTCAGCAGCCAGAGTCCGGTGACATTGTGCAGGAAGCGGTAGCGGCCGTCGACACCGAGCTCATGCGTGAAGTTCGCTTCGCGCGCGGCATCGGTGAGCACCGGCTCGGTTAGTTCTACGCCCACCAAGCCCCACGTACCGCAGGAGATGTACGCCGCATTGGGCGAACTCAGAGGTGCGCCGACAACAGCGGATGCCGTGTCGTGCGAGCCGACCGCGATCACGGGAAGCTCTTTGCCGATGCGTGCGGCGAGTTCTGGGCGCAGCATTCCGATCACCGTGCCGGGGTCGACGAGCTCGGGCAGAAGCGTCGTCGGGATGCTGAGACGTTCGGCCAGCTCCGTGTCCCACTCGCCCGTTCGCACTCCCAGCAGCCCGGTTGTCGAGGCGTTCGTCCGCTCGGCGACCCGCGCACCCGTAAGCAGATGGGCGATGAGGTCGGGGATCAGCAGTGCGCTGTCTGCATCCGGCATCCGTCCATCGACGCGGTACTGATAGAGCGTGTTGAACGGCAGGAACTGCAGGCCGTTGCGCTCATACAGCTCCGCGAACGGAACGATCTCGTGCACCTCGGCGACGCCGCGCTCAGAGCGTGAATCGCGGTAATGGAACGGTTCGGCGAGCAGCTCTCCGTCCCGCAGCAGGCCGTAGTCGACTGCCCAGGAGTCGATGCCGATGCTCTCGATCGCAGGTTCCCGGCGCACGGCCTCGGCAAGTCCATCGACGATGTTCGTGTACAGCGCGTCGAAGTCCCAGTGCAGGCCGTCGGGACCCTCGACCGGACCGTTCGGAAAGCGAGTGACGAGTTCGAGTTCGAGCGTGTTATCGCCTACTCGTCCGATCATGACCCGCCCACTGGTCGCGCCGAGATCGACGGCGGCGACGGTGCGGGTCGGACCCTGAACCTGTCGAAGGGTCATCGCAGGAACGCCGCGGCGACGCCCGAGTCGACGGGGATGTGCAGGCCGGTGGTGCGGCTGAGCTCCGGACCGGTCAGCACGTACACGGCATCCGCGACGTTCTCAGGCACGACCTCGCGCTTGAGGATCGTACGGTTCGCGTAGAACTGGCCGAGATCCTCTTCGTTGACGCCGTAGGTGGCCGCACGGTTCGCGCCCCAGCCGGAGGCGAAGATGCCCGAGCCGCGCACGACACCGTCGGGGTTGATGCCGTTGACGCGGATGCCGTACTCGCCAAGCTCCACAGCCAGCAGTCGCACCTGGTGCGCCTGGTCGGCCTTCGTTGCCGAGTAGGCGATGTTGTTCGGGCCGGCGAAGACGGAGTTCTTCGACGAGATGTAGATGACGTCGCCGCCGAGCTTCTGGTCGATGAGCACGCGGGCTGCGGCCTGGGAGACGAGGAACGAGCCCTTTGCCATGACGTCGTGCTGCAGATCCCAGTCCTTCTCGGTGGTCTCCAGCAGGGGCTTGGAAAGGGAGAGGCCAGCGTTGTTGACGACGAGGTCGACACCGCCGAAGGCGAGGACGGCTTCGTTCATCGCGGCTTGGACCGCTTCGGCATCCGCCACGTTGGCGGCGATGCCGATCGCGACGTCGGTGCCTCCGAGTTCGGCCGCTGCAGCCTGTGCCTTCTCGAGGTCCAGATCCGCGACGACGACGCATGCACCCTCGGCCGCGAGGCGGGTGGCGATGGCCTTGCCGATTCCGGATGCGGCGCCCGTGACGAAGGCGATTCGGCCCTGGTGGGACTTCGGCTTCGGCATGCGCTGGAGCTTCGCTTCTTCCAGTGCCCAGTACTCGATGTTGAACTTCTCCGCGTCCGAGATGGGGGAGTAGGTGGAGAGCGCCTCCGCGCCGCGCATGACGTTGATCGCGTTGACGTAGAACTCGCCGGCGACGCGGGCGGTCTGCTTGTTCGCGCCGTAGCTGAACATGCCGACGCCGGGGATCAGGACGATGAGCGGATCGGCGCCGCGGATCGCCGGGCTTTCCGCGGTCGCATGCGCGTCGTAGTACGCCTGGTAGTCGGTGCGGTACTCGGCGTGCAGCTCGTGCAGGCGAGCGATCTGCTCCTCGGCGGACGCCGTTGCGGGCAGGTCGAGGATCAGTGGCTTGACCTTGGTGCGCAGGAAGTGGTCGGGGCAACTCGTGCCGAGAGCCGTGAGCGCGGGAGCCTTCTCGGATGCCAGGAAGTCGAGCACCACGTCAGAGTCAGTGAAGTGGCCGACCATGGGGTTGTCGGTGGATGCGATGCCGCGGACCGTGCCGGCAAGAGCCGCTGCGCGCTCACGCCGCTCGGTCGGGGCAAGGGCTTCGAAACCGGAGCGCACGCCGCCGAAGGGCTGCGCCTTACCGTTCGCCTCGATGTAGGCCGCGGCCGTGTCGATGATCCACAGCGAGTTCGTCTCGGACTCCTCCGAGGTGTCGCCCCAGGCAGTGATGCCGTGGCCGCCGAGGATGCATCCGATCGCCTGCGGGTTCTGCTTCTTGATCTCGGCGATGTCCAGGCCCAGCTGGAATCCGGGGCGCCGCCACGGCACCCAGACAACCTTGTCGCCGAAGATCGTGGAGGTCAGCTCTTCGCCGTCAGCGGCGGTCGCGATGGCGATGCCGGAATCGGGATGCAGGTGGTCGACGTGCGCAGCATCCACCAGGCCATGCATGGCAGTGTCGATCGACGGGGCGGCGCCACCCTTGCCATGCAGGCAGTAATCGAAAGCGGCGACCATCTCGTCTTCGCGGTCGATGCCCGGGTAGACGTTCACGAGCGCGCGCATGCGGTCCAGACGCAGCACCGCCAGGCCCTGCTCCTTGAGCGTGCCGAGGTCGCCGCCGGATCCCTTGACCCACATCAACTCGACCGGCTGACCGGTGACCGGGTCGGTCTCGGTGCCCTTGGCGGAGGTGTTGCCGCCGGCATAGTTCGTGTTCTTCGGGTCGGCGCCGAGACGGTTCGATCGTTCGATGAGAGATGCTGCGGTGGGGTTGGTCATGACGGCTCCCGCTCAGTGGATGTTACTTTCTGTCAATATTGACAACAAGTGACGTCACGCGCAAGTGGCACGCGGGTCAGAGGATTTCGAGGTGCACTCGGTAGGCGTCAAGGCGAGCGTCAGCCGGGTCAAGTTCGGTGATGAGTATGTCGATGTCTTCAAGGCTCAGGGTGGCTGCAACGGCGACATCATCGAGCTTCGACGAATCGATACACAGCACGGTTCGCTTGCTCTGGGCAGCGAAGGCACGCTTTACCTGGCTCTCCGCGAGTGAGGCTTCCGAAGTCCCGTGGGTGGCATGAACCGCATAGGCGGAGGTGAAAAACGCCTGGTAGAGCATCGATTGCGCGGCATCGCAGGCGATTCGACCGACGAAGCTGCCGGTGGCTGGGTCCTGCTCCCCGCCGATGAGCGCCGCTGTGATCTCATCGATTGAGCGCAGAGCACTGAAATTTTCGTAGGAGTTGGTCGCGACGACGATGCCGGGTCGCGTTCTGACGGCACTGGCCAGCGTGCCAACGGTGCTCGAAGCATCCAGCGCGATAGCGCCGGAGTGCGGCAGCAGATCCGCCGCCTTCGCCGCGATCGCTTGCTTAGCGCGCGTGCGCACCGAACGGCGCTCGCCGAATTGGCGAAGGCCCGCAACTGCCACCGCGCCGCCACGCACGCGACGCAGAAACCCTTCGGTTTCCAGATCATCGAGGTCGCGGCGCACTGTCATTTCGGAGACGCCAAGGTCGGCAGCGAGAAGGTCGATTTGCCCGCTGCCATCGCGTCGAATCGCGGCGAGAATCGCGGTGCGACGCTGCTCGCCTCGCACCGTACTGATCGTAGCCATGAAGTCTCCTGTTCGAACGTGTGACTTTCCACAGGATATCGTTGCGACTCTGGATCGACCGGCGAGCGTAGATCAGTCCGTGAGCGATCTACGTTGATCGCTAGAGCGGCGCACAACGAGTTCGGGCTCGAGAATGACATGGCGGTGGACGTGCTGCTCGTCGCCGGAAGAATGCTCCAGCAGGAGTTCTGCCGCAATCTGACCGAGGTCGTCGATGGGCTGCCGGATCGATGTGAGCGGCATGATCCAGTCCTTCGCGAAATCGATGTCGTCGTAGCCCACGAGTGCGACGTCATCGGGCACGCTGAGACCTGCGCCGACGAGTGCGCGATACGCGCCGAACGCCAGCATGTCGTTGCCGCAGAAGATAGCGTCGGGAACTCCGGCGTCGAGAAGCAGTTCGGCGGCGCGTTGGCCATCACGGATGCCGATTCCGGAGACGCTCACTTCGGTGAGGTGCTGTTTGGGGTCCAGGCCTGCGTCGAGCATCTCCTGCCGTGCGCCGGCCGCACGTCTGGCGAACTGGCGGAGATCGGGGGACCCGCCGATGAAGGCTATGTTCTTGTGGCCGAGGTCAAGCAGGTGTCTGATGGCCAGCCGACCGCCCAGGAAATTGTCGACGGCAACGGAGCACTGGTGCTCACCGCCATCGAAGTCGATCAAGACGACGGGTAGTTTTCCAGGCAGGTCGAGGTAACGGTCGGCGTGACTCTCTGGAGTCGCCGGGGCGAGCAGCACACCGCGCACCCGCTGCGCGGCAAGCATCGACAGGAGCGCCTCTTCGCGATCGAGATCTCCCTCAGAGTTGCAGAGCATGACGACGTGATCCGACTCGCGCACCGCACGTTCGATCGTGTGCGCGGTCTCCATGTAGAACGGGCTCTCCACATCGAGAACGACGAGTCCGATCACGTTGCTCGCTGCTCCCATAAGCACGCGAGCCTGCTGGTTGGGAATGAATCCAAGCTCACGGATCGCATCTTGAACCAGCGTGCGCGTTCGCGGGTGCACGCGTTCCGGGTGGTTGATGGTGTTCGAAACAGTCCCTGTCGCAACGCCTGCCAGTTGGGCGACGTCTCGCAGGCGCACGGGACCGCGCGGTGAGGGGCCCTCGGCTGCCGCCATCTCCGGTCCTCATCCCTGTTGCTGTGCTCGCTCACTCTATGGCCACGGGGGAGCTCTGTTGCAAAGGCCAGTGAGTACGGGTATGTTTTGAAGCGCTTCAGAAAATGAAGCGCTTCAAATTGTTATATCACGCAACGGCGCGGTGGTCCCTGCCTCCTCCGTTGCGATCCCGATCCGCAGTCGCATCAAGGAGAAGATCATGAAGCAACGACGCTTTGCCCCGCTCGCACTGGGCCTCGCAGCAGTCCTTACCCTCGGCCTCGCGGCTTGCACCCCGGGCGGGCAGTCCGCCGAGCCAGGTGGGTCCGCTGGAGAAGGCGGTGCCAGCGACGGCGACTACACGATCGCCATCGTTCCCAAGGACTCCACCAACCCCTGGTTCGTCCGGATGGAGGAGGGCGTGAAGTCCTTCGCCGCCGACACCGGCATGGACGTGTACCAGAAGGGGCCCGCCGAGACTGATGCGACGATGCAGGCGCAGGTCATTCAAGATCTCATCGCTCAGGGCGTCGACGCAATCGGAGTAGTGCCGGTCGACCCGGGTGCGCTCGAGACCGTTCTCAAGCAGGCGATGGATGCCGGAATCGTCGTGGTCACGCACGAGGGTGCCAGCCAGGAGAACACGATGTACGACATCGAGGCGTTCAACAACAGCGACTACGGCGCATTCATCATGGATAACCTTGCCGATGCGATGGGTGAAGAAGGCGTGTACACGACCATGGTCGGTCACGTCACCAACGCCTCGCACAACGAGTGGGCTGACGGCGCTGTCGCTCAGGCAGACGCCGAGTACCCGAACATGACGCTGCTCGAGGCAGAGCCCCGTGTCGAGTCACAGGATGACGGGGAGGTTGCCTACCAAGCAGCCAAGGAGCTGCTGAAGAAATATCCCGAGATCGAGGGCATCGTTGGAACGTCGTCATTCGACGCCCCCGGTGTCGCCCGCGCGATCGAAGAGCTTGGCTTGACCGGCAAGGTTTTCGTCACCGGCACAGGCATGCCCGCTGCTAACAAGTCGATTCTTGACAAGGGTCTCGTGAAGTCGCTGACGCTGTGGGATCCGGCTGACGCAGGCTACGCTCTTGCGGCTCTGGCCGAGAAGATCCTCAACGGTGACGAGATCGGCGATGGACTCAACCTCGGTGTCACCGGATACGAAGACATGCAGTTCGCCGAGGGGAGCGACAAGGTGCTGGAGGGCAACGGCTGGGTTGTCATCACGAAGGACAACGTGGACGACTACGGATTCTGATCCGAACTGGGTGTGGTCGGGCAATGCCCGGCCACACCCGCACCTCTGAGTACGAAAGGAAGCGCTCATGGGCGACAACGTCATCGCTGTGCGCGGCGTCAGCAAGGCCTTTGCGGGCGTGCAGGCACTGCACGACATCTCGCTGGAGATCGCCCCGGGCGAGATCCACTGCCTTGCCGGTGAGAACGGCAGCGGAAAATCGACTCTGATCAAGGTCATCTCGGGGGTGCATGCCCCGGACGCAGGCACTATCGAGGTTGGTGGAGAGGTCTTCACCAAGCTCAACCCGCGTGAGGCCATTGCCAACGGCGTACAGGTCATCTACCAAGACTTCTCGGTGTTTCCGAACCTGTCGGTGATGGAGAACCTGGCGATGCCAGCCGAGCTCGCCAGCAGTCGGCCGTTGGTCAGCTGGCGACGCATGCGCGAAGTCGCGAAGCAAGCGCTGGCGAAAATTGATGTGCAGATCGACCTGGATGAGATGGTCGGGACGCTCTCCGTTGCCCAAAAGCAGCTGGTCGCCATTGCCCGAGCACTGATGAGCGATGCGCGGCTGATCATCATGGATGAGCCGACTACTGCGCTGACTCGTCGCGAGGTGCGGCGCCTGTTCGGAATCATCCTCGACCTCAAGGCGCGAGGCATCGCGACGCTGTTCGTGAGCCACAAGCTCGAGGAAGTCTTCGAAATCAGCGAGCGCTTCACCATTATCCGGAACGGCAAGCACGTCATCACCTGTCTGCCCGAGGAGCTGGACCGCAAGTCTTTTTCGACGTATATGACCGGTCGGGAATTCGACGAGACTCGATTCACTCCAGAGCTCAGCGACACAGCCCCGGTACTCGAGGTCTCCGGCCTCGGCCTCGATGGCGCGTTCGACAACGTCGATCTGGCGCTGCGGCCGGGAGAAATTCTCGGGATCACCGGTCTGCTCGGCTCCGGACGCACGGAACTGGCCCTGGCGCTGTTCGGCGCGTTGAGGGCGGAGACCGGTGAGATCCGGATCGATGGCAAGCCCGTCCGCCTGGAAGGCGTGCGTAGCGCCATCGCCCACGGCATCGGCTATGTTCCGGAGGACCGTCTGACCGAGGGGCTCTTCCTCGAGCGGTCTATCGGGTCCAACATTGTGATCTCAGAAATCGATTCATTCGTCTCTTCTTTGGGCATTCTCGATCAGAGAAAAGCGGATGCCGAGGCTCGTCGCTGGGTCGATGAACTCCGCATCGCTACCCCTGATCCAGAGAATGCCGTCAACACGCTGTCGGGGGGAAATCAACAACGCATCGTGCTGGCAAAATGGCTGGCCACCCACCCGCGCGTGCTCATCCTCAACGGGCCGACCGTCGGGGTGGACATCGGCTCTAAGCACGACATCCACCGGGTGTTGCGTGATCTCGCCGCCGAGGGACTTGCGGTGATCATCATCTCGGATGACATTCCCGAGGTACTTGAAAACTGCAACCGTGTGCTCGTCATGAACTCCGGTCGCATCGTCAGTGAGCTCGATCCCGCCGTTACGGGTGAGCACGATCTGGTGGCTCTGATGTCCGAAGACATCGATGCTGCCGCGAAGGGAGAGTGACGTGCAGACCTTCATACACAAGATACTGCGAGCGAACGAGTTCTACCTGCTGCTGGTCATCGTCGCGCTGAGCCTGATCATCCAGGCTCGTAGCGGACAATTCTTCAGCGCAAACAACCTCGTCGACCTCGCCAATGCCATGGTCGTGCCAGGGATCTTCGCGGTCGGCGCGTTTCTCGTTCTGGTCTCGGGTGGCATCGATGTCTCGTTCCCCGCGCTAGCCTCGCTCGCGGTCTACGCGACCACCCGCATCCTCGTTGATGCCGGCTGGGGCGGCGGAATCTGGCTGCCGCTGATCATGGCCATCATCTTCGGTGCACTGCTGGGGGCGTTCAATGGTCTATTCACCTCGCGGATCGCGATACCGGTGCTGATCATCACGCTGGGCACGGCAAACGTGTTCTCCGGATTTATGCAGGGAGCGCTCGGCTCGGTCCAGATCCCGAACATCCCCGTTGGGATGAGCGAGTTCGGTCGTGCGACGCTGTTCGTCGCGACGAACCCGAAGTCGGGTCTGACCTCGAGCATGCCGGTGGCATTCCTGCTGCTCGTAGCTGTCGTCGTCGGTGCATTCCTGCTTTTGCGATACACGAAGTTCGGCCGGGGTATCTATGCCATCGGTGGGGACGAGAGCGCGGCATCCCGTGCCGGATTCAACGTGCGCCGCATCAAGTTCTGGCTATACGTCATCGTCGGTGCCACCGCTGCGATCGCGGGTCTGGTCCGCACAAGCATGATGGACCAGATGCATCCGACCAACCTTCTCGGCATGGAGCTGATGGTCATCGCCGCCGTTGTTCTTGGCGGCACTGCGATCACGGGCGGCACCGGAACGCTGACCGGCGCGATGCTCGGCACCTTGCTGATCGTCATCGTGCAAAACAGCATGATCCTCGTCGGCATCCCGACGTTCTGGCAGGGTTTCGCTCTCGGCGTGCTCATCATCATCGGAACGGGAATCTCGGCGATCCAACTGACTCGACGGGCGCGCAAGCGCTCGGCGGTGCTGGTCTGAGAAGGGAAACGCACACGATGTTCTCTACGGCTACCTCTTCGAAGCCCCGCCTGTCGATCCTGCGCGACCAACACGTGGTGCGTCTTGCCGCGGTCTTGGCTCTACTGCTGATCTTCTTCGCGGTGATGAAACCCCAGTACTTCTTCGGCGCTCCCACCTGGCAGTCGATGGCCATCCAGTTCCCCGAGTTTGCCCTCATGGCGCTCGGTGTGATGCTGACGATGGTGATCGGCGGAATCGACTTGTCCGTCGTTGGCGTCGCTAATATGACGGCGATCGGCAGCGCCTCGCTGATGCTTGCGATCGCACCGGAAGGAGCGGATGCTGGGCAAGGTAATCTTGCACTCGCCTCGGGGATCGCGCTCTCGCTCGTGGTCGGTGCCTTGGCCGGGGCGTTCAACGGCTTCCTCGTTGCGAAGGTGCGCATACCGGCGATCCTGGTGACGCTGGGTACGTTTGAGCTGTTCACCGGCATCGCCATCATCATCAGCGCGGGAAAGCCGATCAGCGGCCTCCCTCCGCAGTACGCCGAGGTGATGGCGGCTCGAATCGCTGGTATCCCGATGCCGCTGATCATCTTCGTCATCGCGGCGATTCTGGTCGGCCTGCTCATGTACAAGACAGCCTTCGGTACGAAGCTCTACATGCTCGGATCGAATGAGACGGCGGCGAAGTTCAGCGGGCTGAAGACGACGAGTCTGATCATTCGCACCTACATGTTCTCCGGCATCCTGGCCAGCACAGCAGGCCTGGTGATGCTCGCGAACTACAACTCGGCGAAGGCTGACTACGGCTCGACCTACACACTGCTCGCGGTGCTGATCGTGGTGTTGGGCGGCATTAACCCCAACGGCGGATCCGGGCGACTCTCGGGCGTGATCCTGGCGGTGGTCGTGCTGCAGGTCCTCTCGTCACTGCTGAATGCGTTCCCGCACATCAGTAACTTCTACCGACCACTGATCTGGGGCGGCGTTCTGCTGCTCGTGATCGTCGTCAACCAGTGGGACAAACGCGGCAACCTCATGAAGTTGCTGCGATGGAAAGGAAACCAAGCATGAGACTCGTCAAGGACCGCCACGTCGTCGTCGGCGCCGATTTCGCCGGGTTCGCACTGAAAGAAGCCGTCAAGAAGCATCTGGAGGAGCGCGGCTGGACGGTCAAGGACCTGACCCCCTCAAAGGATGTCACTCCTATGTATCACCGGGTTGGTTTCCTGGTCGGCTCCCAGATCTCCGAGGGGGAGTACGAGAAAGCGCTGGCGTTCTGTGGCTCGGGCATGGGCATCCATGTCGCGGCCAGCAAATGCCCGCATGTGCACGCAGCCGTGTGCGAAAGCGTGTCGGCTGCGAAGCGAGCCTCAACGGCGAACAACTGCAACCTGATGGCGATGGGCGGGTTCTTCATCGGTCCGCGTCTGGGCAAAGCGATGGCGGATGCCTTCCTCGACAACACATTCGGAGCGGGCTACGAGGACTGGCGGGGCTTCGACGATTACCACCGGATCGGATATGAGGAGTGTGAGCACTTCGACTACGAGGCGTACCGCGCCAACGGATTCCAGGTGCCGAACCCGCGTGAGGCGGAACTCGGCCCGGAACCCATCGGTTTGGCGTTCTAAGCAAGAGAAGAGGAGATCGTCATGGCACGGATTCTGTTGGCGGGGGAGTCATGGTCGACCACGACCCTGCACACCAAGGGCTTTGATACGTTCACGACGTCGTCATACGGCGAGGGCGCGGATGATTTCATCCGTGCGGTGGAGGCCGGCGGTCACACCGTTGACTTCCAACCCAACCATGTCGCGGCTGAGCGGTTCCCGACCGATCAGGCAGCGCTCGCCGACGTTGATGTCGTGGTTCTCAGCGACATCGGTGCGAACACGCTACTGCTTCCCGATCGCGTGTTCAGCAGGGGTGAGCGCATCCCGAACCGTCTGCAGCTCCTCGTCGACTGGGTTCGCGACGGAGGTGCACTGTTGATGGTCGGCGGCTATCTGAGCTTCCAGGGCATCGAGGCGAAGGCGAACTATCGCAATACCCCACTCGCCGAGATCCTGCCGGTCGAAATGGAGACCGGAGATGACCGCGAGGAGACGCCCCAGGGGGTGGAACCCGTCGTCACTGCGCAGCATCCGATCACTGCCGGACTCGCCGAGACATGGCCGCACGTTCTGGGATATCACCGGGTCACACCGCGCTCCGGCGCAGACGTGCTGGCGACGGCAGGCGAACACCCGCTCGTCATCGTCGACCGCGAGGGCGCCGGCCGCGTCGGGGCGTTCATGAGTGATATGGGCCCGCACTGGCTGCCGCCGGCGTTCCTCGCCTGGGATGGATTCGGCCCGATGTGGTGCAACCTCATCGAGTGGCTCGTCGACGGAAGCGCGGAGTGACGCCGAGCTTCGCTGCGCTCGATTTCGGCGCGACGAGCGGGCGAGTGATCGTCGGAACGCTCACGGACGGTCACGTGCAGATGCGCGAGGTCGGCAGATTCGCGAACACCCCGGTCATCGTTTCCGGACGAATGCACTGGGACACACTTTCGTTGTGGAACGGCGCCATGACGCATCTGCGTGAAGCGGTTCGCGAGACGCCCGGGCTCCTATCGGTCGCGACCGACAGTTGGGGCGTGGATTACGGGCTGTTTCGTCGCGGACGGATGTTGGGAAACCCGGTGCACTACCGCGATGAGCGGACGCTGTCGCAGGTCGACCGTGTGCACTCGCGGATGTCGGAGGCCCAGATTTATGCCCGGGCCGGCATCCAGATTCTCCCGATCAATACGATCTATCAGTTGGCGGCTGACGCCGAGGATGGTCTGCTGGACGTCGCGGATACAGCGCTGCTTACACCGGATCTGTTCTCGTTCTGGCTGAGTGGCGAGCGAGTCGCGGAGCGCACGATCGCCTCGACCACGTCGCTGATGAGCGCGCGCACGGGTGAGTGGGATGGCTCGCTTCTGGATACAGTGGGCATCGATCGGGCGCTGCTGCCGCCGATCGTGGCATCTGGAACTCGACTCGGACAGGTCACCACCGAGGTCGCTGAAGGCCTCGGGGCGTCGCTCGACGTCGTCACTGTCGCAGCCCATGACACCGCCTCTGCTGTCGTCGCGATTCCTATGTCGGAGGATGGCGCTGCATTCGTCTCATGCGGAACCTGGGGACTGGTCGGCGTCGAACGGGTCGAACCCGTGCTCACCGAACAAGCACGCATCGCAGGGTTCACGAACGAGTCTGGCACTGACGGCCGCCACCTCATCATGCGCAACGGCATGGGCCTCTGGATGCTGAGCGAATCGATGAGGCTGTGGGAGCGTGAACGCGGATCGATTGACCTCGGTGCGCTGATCGCCGCGGCGGAAGCGGTGGAGCTCGAGGTCTCGGTCGTCGACGTGGATGACGCGGTATTCCAGACACCGGGCGATATGCCGGCTCGGATCGCGACCTGGTGTGCTGAGCGCGGACTCCGGGTTCCGCAGGGAATGGCCGAAATTGCCCGCTGCATCATCGAATCCCTCGCGCAGGCATTTGCGGATGCTGCCGCTGAAGCAGCAGAGCTGACCGGACAGCGGCTGACCCAGATCAACATGGTGGGCGGCGGATCGCGCAATGCTCTGCTGTGTCGGCGCACGGCCGAGCGCGCAGATGTCCCCGTCCTCGCAGGGCCCGACGAAGCTACGGCGCTAGGCAGCATCCTTGTGCAGGCTCGCAGTATGGGCGAGCTCGACGGAACGCTGGAAGACCTGCGGGTGGTTGCCACGCGAACCGTCTCGCCGAAGAGGTACGCCCCGCGATGACATGCAATACGGAAGAGAGCAGTAGACATGAACGCACGGATCAGTCCCGACCTCGTCAGCGAAGAGCTGATCGCCCTCACTCGCCGACTCGGCCTGCCAGAGCGCGATCTGGTGATTCTCGCCGAGGGCAATACGAGCGAGCAGATTGATGACACGACCGTCGTGGTCAAAGCATCCGGGTCTTCGATGGCGGATGCTACGGCCGAGACTTTCGTGACGGTTGATCAGGAGGAGCTGCTGCGGGTTCTGCGTGATCCTGCCACCACACAGGATGATCTCACCGCGGCTCTGACAACTCAGAGCGGTGTGCGGGCGTCAATCGAGTCGCTGGTGCACGTTGCCGCTCGCGCCTTCGGTTCGAAGAAGTACGTCGCGCACACGCACCCGACCGATGTCGTGGCGCTGCTGGCGAGCGTGGAAGCTGCGACTTCATTCGCTTTGCCCGTGTACTCGGAGGAGTACATGGTGCTAGGCAAGCCGCTATTCGTGCCCTATGCCCAGCCGGGAATCGAACTGGGCCGCGTGTTCCTCGAACTGCTCGAGGGGTATGTTGCCGAGCACGGCGAGACGCCGTCATTGGTGCTGTTGGGAAACCACGGAATCATCGCGATCTCTGACACAGCGTCCGGAGCGGAGGGCATCTCACTGATGGCAGTCAAGAGTGCCCGCGTTCGCCTGGGCGCGCGAGCAGCAGGCGGAGTTGCGACGCTCGACGCCGAGACCACTGCGGCGTACTTCGATCGGCCCGATTTTCGGGCTCGTCGCGCGGGGCTTGCCGGGGCGTAAGACTCTGCAAACGGGCCGCACGCTCATCGGAGGGATGAGCGTGCGGCCCGTTAGTGCATGCGCTCAGGCGCCCCAACCGGCCTGGACGCCGCCGACGCGGTCGGCAGCGATCTGCTGCTGATATCCAGATGCTGCATACGCTGCCATCGGGTCGGCGGCGAGGCCGCGGGACTCCCGCCACTCGGCAAGTGCCGGGCGGACGTCGGTGTAGAAGGCATCCATCATCACGGCATTGGCCGCGAGAACGTCGCCGGAGCGCTGGGCGGCGGTGAGGGCATCCGTGTTGACGAGCAGCGCGCGGGCGGTCATCTCCTGGACGTTCAGCACCGAGCGGATCTGACCGGGGATCTTGTCCTCGACGTTGTGGCACTGGTCGAGCATGAAGGCCACATCGGGGTTGTTGAGCCCGCCGCCGCGGACGACCTCGAAGAGGATGCGGAACAGCTGGAACGGGTCGGCTGCACCGACGATCAGGTCATCGTCAGCGTAGAAGCGCGAGTTAAAGTCGAACGAGCCGAGTTTGCCGAGGCGCAACAGCTGCATGACGATGAACTCGATGTTCGTGCCGGGGGCGTGGTGACCGGTGTCGAGGCAGACGAGTGCCTTGTCGCCGAGCGCGCTCACCTGCGCGTACGAGGTACCCCAGTCCGGAACGTCCATGTGGTAGAAAGCGGGCTCGAAGAACTTGTACTCCAGTACCAGACGCTGGTTCTCGCCGAGGCGCGCGTAGATCTGCTGCAGTGACTCCTGCAGGCGGTCCTGACGGCCGCGCATGTCGGCCTGGCCCGGGTAGTTCGAGCCCTCCGCCAGCCAGATCTTCAAGTCGCGGCTGCCGGTGGCATCCATCACGTCGATGCACGCGAGGTGGTGATCGATGGCCTTTCGGCGCACGGCAGCATCCTCGTGGGTCAGGGCGCCGAACTTGTAATCGTCATCCTGGAAGGTGTTCGAGTTCACGGTGCCGAGGGCAACGCCGTGATCTTCGGCGTGCTTGCGCAGATCATCGAAATCGCACATGTCCCACGGAATGTGCAGGGCGACGACAGGAGCGAGCGCGGTGTACTTGTGCACCTGCGCGGCATCCGCGATCTTCTCGAACGGGTCGCGGGGCGTGCCGGGGGTGCCGAACACCTTGAAGCGGGTCCCGGAGTTTCCGAACGCCCAGGACGGGAGTTCGATCGACTGCTTCTCGAGCTCGGTCAGCTGATCGGGGGAGAGGATGCTCATGTTGCACTGCTTTCGTTGTCGGATGCTGCGGCGGAGAGCTGCTCCGCCAGGTTGAAGACTTCGGTGAGTGGTGTTGCGGCCTGATCAGGACGGCCGTCGAGGCCGACGAAGAACCGAGCCATTTCGGATTCCCAGCGCGTGGCGACTGCGGACTGCGCGAGATACGCCTGAGCGGCAGCGTCGTCGTCGGTCTCGTAATAGCCGATCAGGCGACCGCTCTCGCCCAGGAAGAGTGAATAGTTGCGCCTGCCGGATGCTGCGATCTCGGCCAGCATCTCGGGCCAGACGGGGCTGTGCCGCTCAAGGTACTCTTCGAGCAGCTCGGGGCGGATTTGAAGCTGGAAGCAGTAGCGGGTGGCGCTGGTCATCGTCGTCCGTTCATGAATCGTTTCAACACACAATGCTACGGAGTTTTCACGGGTCACGTCAAGTGCGAGAGCTGTTCCCGGATACACTCGCGTCAGCATGGATGCGAGGAGTTTCGAATGACGGTTAGCGTACGAGATGTCGCAATAGCGGCGGGTGTATCGGTCGGCACGGTCTCGAACGTGATGAATCGTCCGGATAAAGTCGCACCGGCCACCGTGGCGCGCGTTGCCGCAGCCATTGAGGAGCTCGGGTTCGTCAGGAATGATGCCGCTCGACAGCTACGGGCCGGGCGAAGCCGCAGCATCGGCATGATCGTGCTCGATGCGAGCAACCCCTTCTTTGCTGCGGTCGCGCGCGGCGCCGAGGCGCGTGCCGAGGAGGACCGGTTGTCGGTGCTGCTGGGAAACAGCGACGAGGATCCCGCTCGAGAAGAGGCGTACATCGACCTGTTTCGGGAGCAGCGGGTGAACGGTGTGCTCATCACTCCGACATCGACTGCTACCGAGATGCTCGCGCGTTTGCGTGACGCCGGTGTTCCCGTCGTGCTCGTCGACCATGAAATGCCGAACAGTCAGTTCTGCTCAGTGTCGGTCGATGACGTTGAGGGGGGCCAGCTGGCAACTGAGCATCTCTTGCAGCAGGGGCGGCGGAAGCTCGCTTTTGTTGGCGGTCCAGCCTCGATTCCACAGGTCGAGCACCGTCTCGAAGGTGCCCGGCGCGCGGTCGCCGAGGTGCCTGGAGCATCGCTCGAAGTGATTGAGATGCCAGCGCTGACGGTGCTCAACGGGCGAACTGCCGGAGAGGTCATCTCGCGACGCGAGCCTGCGCAGCGACCGGACGGTGTGTTCGCGGCGAACGATCTGCTCGCCGTCGGCCTGCTGCAGGGGCTCTCGATATTCGGCGGCATGCGAGTGCCCGAAGATATCGCCTTGATCGGATACGACGACATCGACTTCGCTGAGGCGACGGTGGTGCCGCTGAGCTCCGTGCGTCAGCCCGCGCAGAAGATTGGGCACACTGCAGTGGAACTGCTGCTCAAAGTCATCGAGAACCCGGACGGCGAGTACGAACGACGCGTGCGCTTTCGGCCTGAGCTGGTGGTTCGTCGCTCGTCTGGCGGCTGAGCTGGGGGCCAAATCGGGCTGCTGACGAGTGCGGTTCGAGCTCGGTTCGTCGCTGGTGTGGGAACCAGTTATGATGGACGAGCGCATCCGAGTTTTGGCCTGGATGCCTGGAGACGTCGCATAGTGGCCTAGTGCACCACCCTGCTAAGGTGGAGTCCTCTCTAAGGGGACCGAGGGTTCAAATCCCTCCGTCTCCGCCATAAAAGCCCTGGTCGGAAGCTATTTTTTAAATGCTCTGCATTGGGTTTGCGTCAAATCGCCCACGGAATCGTCGGCCAAGAGTGTCCGTTCCGCCCGGCAAGCATGCGTGAAAGTGCTGATCACGTCGCATTTCCCTAAGGCTTGGCGCACGGAGACGGAGGGATCTTTTCTCTCGGTCTCCCGACGCCCCGCGCCTAAGTCCCGGAGCCGTTCTATTTCTGCAAGAGGTGACCTACCTTTTCAGCCGAGATGCGCGCCTCGAGCGCCGCTCACCACACTGTGGGCCGGACTTTTCCGGTTGGGTCCGATGGGTTTGTTCGAGTTCGATACGGCGACGCGCGTGTCCACAGGGAAGCCGCTGCTTGACTTCTTGATCCGAGAGCACGGTGTTCAACCCGGAGAGCGAGCTCTACGGGTTTGATGTCAAGTCATGGCTCTTCGCGATGCAGTGGTTGCTCAGGAGATAATGTGCTCAAGTGGAGAGGAGCACGGCGGTGTCAGGGGTTGACAAAAAGTTTCCGGCCAAACGGGTCACAGCGGCTGATGTCGCGCGTTCAATAGGTTTGTCCCGCGCTACCGTCGGTTTTGTTTTCAACGACACCCCGGGGCAGACCATTCCGGAGTCCACCCGCCAGCGGGTGTTCAGCGAAGCACGGCGGCTCGGCTACAAACCGCACACCGCGGCACGTGCTCTCGCGAGCGGTCGAAGTCACATCGTGCTGATCCTGCTGCCCGACTGGCCCGTCGACCACAGCATGAGGGCACATTTGGATGAGGCATCGCTGGTGCTCGATCGGGCCGGGTACTCGATGGTGACGATGACGCCGCATCCAGGGGGACAGGCGGTTCCTCTCTGGGAGAGCCTGAGTCCCGAGGTGGTCATCGCGTTGGCTCCGCTCTCGGACGCGCAGCATTCGGCGATTGTCGCAACCGGTGCACACACGCTGGTCCCCGGTAGGGATGCCCTGGAACTAGGACGTGAGCTCCATTTCGAAGAAGGCCCCAGCCTTCAAGTAGAGCACCTCGTGAACTCCGGCCGTCTCCAGATTGCTTTTGTGGGGACAACTGATCCGAGGCTGCAGGATCTGGTTTCACAGCGCAGTGGGCTGGCGGATAAGACGCACCTTGCCATCACCGGGCGGCCCCTGGTGGCAAGCGTCGCCGTGAACGAGTCCACCGTCGGATCGACGCTCGCCGAGCTCGTCAACAACGGAGTCGATGGGATCGTGGCGTACAACGACGACGTGGGCGCTCTCGTTCTCGGTGCCGCCATTCGCGCGAGCCTGCCCGTGCCGGGCACTCTCGCGATCGTCGGCCACGATGACACCCCGCTGGCTCGTCTCGTGGTCCCGGCTCTCTCAAGTGTTCGTGTGGACACCGCGGGTCTAGGGCGATTCCTCGCTGAGCTCGCTCTGAGTCGTGTGACGGCTTCTGACTACCCCCAGGCAGGCCCGGAAGCGACTGCTGTTCTAGTGCGTCGGGAGACTAGCTAGTACCTAGTGCTTTGCGCTCGTGAGCTGCGTCCCGTATCCTGAGGTAGCGCGCGCTAGTGGCACGCCTCATGACATCGGAGTCTCATGGCATTCAACGACGAAAACACCCCAGCGGGTGCGCCCACTCAGACTGGTGCATCCACCAAGGTCGAAGTGGTACTTCCGGACCCACAGAAAAAGGTGAGTCGACTCTTCATCACCTTGTTCGGGCTGTTGAACTTCGGCCTCTACCTGACCGTGATGATGCCTGCGTTGTTCAGCCTTCCCTACAAGGTCGGCGTGTTGGACCCAGGCAACAAGGCTGCTCTTCTCGGACTGGTCGCGACAGTGGGTGCCGTCGTCGGGCTCATCGCTGGGCCGGTCGCCGGCGTGCTCAGTGACCGCACCCACACGCGAATCGGTCGACGCCGGCCCTGGCTTATCGGCGGCATCATCGTGCTCGCGATCGGATCGACCATCGTCGCACTCTCAGACTCGGTACCCATGCTGATCCTGGGTTGGGTCGTGGTCTCTCTCGGCGGCGCTTGCAACGCTGCGGCAATTACGCCGCTCGTCGCGGAGCGTGTGCCTGAGGCTCAGCGGGGAATCATGGGCGCGATCGTCGGCGTCGCCACTCAATTGGGCGGAGTATTGGGTTACACGATCGGCGGACTCTTCACGACGAACCTGCTGCTGATGTTCCTCATCCCGGTCATCACGCTCGCCGTGGTCGGTGCGATCTTCATGATCTTCATCTCGGATCCGATCGTAACTCTTCCTCACACCTCGCTGGCCCAGACTTTCCGGCTGCTCGTCTTCAACCCGCGTAAGCACCGCGACTTTTCACTGGTGTGGCTCGGCAAGCTGCTCATGCAGACCGCGCTGGCCTTTCTCACCACATACCAGCTGTACTTTCTGCTGGATCGGATCGGATTCACCGCCGAGCAGGCCGGGGCGCAGCTCGCGGTGGTGGGTGGTCTCGGCATCCTCATCACCATGACGTTCGCCATCGTCTCCGGCACACTCTCGGATCGACTCAAGCGACGCAAGGCCTTCATCTATGGCGCGTCCGGCCTCACGGCTACGGGGCTGGCGCTTATGGCATTCGCTGATGGGTTTGGTCTATTTTTCGCCGCAGTACTGTGCATTCTCGGTGCTGCCGGAATGTTTGGCGCGGTCGACGTCGCGATGGCGAGCGATCTGATTCCCGATCGGGAACAGGCAGGGCGCTGGATGTCGATCTACAACCTTGCGGCGACCCTGTCGACGGCGATCGCTCCGGTTATTGGTGCAGCCCTGCTGCTGATTGGGCCCAGCGCTGGTGGGAACTACACGGCTTTGTTCCTGGTCGGAGCGCTGCTCGCCCTTGGCGTTGGCGTTACAACTAGCTTTGTGAAAGGTGTGCGTTGAGCATGACCTCGTCCGCTACAAGTGCACTCTCCGTCGAAGAGACGCTCGCCGCAATGACTCTCCACGAGAAGGTCGGGATTCTCGAGGGTGTTGAATTTTGGAACACCGCCGCGATCGAGCGGCTCGGCGTCCCCGCGCTCTATCTGACCGATGGGCCGCATGGAGTGCGAAAGGTGAGGGCTGCGGCAGGAGCCTTTGGTGTCGGTGACAACGAGCCATCGACCGCTTTTCCCACTTCCGCGACCGTCGCAAACTCGTGGAGTCCTGAGAACGCAAGACTGATCGGAGTCGCTATCGGTCGCGAATCGGCCGATAGCGGGGTGGATGTGCTGCTCGCCCCGGGCGTGAACATCAAACGCAATCCTTTGTGTGGCCGCAACTTCGAGTACTTCTCCGAGGACCCGCTCGTATCTGGGATGCTCGGGGCGGCTTTCGTGCAGGGCATTCAGTCTGAAGGGATCGCCGCCTCTGTCAAGCATTTCGCGGCCAACTCGAACGAGAATTTCCGTTTCGTCGGCGATAGTCAGGTAGACGAGCGCGCTCTCCGCGAGATCTACCTGCGCCAGTTTGAACGCGTCGTCACACACGCTAAGCCACACACCGTGATGTGCGCGTACAACGCGATCGGAGGCGTCTTCAGCTCCGACAACCGTGAGTTGCTCACCCGCATCCTTCGCGATGAGTGGGGGTTTGATGGCGTCGTGATGACGGACTGGGGAGCTACCCATGACCGTATCGAGAGCATACAAGCGGGCTGCGAGCTCGACATGCCAGGCGGCACCGGACACAACGGAGAGCAACTCATCGCCGCGATCGGAGACGGGCGCCTCGATCTGGCAGTGCTCGACGAAGCGGTGCGCCGCATGCTAACCCTCGTCGAGCGGATGACGGTCGCACCCCGGCGACTCGGTCATGACCCGGTGGAGCACCGCGAGCTCGCCCGGCAGGTCGCCACCGAGGGGGCGGTGCTTCTCGCCAACGACGGCATCTTGCCACTCGACCAGCGCGCCGACTCGCTGCTCATCGTCGGCGAAATGTTCAAGCAGATGCGTTTCCAGGGTGCCGGCTCGTCGCTCATCAACCCGACCGAGGTCGTGAGCCCCCAAATCGCTTTCGACCACCGTGGCATTGACTACATCTACGCCACCGGATACCGCAGCACGTATCCCAAGCGCGATCCGGCGATGGAAAACGAAGCACTCGCGGCCGCGAAATCAGCCAGCACCGTGCTGTTCTTCGGAGGGCTCACTGACCTCGAAGAGAGCGAAGGATTCGACCGAGAGTCGATGGCTCTGGGAGAAAATCAAACCGCACTGCTGCGGCAGTTGCTCGACTCCGGCGCTCGGGTCGTGCTCGTGTTGTTCGCCGGCGCGCCCGTCGAGCTGCCGTTCGCCGACGAACTGGCGGCGGTACTCGATATGTACCTTCCGGGAATGGCCGGAGGAGAGGCCGCTGCTGCCCTCCTCTTCGGGGAAGCAAACCCCTCAGGCAGGCTCGCCGAAAGCTGGCCTCTTACCGCGGGTGATGCCAGCTCCGCGGCCGACTTCGACCACGGAACAGTAGCCCAGTACTACGAATCGATCTATGTGGGTTATCGCTTCTATGACAAAGCCAAGACCGTGCTTCGTTACGCCTTCGGGCACGGCCTGTCGTACACCCAGTTCGACTACGGCGACCTCGCGGTGAGCGTGCAGGACGGCCGCGTAGGCGTCAGCGTCCATGTATCAAATACCGGAAGCCGCGACGGGGCAGAAGTCGTGCAGCTGTACGTCCGCAACAACGCGGGAGAGGTGTTCAAGGCAGAGAAAGAGCTCCGCGCGTTCACGAGGGTCGAGGTTCCGGCAGGAGACACCGTGGAGGCTGCGCTTTCGTTTGAGCTGTCCGATCTCGCCTACTGGGATGTACGCGACCGCGGGTGGATTCTCGAAAACGGCGATTATGAAATTCTTATAGCGGCGTCCTCCGACGACATCCGATCGACCGCGCCGCTGCGCATTTCTTCGGGCCGCGACTCACGCTCTCCCTACCTCCCCGAGGTCGAGCGCGCGTATGCGATGCCGCCGGTGCAGATTCCGGAGAGCTTCTCGCTGCTGTTGGGGCGAGAGGTTCCGATTCACTCTCGGTCCCATCGCCTCACGATGGAGACTCGACTTGCCGATGCGCGGCACTCCGTCATGGGCGCAATCATGTACCAGACAGTTGTTTCCCGAATGAAAAAGGACTACCTGACGGCGCTCGCATTGCCTGACGGTCTCGAGCGTGACGCGCGCGTCAAGAATGCGCACTTCGTGTTGCGGATGATGCCGTTCAACTCGTTGAGAAGCATGGCCATGTCGGCATCCGGTCAGTTTCCCTTTAACCTCGCTCAAGGCATCGCAGATATTGCTGCATTCCACCCCATCCGCGGCCTGCGCCGAATACTGGGCAAGAAAGCACGTTCATGAAGATCACGTCATTGACCATCGATGGGCTTGCCTCCGGTCTCGTCACGGATGAGGCTCCTCGCATCTCGTTTGCGTTGGGGGCCGAGGCTCCTGGAGAAAACCTGCAGTCAGCCGTCATCGCTGTCGACGGTTGGAGCGTAGAAACGCGCGAGCAGATCGGAACGGTGTATGCCGGACCGCTCAAACCTTTCACGGAGTATCTCGTACGTGTAACGGCCACAGGGTCGAGCGGAGACGTGGCGGAGGCTGCAACCTCGTTCCGCGCCGGACGGTTGGAAACACCCTGGTCGGGACAATGGATTACAGACCGTGCTTACGAGACACCCAAGAAGCAATCCCCGGTACCGATGTCGTTCCGCAAGACCTTCGTCGTCGGTGCCGGCTTGCGACGTGCCTGGCTTGAGGCCACCGCTCTGGGAGTGTATGAACTCGAGCTCAACGGCGCCAAAGTAGGGGCAGACTATTTCGCCCCGGGGTTCACCTCCTACGAGAACCAGATCCAGTATCAAACCTACGATCTCGATGGGCTTGGTGATGGTGAAAACACCCTCACCGCGACTGTCGCCGGAGGCTGGGCTGTGGGCTCGTATACCCACAAGCGTAAGAACAAGATCTACGCGGACCGCCAGGCCTTTCTGTGCGAGCTTCACTTGGAGTATGCGGATGGGACTGTCGAGGTGATCGCGACCGGTCCGGACTGGCAAGTCAGCACCGACGGGCCATTCAGGATGGCGGAGTGGTACGACGGCGAGACATACGACGCAACCGTCGCCCAGGAAAGCCAGAGTTGGAAGCAAGCAGACACCGCCGCGCCGCGGGGGACTCCGCGGATTGTCGCCCAGTACGGCTCGCCGGTTCGTGCGCAGCAGGTGATGCATCCCGTCGCCCACTCCGTGGCAGCTAGTGGGGAGCTGATCTTTGACTTCGGGCAGAACTTCGCGGGCGTCGTGAGCGCGATAGTCCGGGGAAAGCGCGGACAGACCGTGACCTTCCGGCACGCCGAGGTGCTCGTCGACGGCGAACTGTTCGTGAAGTCGTTGCGCACCGCGAAAGCCACTGCAACGTACACGTGTGTCGAGGGCGAACAGACCTACTCGCCCCGACTGACCTACATGGGATTTCGCTATGTTGGCGTGAGCGGAATCACTGCCGAGGACCTGGACCTCACGGCTCTCGTGGTGCACTCAGACCTGGCGGAGACGGGTTCTTTTACTTCGTCGGATCCCCTCATCAATGCGCTGCAGTCCGCGATCCAGTGGGGTGGCCGATCCAACTTCGTGGACATCCCGACGGACTGCCCGCAGCGGGACGAGCGCGAGGGCTGGACCGGGGACTACGCGGTCTTCGCGACCACGGCGTCTTACAACTTCGACATGAGCAGGTTCATGCGCAAGTGGCTGCGCGATCTGAAGTCCGAGCAGAGCCCCGGTGGTGGCATCCCTATGGTGGTGCCTCGCGCGGGTAATGGCTTCCCGGTGATGGCAACATCCTGCTGGGGTGATGTCTGTGTGCTTGCGCCGTGGGCCGAGTATCTCGCGCGCGGTGACCTCGGTCTTCTGCGCGACCAGTATGAAACGATGACCAAGTTCCTCGGTGCCGCCTCCTGGTGGTCGGGCCTCTTCTCGGTCACCAAGAACGCGCGGCGCATCTGGCGCTTTCCCTTCCACTTTGGGGACTGGACGGCTCCAGACGGTGCGGTACGGGACTGGCTCGCCAAGGGCAAGTGGATCGGCACCGCGTACTTTGCCAACTCCTGTGGAATCGTCGCCGATATCGCTGACCTGCTCGGCAATCCCGGGGACGCCGCGCGCTATCGGGCGCTCCGCGAGGAGATCATCGTTGCGTACCGCGCCAAATTCACTGACGGCAATGGCTTGCTCGCCAAGGAGTTCCAGACCGGTTACGTACTTCCCTTGCACTTCGGGATGACCAGCGGGGCCGAGACCGACCAGATGGCCGACAACTTGGTTCGACTCATCGATGACGCCGATGGTCACCTGGCAACGGGGTTCCCCGGAACCCCGTACATTCTGTTCGCGCTGTCTGACAATGGTCGAGTGGATGACGCGTTCCGGTTGCTGCAGCAGACATCCAGCCCGTCGTGGCTGTACATGGTCGAGTCCGGTGGCACCACGATCTGGGAGCGATGGGACGCGCTGCGGCCCGATGGCACCGTCAACACGTCGAGCCTCACGGCCGGTGGGGGAGACGACAGTTCGGACGGCGGGATGGTGTCCTTCAATCACTATGCCGCGGGCGCGGTGGGCGACTGGCTCTACCGTCGGGTGGCGGGCATCGAACCCATCGAGGGTGGATACCGCAGTTTCCGAGTCGCCCCACTCATGGGTGGGGGGCTCGCGTCTGCGCGCGGAAGCGTGACAACTCCCTATGGGCAGGCGTCGTCGGACTGGAGCGTCGCCGACGGCGTTTTCACTCTCGCGGTGGAGGTGCCGGTCTCGACATCGTGCACCATCGTGTTGCCTGACGGCACTGAGCACGTGCGCACCAGTGGGCGCCACGAGTTCCAGTGCGAATTCGTCGCAGCGTAACTCGTCCATGCTGGCATACGGTCGGATGATCCAGTGGATGCCTTCATCATCCAGTGAACAGGGGAGCTAGTGACTCACGGGCAGAGATTTGATGTGCTGGCGGACGCCTCCCTCGGCACTGCGTCGGTCAGTCCCACCTTGTTCGGGCTCTTCTACGAAGACCTCAACAGGGCGTGCGACGGAGGCCTCAACGCGAACGTCATCGCCAACCACAGCTTCGACGGAACATACCTCGACCGACGGCTTCACAATGAACTCATCGCCATGACGACCAAACGTCGGGGACGGGTGGCACGAGATCCGGGGCGGCACTGGCAGGTTCTGAAGGGATCGCTTGAGGTGCTGGACGTCGGAGGGATCACACCCGAGGCCAGATTTGGGCGCCTGACAATTGAGGACGGTAGAGCGGTCGTCCGTAACGGTGGGTATCAACCGACCGGTGAAAGAGGCCGCGCGGTCATTGCAGCAACCATCGGTGTCGACATGGTCTTGTCGGTGTGGCTACGCTCTCACCGCTTCTCGGGTCGCGTATCAGCGCGCCTGGTACAGCCCGACGGAACAATCGCGGGAGAAGTACCCTTCACTCTCGCCGAGGATGCTCGTGATGGCGCTTGGCAGCAGGCATCCTTTCCAATCCCTGTCTCTCGCACGGGTCGTGTGCACTTCGAGATCGAACTGGAGGGTGAAGGGCATCTCGATATCGATGAGGTGTCGCTGGTACCTGCCGACCACTGGGGAGCCGGTGATCCTCGCTGGTCGCAGGGAATCTTCCGACGCGACCTCATCGAGACCCTCGCGGCACTCAACCCGAAGTTCATGCGCTTCCCCGGCGGCTGCGTTGTGGAGGGAATGGGCGGCGACAACGCCTATGACTGGAAGCGCACTGTTGGTCCGCTTCACCAACGCCGAGCGGACTACAACCTTTGGGGCCTACGAGTTGCCGACGGCGACTACAGTCAGTCCAACCAGATCGGCTACTACGAATTCTTCCTGCTCTGCGAAGACCTCGGTATGGAGCCGATTCCGATCGTCCCCGCGGGAATCAGCTGCCAGTTCCGCAGCAGGGAGTGCATCAGACACAACGACCCCGACTTTGACCATGTTCGCCAGGACGTGCTCGACCTCATCGACTGGGCGACAGGGGGTCCTGCCGATAGCTCATGGGCCGCACTGCGGGCGGAGGCTGGACATCCGGAGCCGTTCCCTCTGAAGTACCTCGGGATAGGGAACGAGAATTACGGCACGCACTATTTCGAGAACTACGCGAAGATCCGGGAAGCAGTTCGCAGCCGCAATCCTGAGATCGTCCCGATCCTCAGCGCTGGACCCTTCGCGCAGGGGAAGGCGTTTGACGCCACCTGGGAGTTCGCGAGAGGGCAAGAGGGCGCTCTCATAGTGGATGAGCACTTCTACAAGTCACCGGCCTGGTTTCTCTCTCATGCTGATCGCTACGACAAGATCGACCGAGAAGGCGCCCAGGTCTTTGTTGGCGAGTATGCCGCCAAGTCGGTCACCGCAAAAACTGAGCCAAACACTTTCGAGAGTGCGCTCGCCGAGGCGGCTTTTCTCACCGGAGTTGAGCGCAATTCCGATGTCATAGCGATGACCTCGTACGCACCCCTGCTCAACAATGTCGGTTCACGACTGTGGCCACATAACTTGATCGATTTCAACCCCGAGACCGTCATGCCAACAGTCAACTACGAGGTGCAGAGACTATTCGGGAACACTATTGGAGCGACCGTTGTCCCCGTCGTGTCCGACCCGCCGCAGGGCATTTTCGTCTCCAGCACCGCGACGTCTGACCTGCAGTACGTCAAGATCGTGAACACGACGAACTCGCCGACCGTCGCTGAACTGGTACTTCCGGCCGTCTCAAATGGAGAGTATGTCGTCACCCGGCTTTCGGCTGAGCTCGGCGCGGCGAACTCTCTGACGTTTGAGGGAGCAGGCGAGTCAGTGCTGTCACCGTCGGATGCCTTGGTGCGCGTTCGCGACGGACGAGTTCGCATCGAGGTGGTGGCTCAATCCATAGCTTCACTGGTCGCAACCAGGGCTGCGCCGATCCCCTGAGGGCGTCACGATACGCGGGCGTCTCGCGGCAAACATCCTCACCGCAGACTTGATTGAGGCACTTGCAGCGTGAGGCGCTCGCGAGAGTCAGGATCCGTGTGTCGGCGGCGCTTGAAAACTGGACAGTAGCGGCGCTTGAAAAGTGAACACTCAACTATTGGAGAGTGATCACTTTGGAAGATTGGGCATTGATTCGGAGGCTGGCCGCGGAGGGCGAG
>NZ_JBPTMA010000010.1:0-76402 GCF_051546305.1 Microbacterium wangyouchuni
TCGCCCTCCGCGGCCAGCCTCCGAATCAATGCCCAATCTTCCAAAGTGATCACTCTCCAATAGTTGAGTGTTCACTTTTCAAGCGCCGCTACTGTCCAGTTTTCAAGCGCCGCCGACACGGTTGCTCAGCAGCGTCGGGACCCGGGTCGTCGAAGTCGACCGCCCTGATCGGACTGCGCGACGAACACAAGGAAAGTCCGACCCCCTGGATGCGTGCGCCGCCGCTCGGGCCGTAGCCTCGGGCAGGGCGACGGGCATCCCGAAGTCGCGCGACGGCATCGTCGAGTCGCTGCGATGCTTCCGTCTTGCGCAACAGTCGGCGATCAAGGCGCGAACCCAGTGCATCGACCAGATCCGTGCACTGTTGATCAACGGCCCGGCCGAACTTCGGGAAGAGATGAGCTCGATATCCACCATGCAGATGCTGAAGCGGCTCTCTCACGCACTGAGGCCCCTCGCACGACGCTACGCGGACTTGAATCACGAGATCAAAGAACTCCGCCGCGCGATTAGCGAGCTCACGAGGCAAGTGGCGCCAGAACTGCTCGCGCGGCCCGGCGTCGGAGTTCAGGTTGCGGCGCAGCTGCTCATCACTGCTGGAGATAACCCCGACCGGCTTGGATCCGAAGCGTCGTTCGCGCACCTCACCGGCGTTACCCCCATTCCCGCCTCCTCCGGAAAACGTCAGAACCGACATCACCTCAACCGGGGCGGAGACCGCGCCGCAAACAACGCGCTCTACACCGTCGCGATCGTCCGGATGCGCTACTACGAGCCCACGCGCGCCTACGTCCAACGCCGAACCGCCGAAGGCCTCTCGAAGAAGGGCATCATCCGCTGCCTCAAACGCGCCATCGCACGCGAGATGTATCGTCTCCTCACAAGCCGCCCACATCT
The DNA here is from genome assembly GCF_051546305.1 of Microbacterium wangyouchuni. NCBI lineage: Bacteria > Bacillati > Actinomycetota > Actinomycetes > Micrococcales > Microbacteriaceae > Microbacterium > Microbacterium wangyouchuni. The sequence continues at coordinate 898 of NZ_JBPTMA010000010.1, forward strand.
GTCACCGCCGCCTCCCCACCCCAGATCCTTGCGGCTTGACTTCTATAGGAGCATCCCTCCCGAGGTTCTTTCCGGAGCGCTCTCTGACGCGTCGCCCGATCTGATGCGGCAGCTGCTGCAAACAATGATCAACACGCTGCTGTCCGCGGACGCGGACGCGGTCGTCGGCGCGGAATGGGGAAATCCCAGCCCTGACCGTGTGACGCAGCGCAACGACTACCGGCACCGCGACCTTGATTCGCGGGTCGGCACGATCGACGTCGCCGTCCCAAGGCTCCGCACGGGCACCTACTTCCCGGAGTGGCTGCTCGAGCGTCGCGAACGCGCGGAGACGGCACTGATCGCTGTCGTCGCGGACTGCTATCTCGCCGGGGTCTCCACTCGCCGCATGGACAAGCTCGTGGGGACCTTCGGTATCCACTCGCTTTCCAAGTCACAGGTCTCCCGGATGGCCGCGGACCTCGACGAGCACGTCGACCAGTTCCGCCACCGACCCCTCGGCGATGCAGGGCCGTTCACGTTCGCCGCCGCGGACGCGGTCACCATGAAGGTCCGCGAAGGCGGGCGGGTCATCAATGCCGTCGTCCTCGTCGCGACCGACGTCAACGCGGACGGGCGCCGTGAAGTGCTCGGGCTGCGCGTCGCCACCAGCGAGACTGGCGCGGCCTGGAACTAGTTCTTCGCGGCTCTCGTCGCCCGCGGGCTGTCCGGAGTCCGCCTGGTCACTTCCGATGCCTACCAGGGGCCGGTCGAGGCGATCGCCGCGAATCTCCCCGACGTGCACGAGCACCTCGACACTGCGAGAGCGGACATCCTCGCGTTCACACAGTTCCCCGAGGGCCGCTGGCAGCAGATCTGGTCCAACAATCCCAACGAGCGACTGAACCGGGAAATCCGCCGCCGCACCGACAGCGTCGGGTCTTCCCGAACCGCGACGCGATTATCCGCCTCGTCGGAGCGGTCCTCGCCGAGCAGACCGATGAATGGGCCGAAGGACGCCGCTATCTCGGACTCGACATCCTCACCAAATCCCACCTCACCCTCGTCTCCGCTAACGGAGCGGAGGTGGCAGACGAACCCACCCTCGAACTCAGCGCCTAACCCTCACACCGAAGGACGCCGCTACACCACTACCCGGGGCTTGACCCCCGCACGCGACCTCTGCCTACTCAGACCACGAAATCGTCTCAGGGAGGAGGTGGCTACGGACAGTTGAGGTATTGCGGTAGTCATCCCAGATCTGCTGACTGAGGCTCTTAAGCCGCTCGATAGCCTGGTTACGAAGCTCTTCAACTTTGTCCATAGGCACGGCGGGGACGCCGTCTTCGAGAATCTTGACCAGACGACGATCAGTTGGGGACAGCGCGAGCTCTTCCCGACCAATGGCCGCCATGAACGCACGTGCTTTCACGACGGGATTGACACAGACCGTGGGCACCCCGTACATCGTGGCGACGAGTGTTGTGTGTAGCTTCATGCTGAGTACCAGCGAGCATTCGCCAAGCGCACGGGTAATCTCATCCAAGTTCTCGGTATAGAACGTCTCTTTACCGTCTACCTTGAGTTCTTCCGCGTTGTCGAAGTCCCGCTTACCGTGGGCAGCAACGCCGCCAATGATGTGCCGAACTCTCCATCCCTTCTCGATGTAAGAGGCGCCGATTTCCTCGAGCAGCCGATACTCCTTTGGACTCTTGATGTGCCGAGTGACGATTCCAAGAATTGGTTTAGCGTCGTCGCGCTCAACAGGGGGCAGCGGCAACGCGCACACAAGGTCCGCATGAGACCCCACCGAAACCTTAGGGCGAATGTGCTCGGAGACCCACTCTGCGGAGCCCGGGTCACGCGTAGAAATCGACCGCACGTTGGGGTGGGTAAGGAACTCGGTCCATTGCTCAAGGACAGACGGATCGATATCCGGGCGGTTGCGTTCGACTCCGATACCAGCGACGTGGAGCGGCCGACGAAGATACATCGGGTTCGTGAAGTCTCGATCGATCTCCGGTCGATATGGGCAGAGTAAGTCACCGCCACCGAGAACCACGGCATCCATAAGATCAACCTGATTGTTACGGATCGCGCGAAAATACCAAGGGCGGAAAATTCCTGTGAGGAGCGTAAGATCTGCCCACTGCCCGAGCCAATGCTCATAGACGCGAACGTACAATTCGTCACCGTAATTGCCCCGCGCTAGCGAGCCGGTAATTCCGACACGTGGTTTCAGCAGTGACTGGAGCTCCGCCTCCAATGCTTCTCGGGACGGCGACTCATCAACAGCCAGCGCGACTTCACGATTCTGGGTGATTGTCACGAGATCGCTCTTGCGCTTCCGTCGAAAAATCATCTGGGTTTCTCCTGTGGTCAGATCACGCTCAGTCACGTCACGACAAACGCAATGCCAGGCGTCAAGGTACGGACCGACAGTCACGGCCCGCGCGCACCTTCGCGATCAAAGCAAATACGACCGCAATCATCATCGTATCGCGCCGCACACGCCGCAGCTTGCGTGCCTTCGATTCAGAACGAGGCACGCACTACTGGTTTGGAAAGCTTCAGTCACGATGCCTGCGTTCCCTTTGATTCTTAGACCCTGGCCGTTGCCGTTTCGCATGCTCTTTCACCAGTTTCCGCACCAGATACCTCACGTGCCACCTCCGACCCGACCGCGCATCAGCCACCGGTTTCAACTGGTTGCGACTTCAGCTCGTCACCGCCAGTACAGCCATTACCACGCCTCTGCGCTCGATGCCATCGCCCCGCACCGATGCCATCTCGAAGTCAACGTAGACTCGTGCTTATGTCGAACAACCAAATCGTGCTCGTCTCCGCCGACGGCGCTAAGACGCTCATCGACGAGTTCGAAGGACTCACTGTCACTTTCAAAGGACGGAACAGCAGCGTCGAGATCGGCGAAGGCTCGGTGTTCCACGGATGTCGCTTTGTAATGGGTTCAAACGCTCATGTGAGCATTGGCACGACACACCACCGCGGGCTGATTGGGGTGGTCGTGAATCTCAGCGGAAACGGCAAGGAACGTGTCTTAGCGATCGGCCGTGGAACTTCGATCGAGGGTTGCAGGTTCGCGATGGCCGGCGACGGGCCGCGTTCAGTCACTGTTGGTGAGAACTGCATGATGAGCACCGGCATTATCTTCCGCGCCAGCGACGGCCACGCGATTTTCGACCTCGATTCAGGCGAAGTTCTCAACCAAGCTCAACCAATTATGATTGGTGATCACGTATGGATCGGCGCAAACGCAACCATACTTAAAGGCAGCCAAGTCGCCAACAACACGGTGATCGGCACACATTCTCTTGTGTCGCGCAAGTTCGAAGACGAGAACACTGCCATCGCCGGAGTGCCAGCCAAAGTCGTGCGCCGCAACATTGGCTGGGACCGTCAACACGTCGAGAAGTACATCGAAAAGCAAGCTGCGTCGACGCAGGCCCGCTAGGGATTCTGAAGGTAGTCGAGCCGCACGCGCACAACATGTTCCTGACCCCGGCCCAAGTCCGCTCGTCGAGCATCACCGAGCTTGGAGCGATGACGCTCACGTAGCCGACGGTCTCCCCCTCTTTCGCTTGGGTATCCCCGTTAGCGGAGGCGTTATCGTGAGTTGACTCCAAGTCTGGTTACTGCGAGGCGCAGCGTTATCCATTTAGCGCAAGCCTGGGCAGCGAGTGTTATATGGCATCGGGAAGAATCAGCGGTTCAGCACGGCCATGGCGCACCAGGCCAAGTATTTCTCTGCACACTACTACAGCCCCGATGCTAGCCTCCGGGATGCAAATCGGGGAGACGCCGTGGCAGCGTCTCCCCATCCTACGAGTCAGCGGTTGAAAGACCCTTCGAGCTCACGACGTCGCGCCTCATACGTAGAGTGCAGCGATTCGGGGATACGGCTCTTCGCCCATTCCAACAGGTGGAGCGCAAACTTCTGCCATTCTTCGTGGATGTTCTCGTATCCGTCGGATCCAGCGATCCTTTCGTGCGTGCTCCGCAGCGCTTCCAGCACAGCTATCCGGCGAGCGTCTTCGATATTCGTAACCTGAGCCCGCGTCGCGAACTTACGGTGCGTTGTGACGGCTGATTCCACGAAGGCGATCTTCTGCGCGCTCACAATCGTGTGCCAGTGGAACTGAACGTCGTTGTGAACAACCGTTGCACCAAAGAAGATATTTGCGTCGTGAAGAAGAGACGTGCGGATTATTCGGTTCCATGGGTAGTTCACCAATTGGGCTACGACACGTTGCTTAGCCGCATTACTCGTGACGCCGCGCAACTGGCGCCAGATCTCCCGGTCAGCCTTGAGCATCCTTTCATGGCGGCCCTCATCTGCGTACTCGAGCTTGTACTTCATAAAGAGCAGGTCTGCCGACTCTGCATCAGCATGCTTAACGGCGGCTGCAAGAGCCTCGGGATCGATGACATCGTCTGCGTCCAGGAAGAAGCTGTATCGTCCCGTTGCGAGCGGGATGACCGAGTTCCTGGCTCGCCCCGCCCCTCGGTTTCCCTGCGCAAAAACATGCACATTGTCGTATTTATTTTCGTACTCTTGCATGATCGACAGCGAATCATCCGTCGAACCGTCGTCGACGAGCAACACGTTGTAGCGAATACCAGCGGTCGCAAGAACCGAGTCGAGGGTTTGCTTCAGCAGGTCTGCACTATTAAATACTGGGATCACGACACTCAAATCGAGATCCGGGTACGCATCGTCATACGCAGCGAGACGTGCCCGCAGTTTTGGAGCCACGGCCGCGCTTGGGGCAGCTGCGCGCGCACGCTTATACACACCGCTAATTCCGAAACGGATCAGCTCGGCGGCGGCCTGCTGCGTCTGGTCCTTTGCGACCCAGTTTGTGCGTGCGAGGTAGTCGTAAAACGCTTCAAACAACACATCGCGATGCTTGTGGGTGCTTGCCGCAAGAAAATTGAGGATCGTATTCATGTGGTTGACGAACGCACCCAGCTTGTACGTCGCCGCGCTCATAGTCTGACCCTCGCGTTCCATTCGGTGATAGCTGATCACCTCGTCACACATCACGACCTTAGTGGCGCGCGACAACACGAACCAATGCAGCGGGTTGTCCTCGTAGAAGTAGTCACCCTCGGGATACTCGATCGCGTGCTTCTGCAGGAACGAACGACGATAGAGCTTACGCCACGGCACCGGCGACAGTCGGAAAAGCGCAGGATCTGTGAACGCCGAGATTGGCGCGTTCAAGGCGAGTTCGCCCCAAACACGCCGATCATACGACTCTGCACCTTCCTGTGCACTCTCAGAGAATGTCTTGAAATCCCCGATGACGAGCTCAGCCTCGTGCGTCTCTGCAAGGCTGACCATTCGAGCGAGACCCGCTGGCGTTACATGATCGTCGCTATCTGCAAAGGCCACGTACTCACCGCGCGCGGCGCGAATACCGATATTGCTGGGTACGCCAGCTCCGCCGATGGTGTTGTGGTCAAGCGCGAACACACGAACTCTGCGATCGCTCTGCCAGTACTTCCTGATGATGCGGCGCCCACCGTCGGTCGACGCGTCATCGATCAGGATGAGCTCAAGATCGGCGAACTCCTGGTCGAGAACCGACGAGATGGCGACATCCAGGAACGGCTCGACGTTGTAGACCGGCATGACGACGGTGACAGTCGGGGTCGCTTCAATCCGTGGTTCCCCGTGTGACGCGTCGAAATGAATCTTCTCAGAAACGGTGCCCGCATTGCTGCTGCGGCCGGCTGCAGCGCGCAAGCCAAGGATCTTCTCCGAGAGCGAGTTAGCAACCCGTCGGGCTGCGCGCGTAACGCGACCTGGAACCGGCGGCGCGACAAGAATCGCGCTGCTCGGGCGCAACTGTGGTGCCCAAGCTTGGTTTCCGACGAGCTTCATCTCAGCGTCGACGTGGATCGGATACTCAACGAGTCCGAGCGGGGTGCGGAATGTGCCGTACAAACGCCAGCGCGCGTCCGTGAACTTAGCCAAAGGACGCTCCCACACCATCGCAGAATCCGCGTTTCGGCCAACAGTAAAGTCGCGGCGCCGCACGGCTCCGGCATCTACTTTTCGAAGACCGTACACCCGAGACACCGAAGCAGCGTTGCCCTGTGCAAGACCGACCTGGAACTTCTCCCCGACAACGGTGGAGTGTTCCGCAGAGGCATTCAGGAATGTATTCACGAAGTCATCTCTGCCTGGGAGATCACCAACCGCTTGCTGCGCAAGAAGAACGAATCCGTCGTTCGCCGTCCTCACAGCCACTTGATGAGGCGCGTTTAGAATGACCGTACTGATCGTGACAGCGCAATCGTAAATGACAGTCTGGCCTGACCCGGCGTCGTATTCGATGCTCACAGCCCATTCACGCCCAGTCAGCACCGCGATATCTGCGTAGCAGATGAGCGCCTCTGCAGCAGTCTTACTCGATTCAAGAACAACCGTGGCGGATTCGTTGGTGAGGCGCACGCTGCGCACGCGTCGGGGCACAGCTGTCGCGAGCGTGATCTCGAGGCGACCGCCGTCGAAATCAAGCATCTTAACTTGAGCAGCGGGCAACGTTGGTGCAGCCACTTCCCATTCCGGTTCAACCTCAAACCAGGCGGTGACGACTTCGTCAACGTCACCCCGCGCGAAAGTCTGTCCGCGCGCGTCTCGCGCGGCCGAGTCTTCGACGACGACCACCCGCGAAGCCGTAATCGAACGACGCTCTGGCTGATGTCCCTGCGCGGCGCCTGCGTGGCGCACCACAACGACACCGGTCTCAACTTCATCTTCCTCGAGGATTCGTGAGATAACACGCGAATCAACGAGATTCTGCAACGCCGGCGCGAGCGGGGCGAGTCCCCGCGGCCCCCCCACCGAGTAAGACTGAAGAAATGCGATACGCATGCCCTTGGACGCGGCATGCTCAAGCTCAGATGCAACAGTCGTGTGGAAGTCGCGAAGCTTCGAGAATTCGCGGCCGTCGAGTACGAGCACGAGGTCGAAACGCTGAACCTCGGGCGACGCTTCCACCCATCGTGCGGGAGCGGCGAACTGCCGATCAGCGAGAGGGAATGCCACAAACGGCGAAGAATGATCGCCCTGAACACGTGCAAGATTGCTCTGCGTGCCACTCCAATACATCATGCGGTCAGGTGAGTTCCACAAGGTCGCCTTGGGGTCTCGCTCGGCGTAGGCTTCGCTCGTTTCTCTAACAAACTCGAGCGGAGCACCGGGCAGCAGTACGGGAACCTTCAATCCAGTGGCGCATTCGAGGCGTTGCCGGAACTCGGCTCCAGCTCCAGCGCCAACACGAACAGAATCAAAGTACCCAATCGTACTCAGCACTTCTTCCCGTCGGAACATCAGCGAGGATTCCGCAATGAAGAGTTCAGCGCCTGGACGATCGACGAAGGAAAGATCATCTGAGACTCCCACCGCCTTGATCACGTTTCCGAGACGAGACGGCATCGTGAGTAAGTCGACCACTTGAATCTCGAGGGTGCGCGGGTGCGACCACACATTTGCGTCGCGCATCGTTACGAACACGCCATCTGCCGATTGCAACGCCTCGTTACGGCGAACAAACTCACCAGCGTCCTCGTCGTTGCGAACAACGCGAATACGTTCGTCAAGAGCCGCTACCTCGTCAAGCAGCACCGACGCCCCTGAAGAGGAGGAATCATCAGTAATGACGAGTTCCCAGTTCGTGTAGCTCTGCGCGATGAGCGAACGTACCGCAACGAAAATTTCGTGACCCGGCTCGGACGTCACCATGATGACGGTCACGAGCGGGCCATCCACCGCTTCGGACCGCGCAGATGCGGTCAGTTGCTGGAACAAGCTTTCACCCTCAGCGTCGTTGCGCTCAATGGGTTCAAGCCCCGCCCGGTAGTATGGCTCGTTCAGGAGGCGGAACATCGAGTCGATGGAGCCGCCGAAGCGAGGATGCTGCAACTCCATCGCCAGCGCGTGACGCACCCATGTGCTCTTGGTTAGACGAGGCATCAGAGCGCGCACGGACTCTGCACGGCCGTGCTGCAACAGCCGTTCGGCCAGCGGTTCCATGAATTGCTCGTGCAAGTTCTGTCCGGCCACAACTTGCGCCGAAATGTACTCGGCCAGTGCTTGGAACGCTTCGGGGTCAAGATCACGCTCATACAAAACCCCTGAGAGTTCGGACAGTTGGTTTAGCGTGATTCCACCAACGACAGGCGGCATATCGTTGTTGCTCAAAGCCTCAAGGTCAAGAATCGCTGCGCGTAGCGACGCCCAGGTGTGCGCATGGCCAGTGAATCGCCCAGCTAGCACGTTCAGAGCCCAGCTCGACTTAGTACGTGCCCCGAACACAGCAATGTCGCGCTCGGGAGCGGTGGTATCGCGGAGCACTGCCAAGTGTTCCTGCCGCTTCGGATCACCGGAAAGTAGCGCGAGCGTAGCGACACCGTATTCAGCATCGGCCGGGGTGTCGCGCCTCGCCCATGTGGCACCCTCATCTTCAGCACTCGGGTTTATCGATTCTCCACGAGCAATTCGAACGAGAAAGTTCTCGGTGTGCCAGGTTTGAGCGGTCGGATCCATCGATGCATCAATCACAAAACGAGCCTAGTCGCTCCCGGTACCTTAGCGATGCACCACGCGTCCCAAGCACAAATGGGACCTTCTCACCCAAAACCGGTCGACAAGCGACCTCTCGCGAATTAGGCGAGGGTGTTGTTCCACATGGTCAGCGCCGAGCCGATTGCCATGTGCATGTCGAGATACTGGTAGGTGCCCAGACGTCCGCCGAAGTGAACGTCCTGCTCGCCCTTCTGTAGTTCGCGGTAGGCAAGCAGCCCCTCACGATCCGCCGGAGTGTTCACCGGGTAGTACGGCTCGTCCGTCTTCTCCGCGAAACGGGAGAACTCCCGCATGATGACGGTCTTGTCCGTGGGGTAGACGTCCTTGCGCTCCGGGTGGAAGTGCTTGAACTCGTGGATGCGAGTGAACGGGACATCCATGTCCGGATAGTTCATCACCGGAGTGCCCTGGAAATCACCAATATTGAGCACTTCCTGCTCGAAGTCCAGGGTGCGCCAACTCAGCTCGCCCTCGGCATAGTCGAAGTACCGATCCACCGGACCGGTGTACACGATCGGAACCTGCCCGACGAGCGCCTTACGATTCAGCGGCTGCGACTCATCGAAGAAATCAACGTTCAGCTTCACCTCAATATTCGGGTGATCCGCCATCCGCTCCAACCAGGCCGTGTACCCGTCCGTGGGCAAACCCTCCCACGTGTCACTGAAGTACCGGTTGTCATAGTTGTAACGAACAGGGAGGCGACTAACGATGTCCCCGGAAAGCTTATGCGGGTCGGTCTGCCACTGCTTAGCCGTGTAATCACGGAAGAACGCCTCGAACAACGGACGCCCCACCAGCGCAATCCCCTTCTCCTCGAAGTTCGCCGCCGACTTCACGTCGTACTCCCCCGCCTGCTCACGGATCAGCGCACGCGCCTCATCCGGAGAATACGCAGCCTGGAAGAACTGGTTAATCGTGCCCAGGTTCACCGGCATCGGATACACGACACTCTTATGGTTCGTATACACCCGGTGCTCATAGTTCGTGAACGTCGTGAACCGGTTCACGTACTCCCACACCGTCTGATTCGACGTGTGGAACAGGTGCGCACCATAACGATGCACCTCGATCCCCGTCTCCGGCTCCGCCTCGCTATAGGCATTACCGCCGATGTGAGAGCGACGCTCGATCACAGTCACCTTACGGCCAGCATCCGCGGCACGCTCTGCAATGGTAAGGCCGAAGAAACCAGAGCCCACAACGAGAAGATCCATGACCGCAAGCATAATCGACCACTGACAACTCACGGCAATACACACGGTTAGGAACAAGCACGACGGCCGAGGTCACTCCGTCCAGCTGAGTTCCCTTAGCGCTGCGATGCTCTCGATACGGAGTTACTCGACCTTGTGCGTCGGCACGTCCGGCGCCCCGCCTCCAGAATCTCGGTCAGCCGGCACGGCGATCAGCCAGGGCGACGACAAGCTCCTCGCACTCAATCGACTGAAGACGCGCGTCTTCGCATCAGAATGGTTACCTAGCGTAAGCACACCACACACATCGTCGCCACAACCGTGGTGTGCTGCTTCATACTCAGCAGCGCCTGGGCGATCTCGAACTGGGTGGTGAAGAAGATCACCTTCCCCTCCGACTTGAGATTCTCCGCATTCTCGGAATCGCACCTGCCGCGGTCGTCGATACCGCGAAATGATGTCGCGAACCCGCCGCCCTTCGTCGTGTAGGAAGCCGCGAACCCACCGAGCAGTCGATTCTCGGATGGAGCGAGCAACAAATGCCTGGATCAGTTTACCTTTGGGACGTTGAACCGGCGGTGGCGGGAGTGCGTACATGCTGTCTGCGTGCGAGGTGACTTGTAGTCAGAGGCGCAAGGATTCCCCGGCCAGCGGCTTACTCCGGCGTCTGGGACAAGAGGCGCCCCCAAGGTGCCAAGCGCTACCTGCGGCAACGTACGCTATCGGCCGCTAATCCCCTCCACTTGCGTAGGAGTCAGCCGCACGAGTAGCGGCTGTTACGATCAAGCCCTATGGCCCTGTATCCAACAGTCGCGACCGATCTCAGCACATGGTTGTCGTCAAGACCGACGCCTGGGCTCTACGCGCTGGAGGGCCAGATCGGCAGACAGCTCGTTACGCACGCAAACGTCGCTGTTCGCGCTCAGGCCGAGCGTATCGTCGTATTCCTCCCTGGCGCTCAAGGCCCGAAATCAGAACGCAGAATACCGTTTTTTCACCGTTGGACCTGGCAAGAAGACCTTCCCGACGCACATGTGATCGCATTAGGCGACCCGGCCATCACTATCAATGAGAATCTTCGTGGCGGCTGGTTCATCCATGACACGTACGACCTGATTGCCGAGCTCGCGTCCATTGCCGGCCGGATCGCGGACACATTAGGAACGTCGCATGAGAACGTGACGTTCCATGGCTCATCGATCGGCGGCTTCGCTGCGATCGGTATGGCCGCACACCTCAAGGGCTCTTCGGCACTATCAGAGATCCCACAAATTGACGTCGAACTGTGGCCGTTCAAGGGCTCACAAGTCATCATCGAATCACACTTCGGCCAAACGTTCTCAGAACTCCGGAGAAAGCACCCAGAACGTCTCAATGTGCTCGATCGTCTCCGCTACGCGGATTTCGTCCCCCCGTTCACGCTAATTACGAACACAGCAGACGCCACCTATGATCAACAGTTGTCATTTATGGATGATGTTGCCGCTCTAAAGTGTCCGCATTTGGGTCATCAGCAGCTCACACTTACTGACATAGTGGCTGGCCACAAGCCTCTGCCAAAGCCCGAGGTTCTTGCGTACCTGCGTTCATAACTCACGCTTCTACGGTCGCGCCAGCTTCCTATGGAGACGTCCGCACGCTACCGCTGATTCTCTGCACGCTCACACCCAAGCCGCTCACTGGGCAGTGAACCGACACAGGTTCTCTGCCGCCTCTACGCAAGGAGCGACTCTCGGGTGAGCGTCGGGTGGCGGGCCTGCGCGAACTCGTTCGGGCTAACTGTGCCGATATTGCCGGGAGCCGTCAGCGGTAATGCCAATCAGCCCAGCCGCCAGCCGTCGTGGAACGCCGTGGTGCTGATGCATTCGGCGGGGTCGACGCCGTTGCTCGTCTCCAGCAGCATCAAACCTTGAGGCGGGTCAGTCAGTCCAAACCATCGTCTCGGGAAGGATGTGCCGGCGGGCAGCCGACGTGTTCCTATAGTCATCCCAGATTCGCTGGCTGAGCTGCTTGAGATAGCCGACGGCCTGGGCACGAAGCTTGTCGACCTTGTCCATCGGAACGTCCGGAACGCCATCCTCAAGTATTTTAATCAGCCGGGGATCAGTCGGCTCGACTACCAACTCCTCTCGCCCGATGGCGGCCATAAATGCTCGAATCTTGACGACAGGATTGACACACACCGTCGGCACACCGTACATAGTTGCGACGATCGTCGTGTGCAACTTCATACTCAGCAGAAGTGAGCACTCACCCAGCGCGCGGGTGATCTCATCGAGTTGCTTTGTGTAAAGAGTCTCTTTACCCTCGATCTTGAGCTCTTCCCCGTTCTCGAAATCACGCTTGCCGTGTCCCTCGATGCCGCCGATGATGTGGCGAACCCGCCAGCCCTTCTCGATGTAAGAAGCGGCGATCTCCTCGAGTAGTCGATAGTCTTTCGGATCTCGTGCGTATCGCGTGACGATGCCCAAAATGGGTCTGCCCTCGCTCCGCTCGACGGGTGGCAACGGCAGCGCGCAGACAAGGTCTGCGTGAGCGACGACGGTCACTTTCGGGCGAATGTGCTTCGTAATCCAGCCGGCTGAGCCCAGGTCGCGAGTTGAAATCGAGCGCACGTTCGGGTGAGTGAGAAACTCTGCCCACTTCTCGACTACGGACGGGTCAGTTTCCGGCAGGTCGTTCTCGACACCGATGCCTGCGACGTGGACTGGCCGCCGGAGATACATCGGATTGATGAAATCAGGATCGATCTGTGTGCGATACGGACAGAGCAGGTCACCCCCACCGAGCACAACTGCATCCATGATGTCGACTTGGGTCGTACGGAGTTCCCGAAAATACCACGGCCTGTGGAGGGCAGTGAGAAGCGTCAGATCCGCCCACTGTCCGAGCCAATGCTCGTACACCCGCACGAAGAGTTCGTCACCGTAGTTTCCACGGCCCAGCGAACCAGTGATGCCGACTCGGGGCTTCAATAACCCGCGTAGTTCGGCCTCGAGGTCGTGCGTTGATAGCTCGCTCCCCGCGTCGTAGTTCTTGATGCGTCGAAAGATCATGAGTTCGGGTCCTCCGGAAGAGAAAGGGCGCGGCGGCACGCCCGACGGGGTGGCATTCAGCAGCGGAGCGGGCGTAGCGAGCTCACTTGGCCGAGATATACAGACACGGGTACGACACAGGTTGAAGCTCAGGCTAACAGAGGCCGAAGGCGCCTACGGCGCGCAGATGACCTTACCCATGCCCGATCTCCGAGAACCGGCACCTCGACAGCCCAAACCCGTCAGCAGGACTCCTTCTTGTCCTATTGTCAAACAAAGCGATCGAAATCAGTCGCACCAAGGCGGTCATCGGGCGCGTCCAGGCGACGTGGCGGTCACATCGACGAGGCCGCCTCCCGGCTCGCCCGACGCCCCAGCAATACCACGGTGGTCCCGCCAATGACCAGCGCAAGACCCGTGGTCGCGACGCCAGAAGCGAACGCGGAGTCGATTCCGGTGATAGCCAGATCATCTGTCACGACGATGTCGACGAATACCGAACCGCTAGTCGCGCCGCGCACCTCGATCGTGTGAGCACCGATCTCGGTACCACCGGCGATTCCCACCGACAATGAGAGATCACCGTTGGCGTCTGCCGTGGCATCCGTCAGCTTCCATGGTTGAGAGCGCAACCAGAGCTCGAGCTTCTCACCGGGCTGGAAGCCGCTGGAGTTCACCGTCACACTCGTCGCTGCCGGCACAGACGCGCTCGAAAGACTCACCGTCGGCTTCACCTGCACTGGTGCCGGAGTATCCGGCGCAGCGGGGGCAGGCGTCTCTACCGGCTGTGGTGTCTCGGTCGGTTCAGACGGAACGGGCGTCTTGGTCGGGGCTGGGCTGTCAGTAGGAACGGGCGTCGGCTCCGGCGAAGTCGTCGGAGCGGGTGTTGGTTCACGCGACTTCGTGGGTTCCGGTGACTCGGTAGGAGTTGGAGACGGGTCGGGCGAATCGGTTGGTGTCGGTGTTGCCTCATCGCAAGACTCAGCACGAGAAAAATCGCCTTCCGCGACGCCCTTGCCGTTGACGAACCACTCGACATGGTGTGCAACGTCGTCAGTGATCTCCACCGATTTCGCGCGGCCTTCGAACGCGATCCCCGGCTCGGCGACCCAGTGTTCAGACTCGCCAGCTTCACCGTCGACAGCGATGAAAGACTCCGCCGTTGTCGCATCCAGCACGAACGTGCCACGGGCTTCCAGCCAGAAGCCCTCGTCTTCGCACTGCACGGCAAGAGTGGCTGTCCCAGCATCCGTCGAGTCGGCGTGCGCGGGAGCCCCAAAGAACAGTCCGGTCACCGACAACGCGATCACACCCGCAAGTGACACAAAGCGCGCGCGGTGCGAGCGATGCGTGTCGCTGTTGCGGAGGTGTCGAATCATGATCGGCTCCTTTGAGACTTACTCGGATCCTAACCGCTAATCAGCACGGTTGGGCTCTGTGAGCGGTCCCAGGTGTCCGCCGTCCGTCAGAGCGGCAACCGCACCGTCGGCGCGTCGCCGGTTGCCCAGAAATCAGCATCCAAAACGCGAGTCACCGGGTCAGGCTCGGCCGGCGCATACGACTGCTGGTATTGCTCAGCACGCTGGCGCTGAATCGCCGCCGCGGCCGCACGGCGCTCCCAGAGTTCGCGCTCAATCTTGGTGCGGTCGCGGGCGTAGATCATCGCCCGCATGATCATCGCCAGCATCAGGCCGATGTATCCGCCGATCGTGTTCGCGGCGACGTCCTGCAACGTCGAGACACGCTCGTCCAAAGCCATCCCCTGCGTGAACTCGATGGCTCCCGAGAACGCCGGCAGCAGGAAGATCGCCAGCCACCACGCCTTGCGCGCAAGCGCCAGGCCCAGAAGGAACCCGAGCGGCACGAACATGCCGATGTTCGCCGTGAACTCGAGCTTGTCGTAGCCGAACCACTCCGGAACACCGAAGTTGTGCAGCACCTGGAGCAGACGCGACGAGATGCTTCCGAACTCCAACTGCTGCGGGTTCGGCCACATCGTGACCAGCAGCACGAACGCAGAGTAAATCGCCAGCAGGAGCGTTGACACCCACATGCGGGCGTAGCTTCGCGGCGGCGGTGGGCCGACGTAGATTTCGCTCATGGTGCTCCTCAGTGTCGTGCCCTTCGACAGGCTCAGGGATCGGTGGTGTGGCTCAGGGAGCGGTGTGATGAAGGGCGAGGGCCATCGTATCCAGCGCAGATGGGGAACCGCTTAGTGGCGGCAATCTCCTGCGCACTGAGCTGTGCGAAATACATGATCCAATAGCTATGGCGACGAATGACGTGCCACTGACAATGGAAGAGAACGAACGAATGACAGTCGCAGGCACGTTGCGAACCGCAACCATTTCGGTGTTGCTCATCGTCGGGCTCGCCGGTTGCGTACCCGAACCCGCCGTGGCCGAAGGTGCGCCGCAGTCTCCGGCGATTGAGCCGGCGGATTCACCGCAACTCCCTCCAGCAGCTGCGACCACCTTTGTGTCGGTCATCGATGGCGACACCATCGAAACCAGCGAGGGAACCGTCCGGATCATCGGGATCGACACCCCTGAGCGCGGGCAGTGCGGCTACGACGAAGCCGCGATGCAGATCGGGTACCAGCTCTCGTCCGGTGACAGTCTTACCTTGGCTTTGCCACCGGGCCAGAACGACACCGACCGACACGGAAGGCTCCTCCGCTACGTCACCACGAACGCTGGTATCGACCTCGGCATGATGCAGCTGGAGTCCGGCTACGCGCTGGCCAGATACGACTCTTGGGACGGCTACCCCGCGCACCCCAATGAGGAGGCATACCGTTCCGCCCAGCTTGCCTCGATGGATGCAGCCGGTACCGTCATCACCACCTCCTGCCAGAGTGGCGCTCCACAGCCTGTGGCCCCCACTGCGGGTGATCGCTGGTGGGAGCAATTTTCATCCTGCACCAAGCTCAAGAAAAACACCGCAGGATTTCCCGTCGGGCCATTCAACCGTGACGATCCCGCTCAGGCAGAAGCCTATGAGTGGTTCGCGTACGGCACCGGCAACAACGGCGACGGCGACGGCGACGGACTCGCCTGCGAGTGATGCCATAGGCACACGGATGCTGCGCGTCATGGCACGCCATGCCGAGCAACGCGCACGCAGGTTCAGGGCGTAGCGTCCAGCATCCGGCACCCTTCGACAGGCTCAGGGCGCAGCATCCGGCATCCAGGAACGACAAAGGGGCCGAGCCCGAAGGCTCGACCCCTTTGACAACTAAAGAAACTTAGCTGTTGATCTTCGTGACCGTACCGGCGCCGACGGTGCGTCCACCCTCACGGATGGCGAAGCCGAGGCCCTCTTCCATAGCGATCGGCTGGATCAGCTCGACCGTCATGTCAGTGGTGTCACCAGGCATGACCATCTCGGTGCCCTCAGGCAGCGAGATGACGCCGGTGACGTCGGTGGTGCGGAAGTAGAACTGCGGGCGGTAGTTCGTGTAGAACGGGTTGTGACGGCCGCCCTCTTCCTTGGAAAGGATGTACGCGGTGCCCTCAAAGTTGGTGTGAGGGGTAACCGAACCCGGCTGAACGATGACCTGGCCACGCTCAACGTCTTCACGCTTCAGACCACGAAGCAGCAGACCACAGTTCTCGCCGGCCCATGCCTCGTCGAGCTGCTTGTGGAACATCTCGATACCAGTGACCGTGGTCTTCTGCGTCGCGCGGATGCCGACGATCTCGACCTCGGAGTTGATCTTGAGGGTTCCACGCTCGGCGCGGCCGGTGACGACGGTTCCACGACCGGTGATCGTGAAGACGTCCTCAACGGGCATCAGGAACGGCTTGTCGCGGTCACGCTCGGGGTCCGGAACGTTGTCGTCCACACCCTGCATGAGCTCGAGGATCGAGTTGACCCACTTCTCTTCGCCCTCGAGCGCCTTCAGCGCCGAGACCTGAACGACAGGAGCGTTGTCGCCGTCGAAGCCCTGGCTCGACAGCAGCTCACGAACCTCGAGCTCGACGAGCTCAAGGATCTCTTCGTCGTCGACCATGTCGGACTTGTTCAGCGCGACCATCAGGTACGGCACGCCGACCTGCTTGGCGAGCAGAACGTGCTCACGGGTCTGAGCCATCGGGCCGTCGGTAGCGGCAACCACGAGGATTGCGCCGTCCATCTGAGCGGCACCGGTGATCATGTTCTTGACGTAGTCGGCGTGGCCGGGAGCGTCAACGTGCGCGTAGTGGCGCTTGGGGGTCTCGTACTCAATGTGCGAGATGTTGATCGTGATACCACGCTGGCGCTCTTCCGGCGCCGAGTCGATGGTAGCGAAGTCACGCTGCACGTTGGTGGCCGACGGGTACTTGTCAGCGAGCACCTTGGAGATGGCTGCGGACAGCGTCGTCTTGCCGTGGTCAACGTGACCGATGGTTCCGATGTTGACGTGCGGCTTGGTCCGCTCGAACTTGGCCTTGGCCACTGGGTCCTCCTCAGGACGTTCGTGTAGTGATTGCCGGGCACTGGTTTGTAACCGGTTCGCTACGGGGTTTAATTCTCAGTTTAGTAGAGAGATTGCGTGTGAAGTTGTGTGTTGTCCGGATGCTGCGCCCCTTGCCTTTTGACAGGCTCAGGGCGCAGCATCCGAACGAAAGGGTTACTCGCCCTTGATCTTCTGGATGATCTCATCCGCTACGGCCCTGGGGACCTCAGCATAGGAGTCGAACTCCATCGAGTAAACAGCGCGACCCGAAGTCTTCGAGCGCAGGTCGCCGATGTATCCGAACATCTCGGACAGCGGAACCTGTGCGCGAACGATCTTGATGCCGGTGGAATCTTCCATCGACTGGATCTGGCCACGACGCGAGTTCAGGTCGCCGATGACGTCGCCCATGTACTCCTCGGGCGTACGAACCTCAACGGCCATCAGCGGCTCAAGCAGAACCGGGTTGGCACGGCGCAGAGCTTCCTTCATACCGATCGAGCCCGCGATCTTGAACGCCATTTCAGACGAGTCAACATCGTGTGCAGCACCATCGACGATGGTCGCCTTGACACCCACGATCGGGAAGCCGGCGAGCACGCCGACGTTCATCGCATCCTGGAAACCAGCATCGATCGAACCGATGTACTCACGCGGGATGCGACCACCCGTGACCGAGTTCACGAACTCGTAGGTCTTGTCAGCATCCAGCGCAAGCGGCTCGATGTTGAACTGGATCTTCGCGAACTGACCCGAACCACCGGTCTGCTTCTTGTGCGTGTAGTCGTGCTTCTCGACGGCCTTCTTGATCGTCTCGCGGTAAGCCACCTGCGGCTTTCCGACGTTGGCCTCAACGTTGAACTCGCGCTTCATGCGGTCAACGAGGATGTCGAGGTGCAGCTCGCCCATGCCCTTGATGGTCGTCTGACCAGTCTCGGGGTTGAGCTCGGTGCGGAAGGTCGGGTCCTCTTCAGCGAGCTTCTGGATGGCAACACCCAGCTTCTCCTGGTCGGCCTTCGTCTTCGGCTCGATAGCAACCTCGATAACCGGATCCGGGAACGTCATCGACTCGAGGACGACCGGAGCGGCGATGTCAGTCAGGGTGTCACCGGTGGTGGTGTCCTTCAGACCGATGACCGCGTAGATGTTACCTGCGGTGACCGAGGGAACCGGGTTCTCCTTGTTGGCGTGCATCTGGAAGATCTTCCCGATGCGCTCCTTCTTGCCCTTGGTCGAGTTGGTGACCTGCGAGCCGGAGTCCAGGTGGCCCGAGTACACGCGAATGTAGGTGAGGCGACCGAAGAACGGGTGCACAGCAACCTTGAACGCCAGGGCCGCGAACGGGTCCTCGGAGCTGGGGTTGCGCTTGACGATCGTGTCGTAGTCCTTCGGGTCGTGCGCCTCAATGGCACCGACGTCGAGGGGGTTCGGCAGGTAATCGATGACAGCATCCAGCATCGGCTGAACGCCACGGTTCTTGAACGCCGAACCACACAGCACCGGGTAGATCTCGCTGTTGACGACCATCTTGCGAATGGCGCCCTTGATCTCGGCGACCGTGAGGTCTTCGCCACCGAAGAACTTCTCCAGAAGTGCGTCGTCGGTCTCGGCGACGGTCTCGAGGAGGCGCTGACGGTACTCCGCAGCCTTCTCCTTGAGGTCCTCCGGGATCTCCTGCACTTCGTAAGAAGCACCCATGGTCACGTCACCCTTGGAGTCCCCCTCCCAGACGAGTGCACGCATCTCGACGAGGTCAATGACCCCGAGGAAGTCGCTCTCTGCACCGATCGGGAGCTGGATGACGAGGGGCTTTGCGCCGAGGCGGTTGACGATCGTGTCGACCGTGTAATAGAAGTCAGCGCCGAGCTTGTCCATCTTGTTGACGAAGCAGATACGCGGAACGTTGTACTTGTCAGCCTGACGCCACACGGTCTCGGACTGGGGCTCAACGCCCTCCTTGCCGTCGAACACGGCAACAGCGCCATCGAGCACGCGCAGCGAACGCTCCACCTCAACGGTGAAGTCGACGTGGCCGGGGGTGTCGATGATGTTGATCTGGTTGTTGTTCCAGAAGCAGGTCACGGCGGCAGACGTGATCGTGATGCCGCGCTCCTTCTCCTGCTCCATCCAGTCAGTCGTCGCGCCACCATCGTGCGTCTCGCCCAGCTTGTGGTTGACGCCCGTGTAGAACAGGATGCGCTCGGTCGTCGTGGTCTTGCCAGCATCGATGTGCGCCATGATGCCGATGTTGCGGACCTTGCTCAGGTCGGTGAGCACGTCTTGTGCCACAGGAGTGTCCTTTTCTATCTAGCAGTGCAACTGCGAAAGTTTGGGGGCTTCAACAGGCTCAGGTAGGGCAAGCCCGGCCCCTGAGCCTGTTGAAGGATTACCAGCGGTAGTGAGCGAACGCGCGGTTCGACTCGGCCATCTTGTGAGTGTCCTCACGACGCTTGACTGCAGCGCCCAGGCCGTTCGAGGCATCCAGAATCTCGTTCTGGAGACGCTCGGTCATCGTCTTCTCACGGCGACCCTTGGCGTAGCTGACGAGCCAGCGCAGCGCGAGGGTGTTGGCACGGTGAGGCTTGACCTCAACCGGCACCTGGTAGGTCGAGCCACCAACGCGGCGGCTGCGAACCTCAAGAGTCGGGCGCACGTTGTCGAGCGCCTTCTTCAGGGTGGCGACAGCGTCCTCGTTGTTCTTCGCCTCGACGCCGCGGAGGGCGCCGTAGACGATGGACTCAGCGAGCGACTTCTTGCCGTCAACGAGAATCTTGTTGACGAGCGAGGTGACGATCGGTGCGCCGTATACGGGATCGTTGACGACGGGGCGCTTCGGGGCGGGACCCTTACGAGGCATCTAACTCAACCCTTCTTCGCACCGTAGCGGGAACGAGCCTGCTTACGGTTCTTGACAGCCTGGGTGTCCAGGGCGCCACGGACGATCTTGTAACGCACACCGGGGAGGTCCTTAACACGACCGCCGCGGACGAGCACGAGCGAGTGCTCCTGCAGGTTGTGGCCCTCACCGGGAATGTAAGCGGTGACCTCTGCGCCGTTACGAAGCTTCACACGAGCGACCTTGCGCATCGCCGAGTTCGGCTTCTTCGGGGTGGTGGTGTAGACGCGGGTGCATACCCCGGCCTGCTGCGGGTTCGACTTGAGCGCTGGCGCCTTGGTCTTAGTGACCTTGGGCGAGCGTCCCTTGCGAACCAACTGCTGAATAGTTGGCACGTTCTCTCCTCATAGTGCTGCACGGTGACAGCGTGATGGGTTTCACATCAAACCCACCGGCGCAGGCGGAACCGCCTGAGCTTTTGGTGTGGTGGGTATGCCGTGGGGGCTGACCGGTATGGACCGGAGCCCGTGTGCAGGCACGCCGAGACGTGCACACACCTGATCAAGTGTAATGCCGCGTAATGGATGCGGTCAAATGGCGGGAGGGGAGATGTGCTACGGCCTGCGGGGGCGGGGCTGGTGGTGGGGCTGGCGGCGACGAGACATGGCTTGCCGCATGAGAAACGTCGTAGGAACACCTTTCTCATGCAGTTAGGTGTTTCTCGCAGCGGGAGGGGTCCGGGCGGCGGTGGGCCGACTCGCGGCTGGCGCCGCGGTGGCCGTGAGAAGTGACCCCGGCCCCGCAGGCTCTGAGCCATTGCCGAGTCAGGGTCGACAAGCTATATTGGTAGCGCCTCCCGTTACGACGGGTCGGGAAGAAGGCCTTAGAAACCCAGCCGGACGACTGGATCTAGGGCCTTTCGCTTGCTTCAGGACAAAAGCGATTCCCCAGTCGACTTATGGATGAGGAACGTCGAAGACAGCGCCTCCAAATGCTCCTCAATCCCCAGATGCGTGGAATTGATCGCACCGAGAATCGCATCCGCGATCCATAGCAATGGCTCGTCGCCCCCGCGAAGATGTTTGATGCGCACCCGCTGCTCCAGCCCTTGACCTTGCAAGGCCACGATGTGGCCTCGATCACTGCTGTCTTGATGTCGCCCGCGGCTCTCCAAAGTCAGGTCATAGATTTTCATGCCAACCATCTCGTAGTAGAGATCCTCAAGACATTTGCGCCGGAACCGTTCGGTCTTCCGCTGGCGTCTGCTGACATGAGTGACCACAACGTTCACCGTCTCGAGCTCACACAGCCGTTGGATGATCACTCGCCTGCGCGACTCGCTTTCATCTGTCCAGTGCAGCTTGATCTGCCCAGGAAGCAGGAGTGGACGAAGAGCCTCACGCACGGCATCACATCGGTCAGCCGGAATGAGCACGGCCGCGATCATGTACTCCTGAAGTTCGTCCCCGCGCGCAGCCGAGGATTCGTCGATGAACGCACGGAAGGGTTCCAGCGGCGGCATCCGTTCACGTTAGCGCCGATCGCGAAAGCGGCATCACATCCATCCACAGCCCCAATATTCCTATCTGTGCCTGCACCAACAGTGCGAGTCAATGGTGCGGCGACGAGACATGGCTTGCCGCATGAGAAACGTCGTAGGAACACCTTTCTCATGCAGTTAGGCGTTTCTCGCGGCGGGAGGGGTCGGCGGGAGGGGTCGCGGCGGCGGCCCAACTCACCGCAGGTCGCGGATGCGGGCGGCCACGGTCGAGGCATCCCCACTGCGCCGCTCGTACGTGACGGCGATGATGAGCAGTACCGCTCCGATCACGGCGAGGGTGATCCACCACGGCATCGACTCCACGCCGCGGCCGATCTGCACCGCGAAGACGAAGATGTTCTCGATCGGCAGCACCAGCATCCCGAGGATGAACGGTGCGGCCAAGCGGCGCCCTGCTCCGACCATGATCGCAGCGAGCGCAAGCACCATCACCAGGATCGCGCGCCACGTCAGCGGATCGGTGAACGTCGCCACGATCGAGGCGCTCATCATCGTCACGATGCCCGGGGCCAGCAGCACCCACGATGACCGGAACCCCAGCGGCCACGAGTTCACGCTGCCACCGCCCGCATCCGCCGGCGCGTGCCGCAGCGCGTGCACACCCGCGGCCAGCAGGAACAGCCCCAGCGGCAGCGAGAACCACTCCACCCGCAGATCGCGCGGACTCCACGCCACCACCGCCGTGACGAATGCGACGCCGAACAGGAACCACACCGGCGGCAGTGTCGTCCGCCCGGCCCGCCCACTCCGCCCGGCCCGCACCGCAGCCACGAGCATCAACGCGAGCAGCCCGATCATCAGCGCCCACATCAGCCAGATCGATCCCCAGTCGCGTTCGATCGCGTTCCAGGTTCCTGCGGCGAGCGCGAGGACTGCGGGTGCCAGCATCCATCGCGTGCGGCGAAGCCTGGACGATGCCGGCGATGAGCGACGGATGCCGCGCCCCGCCAGCGCCAGGATGATCGCCGCGAGCGCCGACACTCCGAAGCATGCGAAGAACAGTGCCGTCCCGTGCAGCACGGTGATCTCAGGCATCCGAATGCCCTGCACCGGGCCCGCGATCGCGGCAACGCCGGCGGCGACCAGGGTCGGGCGTACGAGCATCCGGAGTCGGGCGATGCGCAACCGGCGCCCGAGCCGGGCGAGCCCCCAGCCGAGGCCGAGCAGCACTCCCCCGGCTGCCAGCAGTGCGATTGCGCGCCACAAGACTTCCACGGCAGTACGAACATCCGGTTCGATGAGCACGAGCAGCGCGAGGCCGGGCAGCAGCGCAATGGCGAGGCCCGTGGCGTAGAGGCCGCGGACTTCCACACCGCGCGCGGCCAGGATCGCAGCGGTCACTGCTGCGGCGAGCGCGGGCGGCAGTAGATATGCCTCGAGCAGATCGACGCCGTTCATGGTCCACACGCACCACAGCGCTCCGGTGAATGCGGCTCCAGCCACCCACCATCCGTAGCGACGGCGGGTGAATGCGGCACTGGCCGCCGAGCCGACACCGAGGATCACCAGCACGAGGAAGGTCGTCCCCAACCCCGCGGCTTCGCGGGCGAGCGCGAGGCCGGTGGCGATCACGCCGGTCAGCAGGGCGGATGCTTCGATCGCGATGCGTACGGATGCCGCAGCATCCGCCGGCAAACCGTTCGTCCGCAGCGCGTCGCGGATGAGCGTGGTGCTCGGCAACACGAGCGCGACGATCGCGGCGATGATCGGCAGCGTCACCGGCGACGCGCTGACCGCGAGCACCTGTGCCCCGAGGCAGACTACGACGACGGCGACCGTGGGTACGAGCACCCCTGCCGCGACGGTGCGCAGCACGATGCCGAGGCCTGGCCGCCGGGTCAGCAGCAACGACAGCGCGAGGGCGAACATGAGGGCGGTCGACAGGGCGGTCCAGCCGCTGCGCTCGAAGACCACCTGCACGATTCCGGCGGCGAACGGCACGGCCGTCACCACCAGCACCGCATGCCAGCTGCGCGAGCCGATGCGCGGGATGAACGTCACCACGATCGCGCTCACCAGCGCAACGGATGCCACGAGGCACAGCACGGCGATGCTTCCGAGCGGTGGGAATCCGAGCGCCTGCGGCAGGCTCTGCGCGAGCGCCTGAGCGAGGCAGATGAGCGCATAGGCGAAGCCGACGCCGACGTGCAGGAATCGGATGCCGGAGGGCAGAGTCCAGCTCGCCAGCACGAGGACCGCGAGGATGCCAATGCCAGCGACGGGAGCTGACACGGGGTCGAGCCACGAGATGAGAGTTGCAACGGCGATGCCCGCGTGGATTGCCGCGATGATCGTGACCGTGTTGGCGGTGACCGTGTCCCTGGGCCGGGCGGCCGTGTTGGCGGATGCTGCGGGCTTGGGCCGCGTGGCCGTGTTGGCGGATGCTGCGCGCCTGGCCCGGACGGCGATGAGGGTTGCGGCGGCCGCCGCGGCTGCGCCGAGGACGACCACCAGGCGCGCCGGGAGCGGCAACAGGTTGCTGCACGCCAGGGTCAGGGCGGCGAGTGCGGCCGAGGCAATCGCGAGCACATCGGTGGACGCGGTGAAGTGCAGGAGCGGGTGCCGGGTTGGGGTTGAGGTGGCGGCGGTCGGCGCGACACCGGCAGCGGCATCCGAATCCGCGGCCTCGAGCATGCTCACCCGATCGCGGGTGAGCCCGCCGAACAGGGCGAGGCCCGCGGCGATGCCGACCATGCCGATCAGCGCGGCCATCCCCCAGGTGTCGTTCCTGACCACAGGTGCGGAACCGCGCACCACATCGGCGAGAGCATCGACGGCTGTGGTTGCGGCGTAGACCAGCGGCATCAGTGCGATCGCGCCGATGACGATGAGGCTTCCGAGCGAGAGCGCGAAGCGCACAACCGAACGCGGCAGCGGGGTTGCCGCGAGCAGGGCGAGTCCGAATGCGGCAGTTGCCGGGACGGCAGCGGGCAGCCAGACCGCCGCGAGGTCAGCGACCGGGGATGTGACCGCGACCGTCAGGGCCGTCGTCGCGGCACCTCCGGCGACCAGACTCCACCAGTGCCGCAGCAGGTGTCGCGACGCGAACACCGCGTGCGCGGCAACCAGGGCGAGCACGAGGCTGATGCTCAGCAGCATCCCGATCCCTCCGAAGGTGGACCAGGCACCCACCACCGCGAGCGGCACGGCGGTGAGCGTCACGATGATCTGCACGGCCGTGAGCATGCGCGGTGCGATGCGCGGCCAGAACTCGATGAGGACGGCGGCGAGGAAGGCGGTGCCGAGGTGTCCGACGGCAGCGAAGAATCCGGAACCTGCGCCGCTCGCGAAACCTGCCGCGTATCCGAGCTGCGCCGGCACGAGGGCCGCTCCGATCAGCGCGGCCCACCGCCAGACGCGCACGTGCGACAGCTTTCCGGCGGCGAACATCACGCCGCTCGCGCCCGCCGTCACACCCGCAGAGATCAGCCAGGTGGATGCTGCCGAGCCCCCGAGCTGCGCAAACGAATACACATCGAGCACCACGAAGACGAGCCCGAGCGCGCCGACGGCTTCGGCGGAGAACTGCAGCCCGCGGCGGGCGAGCAACCACGCCCCGCCCAGGAAGATCAACGTCACAAGGCCCACCACGACGCTGCGGGTCGCGCGGTCAGAGAGCTCGGGGTTGAGGAAGGTGAAGATCAGTGCAGCGATCGCGAAGAGCCCGGCGCCCGCGATCGCCAGGACCGACTGCACCGTCGCGCTCTGGCGTGGAGCGGCAGCATCCGCTCGCTGGGCGGCGGGGGCAGTGCCAACGTCCGCTCGCTGAGCGTTGCCAGCGGGGCTCGTGGCCGCAGCGTCAAAGCCCGATCGCTGAGCGACAGGCGCAGCCGCGGCCGCCGCATCAGCCTCAAAGTTCGATCGCTGAACTTGTCGAAGCGTCGGATGGAGTCCGCCGCCGACAGCACCCCGAGCGGCAGCGTCCCTAGTCACAGCACCCGCGACAGCATCCACTGAAGCGCCCACGCGCGGGATGCGCTCGATCAGCTGATTGCGTCCGCGGATCGCGGCGGCGGCCGATACCGACGCCGCCCACACCTCAGATGCGGCGGAGCCGCGGAGGTCCGCGCCGCAGTGGGCGCAGCATCCACTCTCCAAGCGCCGCGAGGCGCACACCGGGCAAACGGCGCCGTCGAGGAGATGGCGGGCGACGGCTTCGCCCCAGCTGACAACTTCAGAAACGGCAGTCATCACAATCCCTCTTCCTCGTCGGGGATCCAGCGGAGAATGTCGCCGGGCTGGCATTCGAGCACGCGGCAGATGGCCTCGAGTGTTGTGAAGCGGACGGCTTTGGCGCGTCCGTTCTTGAGCACGGCGACGTTCGCGGGGGTGATGCCGATGGCATCCGCGAATTCCTGCACGCTCATCTTCTTGCGCGCGAGTTGCACGTCCAGGTCTATGACGATGGGCATCAGACGACCTCGGACATGTCCTGCTCGAGCTCGAGCGCCTTGCGTAGGAGCCCGCGCAGGACCAGGACGAGCAATGCGAGCGCGGCACTCACGACGATGCCGAGGATCGCGAGCAGGGTGAGCGACAACGAGACGGCGCGACTGGCGATGATCACGGCGTACGAGACGGCGATGAGCGCGCCAGCCGCAGCCAATGCCCAGAGGATGATGTCGACGTATCGGAAGGCGTCAGGGCTGAAGATCCGCTCGGCACGCACGAGCGAGAGCAGCTTCCATACGCAGATCAGCGTCACTTCGACGAGGGCGAGGAAGATGACAGCGCCGATGATTCCCGGAATCTCGAGGTGATCGACGTCGGGGTTTCGGATCGCCGTGATGCGGGCGACCTCGGGGATCACCAGCACCTGGCTCGTCAGGAGGAGCCCGAGCATGACGGCGATAAGAGTTTTGAGCGCGGCGGTCACACGGGGTTGCATCAATCTACCTATCGATAAGCGGCTGGTATCTATCGAAAAACGATAGCCTGTGGATGCTGGAGACCCCAAGCCCGCACGCACGTTCCCAGGGAAGTGTCAGGTGCGGCAGCATCCGGTCGCCTCTCGCTCGCGGCGCGGCGCGGCGCGGCACGGCGCGGGGCGGCACTGCACGGCGCGGGGCCGCACCCGCGAGTCGCTGCTTGCAGCACCAATCACACACTGCGGCGTGCGGACTCGCGACGCAGCATCCGACTCGCGGCAGAAGTGCGGACTCGCGGCGAAGTGCTTACTCGCGACGAGGTGCCTACTCCCGGCGAGGTGTTGACTCGCGGCCGAAGTGCCGACTCACGCCGAGGTGCTTACTCGCGGCGAAGCGTTGACTCGCGGCCAAAGTGCGGACTCGCGACGTAGCATCCGACTCGCAGCCGAAGTGCCGACTCACGGCGAAGTGCTTACTCGCGACGCAGCATCCGACTCACCGAAGTGCCGACTCGCGTCGAGGTACTTACTCGCGCCGAAGCGTTGACGCGCGGCGACCTGCCCGCGCGAGCGCCGGGTCCGCGCTACGGGGTATCCGGCCCGAACGGAGAGTCCAGCGAGTCCGTCAGCTCGGCGAGCATCGCCTCGATCTGCGGCTCGACGTACTGCGAGATGGCGGCCTGAACGTGCAGGCGATGACGAAGCAGGATGCCGCAGATCTCGCGACCGACCAGATTCGCGTACTCATCGGCGAGGCCGACCTCCTGCCGCAGCGCGGCCTTCGCCTCCTCGCTCAGCGGCGGAAGCGGCGGCAACTCTTGGCTGTCGACGTCCGCAAGACCCGCGATGGTGAAGAGGAACGGCGCCCCGGGCGTCGGCTCCGGATCAAGCGGCATGCCCTCGAACTCCGGCGACAAGTCCTCGGCCGGACGGTAGCTGCGCGCCCGATTCCGCGCCGCCTGCTGATCCAGCTCCGACTGAAGCATCGGCAGATTTCCAGCGGTGTACGCGGCAACGGCATGATCGACGATCCGTTTGATGCGCGTGGACAGGCCGTGCTGCACGCCGTGCGGAGCATTCGCCCCGATCCCCGCCGCAGACAGCACGGGCGAGCCGAGGCAGAGACGGCACGGCGCGACACGTCCGCGGTAGGTGGCCGGCTCCCAGCGCGGCACCCAGCGCAACCAGGCATCCACCGCCCGGTCGACTTGCGTCTCTATTGACCGCTCCACGGTCCCAGCGTACGGCGATCTGCCCAAACAGCCGAGATTTCAGCGGATCACACGCGGAACAAGCGATACGGATCAGTAGAGTAGGTTATATATTCCCATATCAACCTGACTTAACGACTCAAAACCATTGACACAATGGTATCTTCGTTCTATTCTGGATGCATGACCCCGATCAGCGCCGACACCCAGACCCGCGAGGACTCCCTCGCGCGGCGAGAGTCGTTGCTGGATAACTGGGTGACGGTCGGTGAGCAGATCGCGGCGCTGGAAGCACAGCGTGCCGAGCTGCTGGCAGAGCGGTTAGACCTCATGGCCACGGAGCGATCGTTGGATCCAGGTTCCGATGAGATAGCGTTTCGCTCTCTGTTCAATGAGTACGCAGCGGCCGGTCATATCTCGCCCACGACGGCATCGAAGCAGATCACGGATGCTTGGGGTTTGGTGCGGCTGTACCCGGCGACCTTGCGGGCGCTCGCGGACGGAAAGATCAGCCGCCGGCACGCAGATGTGATCGTCACCGAGGCACCGCTGCTCAGCGGGCATCCGGATGCTGCGCGCTTGCGCGCCGAGTATGAGGAGAAAGTGCTTCCCTTCGCAGAAGGCGACACCGCTGCTCGCACCCGTGCGCATGCTCGGGACGTGGCCGCGGTCATCTCTCCCGAGACGGTCGAAGAACGCCACCGCCGGGCACGCCGGGAACGCAATGTGGGCGTGCGTCCCTGCGGCGACGGGACGGCGATGCTGTCCACGTTGCAGCCCGAGATGCTCGCCTACGCGATGTATGACCGGCTTTCCGAAATGTCCCGTGGACTCATCGAAGCCCGCCCCAAGGGCAAGCGCCGTCCACGCAACGCGGCGTTGAAGGCCATTCAAGCCGAACGCGAAGCTGCCCTTGCCGCACAGACACCATCCGATCCGGAGCCGCCGGCCGCGCTCGATGAGGACTTCGCCTACGCGATGGGCACTCCAGCCCCGTGGGAGACGAACCCCGCCAGCCAGCCCGGAGCGGACACCCTCGAGCCCGACAGCCCCGTCTCCGCCGACGAACAAGCCGCTCGCGACGAAGCAGCCCTCCGCAACGCAGATCTGATCGACGACTCCGACGTCGTCGAAGCTGCTGGCCTGATTGCGGAGGCTGGTCTCGCTGCGGACTCCGATCGCGTCGCTGGTCTCGGGTCAACGGCCGATGAGGGCACCCCCATGCATGACGGGTACGGACCAGTCGAAACCGACACCCGGTCGATGGACGAACTGCGCGCCGACATCCTCGCCGACCTGGTTCTCACCGGCGTTCCCACCAGCCCCGAGGGGAATCTCGGCACCGCGTTGGGATCCATCCGCGCATCCGTCCAGATCACCCTTGCCGCGACCACTCTCACCGGTGCCGACAACCGCATGGCTGAGTTCGATGGCCACGGCCCCCTGTCCCCCGACACTGCCCGACTTCTCGCCGGCTACGCGTCCAGTTGGGACCGAATCTTCCTCGATCCTGCCGGGATGGCCGTCGCAACAGACAACTACACCCCGACCGCGAATATGAAGCGCTATCTCCGCGCTCGCGACCAGCACTGCCGCTTTCCCGGCTGCCGTGCGCCCGTACACCGGTGCCAGATCGATCACAACCATGACCACGCCCAGGGCGGGGCGACTGAGCTCTGCAACCTCGCGCATTTCTGCACCAGTCATCATCCGCTGAAGCATCCTGACGTCGACAAGCGAGATCGCTGGAGTGCGAAACAGCTCGAGAACGGCGTCATCCTCTGGACCAGCCCGCTCGGTCGCACCTACGGCGACGAGCCGCAGCTCCGCGTCATGTTCGTCTGACGGACCCCAGGCACCACTCTGCCCGCTGGCAGGCGCAATGCCCGCAGGCAGCGCAATGCCCGCAGGCAGCGCAATGCGACTTCCTACTCGCCGGGCTCGTCGCGCTCCCACGGCCATTGCGGCCGCTTGGCCCTGGTGCGGCGCAGGGCCACCCCGGCCCACGCAGCCAGCACGGCTACGACGAAAATGACCAGGCTCGCTCCCCCGGTAATCAGTTCACCGATCACCGACAGCCCCGTCACGAACTCGCCCGAAACCACTGCCGCGACCAGACCGACACCCAGCAAATGAACAAAGGCCGTCACGATTGCGATGGTCCATACCGAGCGATAACGCGGGTTCTTGATCCGCACGGCCATCCACAACAGCACCGCGAACTGCGCCACAGCGAGAGCCATACCGACGACGCCCGGAGCCTGGCCTAGTCCCGGAGTCGCGATGATGTCAGCATCCGTCGCCACGCTCAACGCACCCAGCCCGAAAACGGCCAGCGCGAAGAATCCGATCGTCGTCATCACCGTCGCCAGGATGGCCGAAACCCCCGCAGGCACGGGGCCGCGGGGGTCAGGCGAGAAGTTGTCAGTGATTGCTACCTCGGCAGAGTCGGGCCGGCCTCAAGCGTGCGCTCGTACTCACGCTGAGCCTCGGCGTTGAGCTCGGTCTTGCGTGCACCGCTGCGGGCAACCCACGCACCGAACCAGATCGTGAGCTCGCGACCGAACACAAAAGCCGCAATCGCGAGCGGAGCCAGCAGCTGCGAGCCGACCAGTTCGTTGCCTTCAGAGGCCGTGAGCATCCAGAACGGAGCCTCGAACAGCTGACCGAGAATGTGTCCGACATACGCGAACAGACCCACGATGATGCCGAAGACGACCCAGCGTCCCCAGCGCCCGCGGTTGACGATCGCACCGAGCAGCCAGAAGCCGATGAAGAACACGACAACCGGAACCCACAAGCCCCACGTCGTCAGCGGCGCGATCAGTGCATCGACCAAGTTCTCACCGGTCACATCGCCCGCCAGCGCGCCCAGCCCGAGCGCGGTGCCCAGGTACAGGATCGCGAACGAAAGAGTAGCCAGCAGGCCGATGCCGGCGGCGGTTCCGCGGTTGTTGCGCTCGCGCGGCGGCTCGGGAGCCTGCACGAAGATCGGCTGCTGCTGCGCGTATGCCGGCGGTGCGACCACGGGCTCTGACGCAACCGTCGGCTCGGAGTATGAAACGGGCTCCGAGTACGCAACGGGCTCCGACGGAACGACTCGCGTCGCTGTGTCATCGGCGTCGACGTCGGACGGCTGGTACGCGGTGTCGGCGATCGAACCCTCGGATGCCGCGTTGACCTCAGCCAGCGTCGCATCCGCATTGGCCACCGCAGCAGCCGCGTCGATGCGCTCGTCGCTCATCTCGGGAGCATCGAAGGAGTCCGCGTGCGTAGGAGTCGAAGCCGGTGCTTCGACAGGGTCCGCGGCGACAGGCGCCGGCGGTGCCGGGGCAGGCTCCGGCGCAACGAACGTACCGGGATGAGCGCGCTCGGCTTCTTCGAAGGCGGCAAGATCAGGGTCAACAGCATCCGAAACACTGCTCGTGCTCGCCGACTCGCTCGCATCTGCGGTGGTTGCGTCTGCGGCGGTCTCTGCGGTGGTGGTGTCGGCGGCTGCTGTGTCTGTGTCGGCAGCCGTGTCGGCGGCGGTGACCGTGTCAGCGGCGGTGAAATCGTCGGAAGAATCTGTCAGCGCGGAAGATTCGACGAAAGCGTCGTCACGCACATCACCTGTCGCACCCGGCGCATCGACCGCGGCCGCGTCGACCTCAGCGCCACCAGCGTTAGCGCTGTCGACGGCGTCGTTCGCGTCTTCCGGCTGCTCGGACCGGGGAACCTCGTGGTCACTCATGGGGGCGCCTCTCGTCGGATATGTGCAATGTGAGGGTATCGCCGCGCGGCCATGCGGCTGCGGAGGCGTGCCGACGTGTCGCTCGACCCGCGAAAACTCAGGATGCTTCGGCAGCAGCCGTCGCGGTCCCGCGCAGGAGATCGCCAACGAAGTTGAACAGCTCCAGCCACAGGGGCGACGCGAACCACAGCAGCCCCACAATGACGGCCACGCAGAAGATTGCGGCGATCCAGCTGACCACCCGACTGCGTCCGGCTACCCCTGCCATGCCTCTACGCTACGACGCAATCTCCCCCGCCCCCAGCAGACACGCGCCCCGCCCCCTTCACTGCGTGCGAGTGGGCGCGCGTGGCTCGGTTTCGCGCGAAAAGTGAGCCACCAGCGCCCACTCGCAAGCGGTTAAGGGTGCTCAGTCGGGAAGAGGAGTTCCCGGAAGCGACCACGCTGCGAACGACGCACCTGAAGCGGTGATGGAGGCTGCCCCGGACGCCACCTCCGTCAGCGACGCCGACCCGAACAACGATCGCGCTTTCTCGAGACCAGGGATGGATGCGGCATCCAGCACGATGTCCGCGCCACTGCGCGTTGCGAACACCAGCACCGTCTCCGCAGCTGATTCCCGGACGAACACAATCGTCTCGTCGTCGACATGCAGCCAGCGCATACCGCCGGTGCCGAGCACGGGGTGCGCGCGGCGCAAGGCGATGAGCGAACGGTACTCGGCCAGCCGTTCGGCGACGTCAGGCTCCTGCTCGGTTCCCCACGGCATCGGCGTACGGCTCGCTTCACCGTCCACACCAGTGAGCCCGAACTCGTCGCCGGCGAAGACGACCGGCAGTCCCGGCATCGTCATGGACAGACCGACCGCCACAGGCACTGTGCCCGGCGCCGCGTTCGTCGCGAAGCGGGCGGTGTCATGGGTATCGAGCGGCTGCATGTTGCCGAGCCGCACTCGCCACGGCACGCCAGCGGTGAATGCGGTCATGCTGTCGACGAAGTCGCGGGCTGTGTACCGCGGGATACCGTCTGCCCGCAGCCCAAAGAACCACGGCTCAGTCTGCTCGTCGCCCTGAGCCGTCAGATACGGCGTATAGGTCGCCTCGCTCAGCCACGCCCACAGCGGACGGGTGAACGGTGGGTAGGTCATCGCGCCGTGCCAGCCATCGCCCTGCAGGTCACTGACTGCATCGTTCGTCGACTCTCCGAGCAGGATCGCGTCAGGGTTGATGCGGCGGATCGACTCGCGCAGCAGCGCGCGCACCTCGGCGTTCAGATCGACAGCGCCCAGGCGACCGGTCATGTTCGCCACATCGACCCGCCAGCCGTCGGCGTTGTAGGGCGGGTTCAGCCACTTCGCGACAATCGAGTCATCACCGGAGACGAAACGCTCGCGCAGTGCCGACGATTCCCAGTTGAACTTCGGCAGCGAGGGAACACCCAGCCACGTCTCGTATTCGGTGTTGCCCTCGTCGGTGAAGTAGTAGAAGCTCTCGGTCTCGGCGCCGGGGTTGCCCAGCGCCTCCTGGAACCATTCGTGTCGGTCACCGGAGTGATTGCTCGTGAGATCACCGATGACGCGGATGCCCCGGGCATGCGCCTCTTCGATCAGTCGGATGTACGCCTCGTCGCCACCCAGGAGCGGGTCGACGCGGTCGAAGCTGGACGCGTCGTAGCGGTGGTTGGATGCTGCAGGGAACACCGGCGTGAGATAGAGCAGGTTCACGCCCAGCTCGACGAGGTGGTCCAGCTTCTCGATGATGCCGGGGATGTCACCGCCGTAGAACTGCCGCGAGCGCGCTGGCATCACCGGATCGACGGGCGTGTTCCAGTCGGTTGGCATCGCCCAGTCGGGCGCGTCGTGCTCGTCGGCCTGCGCTGACCGGGCGAAGCGATCTGGGAAGATCTGGTACATCACTGATTCGTTCAGCCAGGCTGGCGGCGCTTCGTTCGCGACCAGGGCGAAGTCGTCGGCATCCACGGTGTCGATCCGATGAAGACCGGCCTGATTCAGCCATTCGACACGTCCGTCGGCGTGCAACAGCATGAACCGGTAACCGTGGCGGGGGTTACGGACGGTGATGTCAGCTTCCCACCAGTCCCAGCCGTCTGCGCTGCCGATGCTGCGCGCTTCGGCCCAATCCGGTTCGTGGTCGGGATTGGACCGTGCACGCACAGCCGTCAGTGAACCGTAGCCGGCGGGGACTCGCAGCCGCACAGCGACCTGGTCGCCGAGCGCGGGGGCCGAGTTCGACACATACAGCGGGGAGCCGTCGTGGTGTGGAAGAAGGATCGTCATGTCATGGGCCTTTCGTTGACGGCGATGCACCATCGCCGGAATCGACGTGGTTGCACGGCAGTCGCCATGACAGAGCCCTTGAGTTGTTCTTCACTTGTGCGCCGCGTTGGTGCGCGGAGTACTACTTCACACTACCCGCCGTCAGCCCGCCGACGATGTACTTCTGCAGCGCCAGGAACAGCGCCACCGGCAGGATCGCGGCGAGAACAGCACCGGCTCCGAACACGCTCCAGTTCTTCGAGAACTCGTCGGAGACGAACTTGTAGAGGCCGACGGCGAGCGTCTGCTTTTCGGGGTCGACGAGGATCAGGCTCGCCAGGATGAACTCGCTGGAGGTGCCGATGAAGCTCAGCAGCCCCACCACAGCCAGGATCGGAGCGACCAGGCGCAAGATGATCGTGAAGAAGATTCGCGCGTGTCCGGCGCCGTCGATCTTCGCAGCCTCGTCGATGGATGCCGGAACGGTGTTGAAGAAGCCGTACATCAGGTAGGTGTTCGCGCCCAGCGCGCCGCCGAGATAGACCATGATCAGGCCGATCTGCGAGTTCAGCCCGATCGCCGGGAAGACATCACCGATGGCAACCATGAGCAGGAAGATCGCGACCATCGCCAGCATCTGCGGGAACATCTGCACGACCAGCAGCGCCGTGAGGCTGAAGCGCCGACCGGTGAAGCGCATGCGCGAGAACGAGTATGCGGCGAGCGCGCCGAGCAGCACTGTGAACACCGAGGTCACCAGGCCGATGATCAGGGTGTTGATGAACCACGCGGCATAGGGGCTGCGCGGACTGTTGAACAGCGTCACATAGCTTTCGAAGTTGACGTTGCTGAACAGGGAGTTGGCCGTCAGCAGCGTGCCACCGGGGTTCAGCGATGCGCTGAGGATGTACAGCAGCGGGAAGAGCGCGAACGCGCCCACCACGATGCCGACGATGTGACGCCAGCCGGTCTCCCGGAAATAGCGTTTGAACGGGCGGCGGGATTCTTTCCCGGTACCGGGGACTCCCGCATCCGCGGTCACGATCGCGGTGGTCGAATCGGGCTTCACGGCAGTCATGTCAGTTCAGCTCCTCAAGAGACTTGGTCTGTCGGAAGGCGACGATCGAGATCGCGGCGACGACGAGGAAGATGATGA
This sequence comes from Microbacterium wangyouchuni, assembly GCF_051546305.1. Taxonomy (NCBI): domain Bacteria; kingdom Bacillati; phylum Actinomycetota; class Actinomycetes; order Micrococcales; family Microbacteriaceae; genus Microbacterium; species Microbacterium wangyouchuni. The sequence goes on from NZ_JBPTMA010000010.1 coordinate 35,805, forward strand.
TCGAGAAGGCACTCGCCAGCCCGTAATCGGAGTTCGAGCCGACGAAGGCGACCTTGTAGACCATCGTGATGAGGATGTCGGTCGCACCCACGTTCATGCCGGCGGTGACATCGCGCGGCCCACCGCCGGTGAGCATGTAGATCAGGCTGAAGTTGTTGAAGTTGAAGGCGAACGACGAGATCAACAGCGGCGCCACCGACACGAACAGCAGTGGCAGCTTGATCGATCGGAACACTCGCCAGGCGCTTGCACCGTCGACTCGAGCAGCCTCTTGCACGTCTTCCGGGATCGCCTGCAGGGCACCGGTGCAGATCAGGAACATGTAGGGGAACCCCAACCAGAGGTTCACCAGCAGGATGCTGATCTTCGCCAACCATTCGTTGGTCAGCCACGGAATCTCCGCTCCGCCGAAGAGGACGGCGTTGAGGAATCCGAACTCCTGGTTCATCATTCCTGCCCACACCAGCGCGGAGAGGAACCCCGGGAACGCGTAGGGCAGGATCATGATGACCCGGTAGTACTTCTTCGATCGCATCCGCGGGTCGTTGAGGACCACCGCGATGAACAGGCCGAGCGCGAAGCACGTGGCGACCGACAGGACCGCGAAGACGAAGGTCCACACCAGCACCGACAGGAACGGTCCGCGGATTGACTCGGCGCCGAACGCCCGGACGAAGTTATCGACGCCGACGTTGATCTGCCAGCCGGGCATGAGCTCAGTGCCGTCGTCAGCAGTGAAAGCACCCGTGCCGATGTCGGAGTAGACGACGCCTGTTCCGGTGTCGGTCATGGTCGCGGCGGCCTCGTCGTATACGAGCGACGATACGTAGACGTATGCCATCGAGCCGTCCGGTGTGCGCAGCGCGCCATCGTTCGGGTCATCGCTGATCGGCACGGCCATATCCGAGATGGCCTGCTGATTCTGAACGATCTGCGCGAAACCGAGCGTGTTGTAACCGGCGAGGCCGACAGCCTTGTCACCCTCCATCTGGGCGCCATCGACCTCGTCGAGCGGACGCTCCTCGCCGCCGATGGAGACGTCGCCGTCGGGCGCGGTGACGAGGAACGAGAACTCGCCGAGCTGCTCGACGATGGTGAGTTCATATGCGGCGGAGTCGGGGACACGCTCCTGGGCCGACAGCATGAGTGCGTTGACAGCGCTGTCTTTGTCGCTGTTGTGCCCGGTGCCGTAGTTAGTGAAGGCGATATAGCCGGTGTACAACGCAGCGAACACCTGGAAGACGAAGAGGAAGATGAGGCCCGGGACGAGATACTTGGCGGGCAGATTGCCGCGGCTGAAATAGATCCAGTTCGCGACGATCGTGACGACCGCGACGATGGATGCCGGCAGCCACTGTCCGCTCTGAAGCAGGACGAAGATCGCGTAGACAGCGAGTGCGTCGATGATGCCCAGGGCGATCACCTTGAACAGCATCAGCTTCCAGCCGATGCTCGCGGCATCCGCGATCCGCCCCGCGCGGCGGGATCTGCGACTGGATGCTGCGGACTCGACAGTGTCTGCGTTGGTCGGCGTGCTCATCGGTTCCTTCTGCTTCGCATGCTCGTGGCCGTTGGTGGCGGATGCCGGTGGTGGAGTGACGCTCGAGATTCGAGGTCACTCCACCGCTGTGGCAGATCAGCCGATGGCGGCCTGGATGTCTGCGGCCATCTTCGACCAGAGACCGGCGGGGTCGCCCTGGCCGTTGATCAGTGCGACCTCGGTGACGCCCCAGTACTCCCATACCGATCCCATCTCGGGGATGGAGGGCATCGGCACGGCGTTCGCACCGACCTCGCCGAAGCCGGCGGTGATCGGGTCTGACGAGACGGCTGCTTCGTATGACGCGGTCAGCGCCGGAGTGCGTCCGCCGACCTCGTAGAGGGCGGTCTGCACTTCTTCGCTACCGATGTAGTTCAGCAGGAACTCGTTGGCGGCGAGACGGTTCTCGCTCTCGGAGCTGAGGAAGAAGCCCTGCACACCGGCGAATGGCTGCGCTTCCTGGTCGCCCGCAGCCGGGATCGAGTCGATCTCGATGTTGAGGCCGGCGTCGATCGCGTCAGCGGCGTTCCAGGGGCCGGTCAGGTAGAACGGCGACTTGCCAGCGAGGAAGCTCTCGCGCGCAATGTCGGGAGTGATGTTCGTGTTGAGCACGCCCGCGGCACCCTGCTCGGCCAGCCAGGCTGCGAACTGCTCGCCGCCGGCGTTTCCGATCTGCAGGTCGGTCGAGTCGTAGGCGCCGTTGGCGGTGGTGCCGAACACCGGAGCACCGAACGAGGTCTGGAACGGGTACAGGTGATACGGGTCGGATGCCTCGGGGTCAAGACCGACCAGGAAGGGGTACTCAGCGCCGGATGCCTGACCCTTAGCGATCATGTCTGCGTAGTCGGTGGCGGCTTCGGGCGCCAGGTCAGCATTGCGCAGCAGCGCGATGTTCTCAATCGCGTAGGGGATGCCGTAGTTCTGTCCCTCGTAGTTCCATGCGTCCAGAGCGACCTGCTGGAACTCATCGGCGCGGTCACCCAGCTCGACTGGAGCGACGACGCCGTTGGTGACGAGCTCGCCCAGCCAGTCGTGTGCGCCGACGGCTACGTCAGGACCCTTGCCGGTCGGCACCTGCTGAACGAACTGCGTACGCACCTCGTCCATCTGCTTCTCGACGATGGTGACCTTCACGCCGGTATCGGCGGTGAACTTCTTCGCGGCGTCTTCGAGGACCGCGGCACGGTTCGTGTCTGCCCAGACGGTGATCTGGCCGGAGAACTCGGCGCCTGCGTCGGAGTCATCGGTGGGAGTGCTGCTCGATGAGCAGCCAGCGAGCGTCAGCGTCGCAACTACGGCAAATGCGCCGAACGCGACGATGCCCTTCTTGTGCACCTTCATTGGTGTATGCCTCTCTGAGTACGGAAGACCTGCGCAACTGCAAGCGCTTACAGTATGCAATGAAATCTTCCACATGCGCAATGGTTCGGGATGCTGATATCAATATGTAATCTGCGGCAACGCTGCATCCACTGGTCTGGAAGCGCTTCCAAGAACGCCTCTGATTCGATAGGCCCCACGGAGACATCGAGAAGATGACGCACGAAAGCGCCGTCTTTCCTGGCCCCGAGAAGCACCAGTGACCACGCAGGGTGCTGTCGCGTTTCGCATCGATGCGCCAAGATGAACCGCATGGATGTTTTGAGTAGCGCAGAGAAGCATCAGCCATCCGGACCGCTTGCCACAGGCCGCGCCCCTCGACGCTCAGGTCTCCGCGTCGGAATGGCCGTCATCGCTACCTGCGCGGCGCTTACCCTGACCGGTTGTGCGCCGTCTGACTCCGCCTACGCCGTGCTTGACCGCGACGCCCAACCAGCGGATGAGGTTCCAGAAGCGCTACCCGCCTATGCCTGGGATACGGCCGATCCGACAACAGCGAGATTCGTTGGGAAGCATGACGGAACGTCACTTTGGCTCGCGCGAGGCGGCGACAAGGCCAATGCTTGCCTCCTCGCGTACGTGGACGAAGATGCCTGGATACTCAGCTGCGGCGGGAGTGGTTCGTCGTTCGGTGCGGATGGAGTCGCCGGGGCGTTCACCGTCGTACCGGACGGCGCGCCCAGCCCGGACGGAATGACGCAGATATCAGACAACGTGTTCACAAGCACCGCTGAGCAGCCGTAGAGCATGGGACCAGATGGATATGAATCGGTTACCGCAGGTTCCGCCTGACACTAGGGTGATTCGCCTGTTTCCGGACTATGGTCGTCGCTACCCGCTCTGGGAGAATTCGACGCCGACGTGGGATGCCGGTTACACCACGACCCCTGAGACGTACGGCCTATCGCCAGAACTCGCACAAGACCTCGAAGGCTGGCAAGCACTCTGGGAGACCCACTGCGATCCGCTCGAAGGGTGGAACAGCGAAGCGAACGCGCAGAAATGGCTACGCGACGGTCGCTGGCTGGCAGATCGACTGCAAGACGAAGTCGCCTCCTTCGCCGACGTCAAGGTCGAATTCGGCTGAATCTCGCGCGATCACTGGGCAGCTCAAAGCTGCGGTCTCATCATTGACGGGTGGTCGCGCTTTCAGCGCGCGGCGTCGCGGGCGCTTTCACGCTCGTACCGGACAACTCTCCCGACCCGGACGGGGCGACCAAAATCTCAGAAAATGTGTATACGGCGGGCGCTGGCTAGACTGGCGCCATGGCAGACTCATCGTTCGACATTGTCAGCAAGGTCGACCACCAGGAGGCGGAGAACGCCCTCAACCAGGCGCGCAAAGAGATCGAGCAGCGCTACGACTTCAAGGGCACCGGAGCATCGGTCGAGTGGAGCGGCGAATCGATCCTGATCAAGGCGAACACCGAAGACCGCGCGAAGGCCGTCCTCGACGTGTTCCAGTCCAAGCTCATCAAGCGCGGCATCTCGCTGAAGAGCCTCGAGACGGGTGACCCGTTCGCCAGCGGCAAGGAGTACCGCATCGTCTCCACGCTCAAGGACGGCATCTCCTCCGAGAACGCGAAGAAGATCTCGAAGATGATCCGCGACGAGGGCCCCAAGGGCGTCAAGAGCCAGATCCAGGGCGACGAACTGCGCGTGCAGTCCAAGAGCCGCGACGACCTGCAGGGTGTCATCGCGCTCCTCAAGGGAAGCGACCTCGACGTCGACCTGCAGTTCATCAACTACCGCTAGGAAACGGGTGCGATCGCGGAAACGCGGTAGGCGCAGCTGAGCGTCAGTCAAGAATGCGGGCGCCGAGATTCTCATCTTCGGCCCTCGCATTCAGGCGGTCGCCGTGGGGGCTACCGCGCGGACCTCGAAGCTTAGGTGCGCGCGGTGCGAAACCTCGGGCGGCTCTAGCTAACCTCACCTGTCCCTGAAATGACCTCGGGTCAGTCGGTCAGCGCTGCCCGACGCTTCAGGTGCAGAAACCACACAGGACGCCCATAGTCCTTCTGGACCCACGGCCAAAACGCCCACCAGATCAGCAGCGCGGCCCCTGCGCCCGCCATCACGCCAGTCACAGCATCGGACAGCCAGTGCGCGTTGATGAGTGTGCGCTGCCAGATCATTCCAACGAGAATCAGCCCACCGAGGATCGCCCAGCCGATCCGCAGGGTTCGGCAGCTGTGCGGGATGAGCGCGAGCACGCCGACGACGAGCACTCCCGCGGCGACCGAGTGTCCGGAAGGGAATGATCCATGGTCCACCTCGAATAGCGGGCCAAACAACCCGCTGACCTGGTCCGCAGAGGGGCGTGGCCGATCGACCAGGTTTTTCATCACCTGTGAATACAGGCCGAGTCCAGTTAGACACGCGGCGAAAAAGAACAGCGCGGATCGCCACCGACCGACGAGGGCGAGCGTTGCGGGGAGCAGGATCAACATGAACAACCCACCTGCCTCCGCGCCGAGCTGCTGGAAGAACATCGCAAGAGGCTGCTGGTACACCGCGCTGTCCGGCGATGCACCCACGAGCGCGCGCCAACCGTCATCGACGGTCTGCGTGAACGGATGCTCCGCGTCGATTGCGATGAGCAGACCCATCACCACGAGCACGGCAGTAAGTCCGAGCGCCCACCCCAGCAACGCCGCCGGGCGGCGCGCCTGAGTGAGTTCGTTAGGGAGTTCAGACGTCTTCGTCATCTCGGCACCTTTGTCTGGTTAAGGGTCAGTTGAACAGATCGGTCCGAGCCAGGGCATACAGCGTGGCGTGTCCGCGATCGCGCAGCCCGTTGCCGACGCCCACTGGGTCGACGTCATACGCCGCATTCACCTGGCCGACAGTCGTGTTGCCGAGCATCGCCAGCATCAGATCGTTGCCGTAGCGCAGCCCGAGGGCGGGATCCATGAACCCGCCGAGAACAGCATCCGATGACACAACGCCGTCGAAGCCCCACTCACCGCGCAGCACGTCCTCCAACAGCGCCTCGTTGCCGCCTGCCCAGCGCCCGCCGATGTTGATGAAGGATGACATCGCACCGTGCGCGTCGGCCTCCTTGACCGTGATTTCGAACGGTCGGAGATAGATCTCGCGCATAGCCTGCTCGTCAACGAAGACGTTCACGCCGCTGCGCGCATTGGTCTCCTGCTCGTTCAGCGCGAAGTGCTTCATGAAGGTCAGCACGTTCTTGCTCTGCGCGCCCGACACCATCGCAGCGCTCATCGAGCCCGACAACTCCGGATCCTCCGAGAAGTACTCGAAGTTCCGGCCACCGAACGGTGTGCGGTGGATGTTCATACCGGGGGCATACCAGCCCTGCACGCCATAGGCGTTGGCCTCAGCGCCGACGGCCGCGCCCATCTCGTAGGCCAATTCCTCATTCCACGTGGATGCGATCACCACCTGTGTCGGGAAGGAAGCGGCGGTGACCTCGCTGAACAAGGAGTTCAGCCCGGCGGGACCGTCCAGCAGGATGGCCGAAGGCACGCCGAGGCGCTCGACCGGCTCGGTCTGGTACGCCCCCTTGGAGAAGAGCGCGGTGAGCTCCTCCCGCGTGAACTGGTCAAGGAACGCCTCCCACTGCGGGTCGTCGAAATCGAGCCCGACCATGTCTTCGAGACGGAGTCCGTTGTCGACACCGTAGAGCGGCTCCTCACCTTCAGTGGCCTCGAACGTGGGGTTCATGAAGGCGAGCAGTTCATCGGATGCCGTGGTGTTGATGTCCGAAGAGTCCGGGTACGTCCCCTCCCAGTCGCTACGCGACAGATAGGTCAGGTCACCGTCGGCGAAACCGAACCTGTTCTCGAGCGCAACGCCGGTGACAGCATCCGTGTCGTAGATGACTTCCTCGCTCATCTCCAGGGGGAAGACGGCAGCGGGCGTGTGCACGTCCGTACCGACGATGATTTCGTAGGTTCCGGCATCCAGAACATAGCCCTCGCGCTCGGCAGCATCCCACGATGCCATGTCCCGCACGGCGAACGTGACGTTCACGGTCTCTGACTGGCCAGGCTCGAGCAGCGAGGTCTTGGCGGATCCGGCGAGCGCGATCGACGACTTCTCGATGCCACCGGGGATGTACGGCGCGGAGTAGTAGACCTGCACGACGTCCTTGCCGGCGATCTCCCCCGCGTTCGTCACCGTCACATCTGCGCTGATCGTCTCCCCGTCGAAGATCGGGGCATCCGCCTGCCAAGTGAAGTCCGTATAGCTCAGGCCGTAGCCGAAGGGATACTGCACGACGTCCTCGTATCCGGCCTCATCACCGTCGTAACGGGTCTCGTAGTACCGGTATCCGACATAGATCCCCTCCTCGTAGTCGTACAGACCACGGGAGACGTTCTCGTACTGGAAGTTGCCGAAGTTCTCCGTGGCGGGGGCGCTCTCCACGTCGTAGGCGTAGGTGTCGGCGAGATGGCCGGAGGGGTTCACCTGGCCGCTCAGGATCTCCGCGAGCGAGACAGCGCCCTGCGGTCCCGGCGTTCCGATCCACAGCGCCGCCGTGATCTGCGGATACTCCTCGAGGAAGCCGAGCTCCATCTGGTTTCCAGAGTTGATCACCACGATCACGTTGTCGAAGTTGCTCGTGACGACCTCGAGCAGCTGGTGCTGGCCATCCGTGATCCGCAGCTCATCGGCGGTGAAATCAGCGCCCTCGGTTCCGTCGTTTCCAATCACCATGACAGCCGTGTCGGAGTACTCCTTCGCCTGAGCGAGCACACTGTCGGTGAGATAGTCCGGCTCCGGCTCAGACTTCTTGGCGCTGCCCGTAAACAGACCAATCATCTGCTGAATGAAGTTCTGCGATCCTTCGGCCGTCTCAGCGCCCGCCTCACGCATCGTCGCATACAGCTCGGTGTTGTACTCGATGCCCTCGTTCTGCAGCGCGTCGTAGAGCGACACGGCAGCCGACTGATCGGCACCGCCAGAGCCGCCTCCGCCATAGCGCAGATTGAACGACGCAAAGCTGAACACGTTGAGTTTCTCATCGTCAAGTGGGAGCGCGCCGTCGTTCTCGAGCAGGACGATGCCCTCGTCCGAGATCTGTCCGGCAAGCTCCGTGCCATACTCTCGCGCGGCGACTCCCGCAGCCGTGGAGGAGTCCACCTTCACCGACAGCAGACGCTGGATGTCGTTGACGGTCGGTGCGACCAGAACGGCGATGACGATCACGGCAACTGCGGCGATGCCCCAGCCGATGAGCCGGCGCGGACGATGCGCGACCTTGCGGTAGACGCGCTCGCGACGCTTGTCCTCACGGCGTTCGGCGCGCGTCATCTCTGCGCGGCGCGCCCTGCGATCGGCCTTGGCCTGCTTCTTCGCTGCCTTCGCCAGGGCGCGATCCTCGGCCTTTGCCGCCTTGCGGTCGGCCGGCGACATCGCCTTGAGCTCGGCGCGACGCGCTTGGCGCGCTGCTTTCTCCGCCGCCGCCCGTGCGAGAGCATCCTGCTTGATTTCTTTACGAGTTGCCACGTTGCTTCCCTTTCAGCACGTCAGTTCTGTGTATCGATGTCGCGGCGCGCACGACGCCCGCGTCGGTGCGCTCGCCAGGCAGACAGCATCTGCCGCGATCCTCGCCAGAAATGCCCGTTCACCATCACCAGGAGCGCATCGAGCATCGCCTTATCGACGAGTCCGCCGGACATGCGCTCGATCGAGCGAAACGGCAGATCTAGGGCGAATCGAGTGTTGTTGGCCGCGTGCGGTCGCCCCAGCAGCAGGAACAGATCGCTGCTGCGATCGATCACCGTGTGGAGAAGACTCGCGAAGCCCCCGCGTCCCTTCGTCTGCGCGATGATGTCGTCTCGCGTCAGCGGTCGAGCCCTCGGCCACGCCGCAGCGGGCAGCGCGCGGCCGAGCAGCGCGGAGTACTCCGCATCCGTCGCCCGACTCACCTGACCGGTCCGGTAGTGGTCCAGCTCGGCGGGCGCATCCGGCGCCGGCCCGCCGTCCACTTCCAGCAGGCTGCGCAGTCGAAGATCGCGTGATGATGCCGCCGCGATGATCGTGTACTGCCCGCCGACCGTGCGCCATTCGGATGCTGCCGCGTCGAAGACATCGAAGGCATGCTCGGCGTAGTCGATCGTCGCAGTGGCGCTCTCGCCCGGCTGCAGTGACACCAGCGCAAAGCCGCCCAGTTCACGCGGTGCCCGGAACTGACCTTCCGCGGCATCCGGAGCCTCGACGTACAGCTGCACGATCTCAGCTCCTGTCCGATCACCGGTGTTCGTCACAGTCACCGTGGCCGATGAGTGATCTGCCACGAGATCGGAGTACGCGAACTGCGTGTAGCTGAGTCCGTGCCCGAAGGGATAGCGCACCGGCAGGCCAACCTTGTCGTAGTACCTGTACCCGATGTAGATGCTCTCGCGATGCTCGCTCGTCGCCTCGGTACGGCCGAATGTCGCTGAGGAAGGAACATCGCGATAGCGCAGCGGATACGACTCTGCGAGCTTCCCGCGCGGGTTCACGCGTCCGGTGAGTACATCGGTGACCGCTCGCCCACCGCCCTGACCGGCGAGATAACTGTGCACGATCGCATCCACGTCGTCGGCGAATGGCAGCTCGACTGGAGCGCCACCGGCCAGCACAACGATGACCGGAACATTCAGTGCGATCAGTTCGCGCGTCAGCTGCAGCTGGTTCGCTGCCAGTCGCATGTGGGTGCGGTCCACAGCCTCGGCTTCAGCCGACTCATCGAGCCCCAGAAATAGCAGCACCGTGTCAGCACGGCCCGCCAAGCGCAGCGCACGACGCCGAAGCCGCCGTGACGACGTGTCTCGCCGAGTGAAGCCCCGTTCGTAGCCGACGATGTCGATGTCGCTGCTTCGCAGTGCGTCCAGTGCCGAGTCCACTCGGGTCGGGTTCACGAGAGAGCTGCCTGCACCCTGGTAGCGCGGCGTTTCAGCGAAGTCGCCGATGACGGCAACCTTCCCGTTGGCCGGGCCCAACGGCAGCGCATGATTTTCATTGCGCAGCAGGACGATCGAATGCTGCGCCGCCTCGACGGCCAACTCGTGATGCGCGTCGAGATCGACCGTCGTCTGCTGCGCGCTGGCGTCGGTGCGTGCGATCAGGGCGAGAACCTCGTCGACACGCGCGTCCAGCACACGCTCGTCGAGGGTTCCGGCCTCGATGGCATCGATGATCTGCTGATCGGTCACGCCGCTGGACGAGGGCATCTCCAAGGCGTTGCCGGCGATCAGCCCTGCAACGCGGTCGTTGTTGCCGCCCCAGTCCGTGACCACAAGTCCGTCGAAGCCCCAGTCACCGCGCAGAACGCAATGCAGCAACTGAACATTCTCATTCGCGTACGTGCCGTTAACTTTGTTGTACGAGCTCATCACCGTCCACGGCTCGCCCTCAGTCACCGCGATCCGAAACCCTTCCAGGTAGATCTCGTGCAACGCACGCTCGTCGACGATCTCGTCGATGCTCATTCGGTGCGTCTCCTGGCTGTTCACCGCGAAATGCTTGAGGCTGGCGGCAACGCCACGAGATTGGATGCCGCGAATCAGTGCGGCAGCCATCTTGCCGGACACGACAGGGTCCTCCGAGAAGTATTCGAAGTTTCGACCTGCCAAAGGGTTGCGCTTGATATTCATGCCCGGGCCGAGAAGCACGCTGACCTGCGCGGCAGCGGCTTCGGTTCCGAGCGCGACTCCGACCTGTTCAAGCAGCGCCGGGTCCCAACTATTCACGAGGGTGGCTGCTGGCGGAAAGCACGTCGCCGGGAGGCTGGCGTTCAGCCCCAGGTGATCGGCCGCACCGCCCTGCTTGCGGAGCCCGTGAGGTCCGTCGGTGAGCATGATCGACGCAACACCGAGTCGCGTGATCGGCTTCGTGTTCCAGAAATTCTCGCCCGACATCAAGGAGGCCTTCTCAGTGAGCGTCATGGCAGCGCGCAGATCGACGAGCTTCTCTGGAGTAGGCATGCCCAGAAGTGTACCCGAATCTCCACCACGTGGTGGATGTTTGGACATCTCGATTCGAATACGATGGACGACGTGCCCGCCGACTCACAGAAGAAAAATGCCTCCACCAGCGGCTACGCCACCGGACGTGCCACGAAGAAGGCGATCGTGGCAAGCGCAGCGGCAGCGTTCGCGCAGCGGGGCTTCTACGGCGCATCTCTTCGAGGCATCGCACGCGAAGCCGGCGTAGATCACTCCACCCTTCTGCACCACTTCGGAAACAAGACCGCCCTCCTGCTCGCTGTCATCGAATGGCACGATCAGCAGCAACTTCGCGCAGCGACTCCGCGCAGATTCAGCGCCGAGGCACTCGTCGACGCCTTCACGCGCACTGCGGCGAGTAACCAGAACACACCCGGCCTGACGCAGCTGCTGTCGATGCTGACGGCAGAGGCCGGCTCAGAGGGGCACCCGGCACGAGCCACACTCCAACGGCGGCACAACCGGATCCGCACGATACTCACGCTGATGATCCGACGACAGCGTGCGAAACATGATCTGCCTGATGATGGCCTCACCCCTGAGCAACGAGCGGCGCTCGTGATCGCGACCTGGGACGGACTCCAGTTGTACGACGCCCTCCACCCCGGTGAACTGGACGTTCCCGGTTTAGTCCGGCGAAGCCTGCGTGAGGCATTCGGGCTGGATCAGCCGCCCGCATACTGACCACCTAGTCAGACCCCGCACGCGAAAGCCCCGCCTCCCCGTGGTTCACGGAGATGCGGGGCTGGGACGCGTTGCTGGGGGCAACGGTGGACGTCAACCTCTGCTCGAGCGCTGACGGAAGAAGCCGACGGCGAGGGTCACCAATAACAGGATCAGGCCGATGATGGCCAGCCACAGCAGGCCCTTCACGACGAAGCCGAGAATCGACAGTCCCGCCCAAACGACCAGAAGCACGATCAGTAGTGTCCACATACCGGCATCCTGACCGTCATCCAGCGCGTTGAACACCCCGTTGACCTGTGCTGCTCTGGCCGCTACGGCGCAGGACGCGAGCGAACCCACCCAGTTACCCAGCGCTCCAACCGCGCGTAGGCATCATCGCGCGCCTGCTTGCGCGACAGGAATATGTCGTGCAGGGCGCCGTCCACCCGTTCGACAGTGACGGATGCCCCGAGCTTCAGCGAACGCCGCGCGATGTCGTCAACTACCAGAACAGTGTCGGCCGAAGTTAGCTCCTCTGACCATCGCGTGGGCAGCACCGAACGTGCGGACAGCAGCACGCACACCGGAACCGGAATCGCGAGCCCGTCGCCCACCATGCGATGTCCGTCGAGAATCGCATGCAACCACCCGGCATGCACCACCATCGCCGGAGTCGGCCGCCATGCCGGATTCGGTTCCATCAGGTCGTCCGCATCGGCCACCTCGGCCTGCGCTCGCGCGTAAAAGCCGAGGTCGATCTGCGGCGCAGCATCCAAGGGCCGCAGCCGCGCCTGCAACTCCACCACCGGAGCGATCGCGGCACGCAGCGGCGCTAATTGGAACTCCAGCCACGGGGAGTTCAATATGACAGCATCCGCCACATCCGGATGACGGTTCGCCCACAGACTCAGCACGAGTCCGCCCGTCGAATGCCCCATCAGCAGCAAACGGCGTGGGCCACGCGAGGTGTCGGCGTCCTCGGCCATCACATCCAGCGCCGCGGCGATGTCCTCGTCGTAGGTCCGCAGATCAGCAACGTACCCGGGGGTATGACCGTCACGGATGCTGCGCCCATACTTGCGCAGATCCAGCGCGTAGAAGCGCGCGCCGCGCGATGACCAGAACCGCGCCAACCGCTTCTGGAAGAAGTAGTCCGACCAGCCGTGCACGTACAGCACATCGACCCCATCGAGCAGCGGCGGAGCATCCGTGGTCGGCCGTCCGCGCAACCGGCGGACGAACCGCTCCCACCCGGAAACGGGCTGCGCCGCCTCAGGTAGCGCCCGCACCAGCGTCGCAACGGCCTCGCCCTGATCGTCTTCACCCAGCGGGAGGGTGCACTGCTCGAACTCGTCACCGAGGACGTCCGGAACCCACTGCGCCATACTGACCACCCTACTCAGGGTGAGGCATCACTGAACTGCGGCGGCGTTGACTGCCCGGTGCATCCGGCGAGAAGGGCCCTATGCTGGGCGCATCACAACCGGAGGGGTTCATCCATGTCGCAGGTTCGCAGTTTCGCGTTTCGTACAGTCATCGGAATCGCCGTCATTGGCGCCGCATTCACGCTCGCCGGATGCGCCAGCTCAGACGACGGCGCCGTCGATGGCGGCGAAACCGGCACGCATGTGATCGCCCCTGTCCTGGCCGACATCAACGAGATCGATGGAACCACGGTGCAGGTTGCGGAAGGTAACGTCATCGACCTGACGGGTGACGACGAGACCTTCGCAGATTGGAGCGCCAAGCTCTCGGACCCAGCGATCGCGAAGTTCACCCCAGGCGGCGACAACGGCGACTTCACAACGAACCCCGGCATCGAGGGACTGAGCGTCGGCGAGACCGACGTCACCCTCGACAACTCCTCCAGTGGCGACTCCGTCACCTTCACGGTGGAAGTGACCAAGCCCGCTCACTGAGTCAGCGCCTGTTGCCCCGGCACAGTTGCAGTGCGGATGCACGGATGCAGGGCGAAACTACGGCGTGTCGCCCTGCATCCGTTCGATGGCACTGCAAGTGTGCCGGAAGGCCGTCGGGCGGACGGCGTCGGGCGGAGGCCGTCAGGTGGAGGCCGTCAGGTGGAGGCCGTCAGGTGGAGGCCGTCGGGTGGACGCCGTCGGGTGGACGCCGTCGGTCGGAGATGCAGGGCGAAGCTCACTCCCCGCGCGAGATCCGCACCATCTCGTCGCGCGGGACGACCTTGATGCGCACACGCTCGTGCGGCTCACCCAGTGCGAGCTCGTGCTGGTCGAGCCGGTGCCAGCCGTCAAGATCGGTCCACTTCACGCCGCGTTCCGCGAGCAAAGCAGGAATCGCCTCTTCGGCGCTGTTCTCCGGATGCCACCACGAACCCTGATCGTTGACCAGATGCTGCACGGTCTCCATGGCATCAGACTTCGTGTGGCCGATCAGGCCGACCGGTCCGCGCTTGATCCAGCCGGTCGCGTACACGCCGGGCACGCGCTCGTTCGAATCCTTCGCGAGCACCTGCCCCTCGTGGTTCGGGATCACACCATGACGCTTGTCGAAGGGAACGTCCTTCAGCGGCGAACCGAAGTATCCGACCGCGCGGTACAGCTGACCGATCGCCACCTCGCGCAGCTCACCGGTGCTCACGATCCCGCCCGAGCCGTCCGGACGCGTGCGCTCGTACACGATCGCGGCGACCTTGCCGTCGGCATCCTTCTTGATCTCGACGGGCTTGGCCCAGAAGTGCAAATGAAGGCGACGGGATGCTGTGCCGCCCGCGTTATTCGCCGAGGGCAGCTGACGCCACGACTGCAGCACGCGGTCGATCACCTTGACCTGCTTGTTGCTGGCGATCGCGTTCAGCGAGGCCTCGTCGTAATCGAAGTCTTCGTCGTACACGACCATGTCGACATCACGCAGATCGCCGAGTTCACGCAGCTCGAGCGGGGTGAACTTCACCTGCGCCGGTCCGCGGCGACCGAAGATGTGCACATCGGTGACCGGCGAAGCCGCAAGTCCGGCATGAACGTTGTCTGGAATCTCCGTCGGCAGCAGGTCTTCGGCGTGCTTGGCCAGCATCCGTGCCACATCGAGTGCGACGTTGCCGTTTCCGAGCACCGCGACCGACTCCGAATCCAGCGGCCACTCCCGCGGCACGTCCGGGTGACCGTCGAACCAGCTGACGAAATCAGCCGCACCGAACGACCCCTCGGCATCGGCGCCGGGAATATCGAGCTTCGTGTCGCGCACCGCTCCGGTGGCGAAGATCACCGCGTTGTAATGCTTCTTGAGGTCGTCGAGGGTGATGTCCTCGCCGAAGCGCACATTGCCGAAGATGCGGATGTCACCGCGATCGAGCACATCACGCAGCGCATTGATCACGCCCTTGATGCGCGGGTGATCGGGGGCGACGCCGTACCGAACCAGACCATAGGGTGCCGGAAGCTGCTCGAAAAGATCGATCGACACCTCGAACGGGCGCTCGGTTTTCAGCAGGATGTCAGCAGCGTAAATGCCCGCGGGGCCGGCCCCGACGATGGCCAAATTCAGCTTGGTCATGAGTGTCCTTTCGGAAGCTGCAGCGATGAGAGTTCGATCAGCTGCTGCGGTCAGCGAGAGATTCTGCGAAGCGGGTGAGCGCCTCAAGCACCGGCCCCTTGGGCAACGGCTTCAGAGCATCAATGGCGTCGCGCGTCCACTGGCGCGCGAGCTCCATCGTCTGCCCAGTCACGGCGTGGTCGCGCAGCTCGGCCAACGGCTCATCGAGGATCGCCGGATCCCCGCCTTCAGCGATCGCCGCTACCCCGTCGTCGATGCGTGCGGCGAGCTCAGCAGCCGCGGCATCCGACTCGTTCTTCAACAGCAGATACGGCATCGTCGGCACGCCGGCGCGCAGATCAGTGCCGGGAACCTTGCCGGTCTCCTCCGGCTTCGCCGACAGGTCGATCACGTCATCCAGTAACTGGAAGGCGACACCGACCTTTTCGCCGTAAACGCGCAGCGGCTCTTCGTACTCGGCCGGAGCATTCGAGAAGATCGCCCCGCCCTGCGTCGCGGCGGCGATCAGTGAGCCGGTCTTGTCGGCGAGCACCTGAATATAGAACTCGATCGGGTCGTCGCCGGGCTGGGCCCCGACCGTCTCGTGCAGCTGCCCCAGGACGAGACGCTCGAAGGTGTCGGCCTGCAGGCGGATCGCGCGGTCGCCGTAGCGCGACATGAGCTGGCTGGCACGGGAGAAGAGGATGTCGCCGGTGAGAATCGCGACATTGTTGCCCCACACGGCGTGTGCTGCAGGCACCCCGCGGCGGCGGTCGGCGCCGTCCATGACATCGTCGTGGTAGAGCGAACCGAGGTGAGTCATCTCCAGCGCCTTGGCGATATCGATGACCGCCGGGATGTTTCCATCACCGAGCTGCGCGGTCAGCAGCGTCAGCACGGGGCGGATGCGTTTGCCCCCGGCCTCGTACAGGTAGCGGCTCGCGGCATCCGCAATCGAATCGGCGACGCGGAGGTCTACAGCCAGGCCGCTCTCGACCAGGTCGAGACCCTTTTCGATCTCGTCGGCGACGCGGCGGGCGGCGCGGCCGATGAAAACACGGTCGCTGAAGCCGAGCCGGTTCGCGAGTCGCGAACCCGGGGCGGCAGGGCTCGAAGTCACGGGTTCTACCCTACCGCTGGCTGTGCCATCGGTTTTTCCGCGCGCGGCTTTCCAACACGCGGTTTCTCAGCACGGTGCAGTGCGACGATGCCCATCGACAGGTTTCGGTAGGCGACGTTCGTCCATCCGGCCTCGCGGATCCACGCCGACAGCTGCTTCTGGTCTGGCCAGTCGCGGATCGACTCGTTGAGGTAGTCGTAGGCGTCGCTGTTGGTTCCGGCGACGCGCGCCACGCGCGGCAGGATCTGGGCGTTGTAGAAGCGGTACAGGCCGCGGAACAGCTTGCCGGGCGGGGTGGAGAACTCGTTGATGACGAGGCGTCCGCCGGGTTTGGTCACCCGGAACAGCTCGGCCAGCGCCTTTTTCGGCTGCTGCACGTTGCGCAGGCCGTACGACATCGTGACCGCGTCAAACTCGTTGTCGGCGAACGGCAGGTTCGTGGCATCCGCTTCGACGAAGGAGAGGTTCGCGAGGTGGCCGTGGCGGCGCTTGCCTTCGGCCAGCATCCCGGGCGAGAAATCGGCCGCGACGATGTCGGCTCCGCTGCCGGCCAGTGATGCGGAGGAGGATGCTGTGCCCGCGGCCAAATCGAGAATCCGCTCGCCGCGCTGGGGGGCGACCGCACGGGTCGTCGCCGCACGCCAGAAGGCGTCATTGCCGAACGTCATGACGGTGTTCGTGCGGTCGTATCCGGCCGCCACCTGGTCGAACATTCCGCTGACGCGCTGGGGGTTCTTGCCGAGGTCGGCGCGATTGGAGGTCACCCTTCAAGTCTAAGCGCGGGGTCCGCCCCTTGTCCCTTCTCTCCCCCGCCGGTTCCCGCCCGTCCCCGCCCGTCCCCGCCCGTTGCGAGTGGGCGCGCGTGGCTCGAGAAACCGCGAAAACCGAGCCACGCGCGGCCACTCGCTATCCTGGGAAGGTGCGACTGATCGTAGAGACCCGCGAGATCGACCCGGTCGAGGATCTGCTGGCTTATGGGCACCCCACCACTCCCCTCGCGTGGTTGCGCCGCGGCGACGGCATCGTCGCGGTCGGCGACGGCATGCCTGCGTTCATCCGCGTTCCGGCAGGGTCCGGGTCCATGCGCAGCGCGCTCATCGCGGAGGAATGGCGAGCGCTATCGGATGCCGCCGACATCGACGACTCCGTGAACCTGCCCGGCACCGGCCTGGTCGGGTTCGGTGCGCTGACCTTCGACGAGGGCTCGGTCGCCGACAGCGTCCTGATCGTGCCGTCGATCATTCTCGGCAAGCACCAGGGACGCGGCTGGATCACCCGCATCGCGCTGGCAGGGCAAGACCTCCCCCAGGACCAGCCGGATGCCACCCTCGAATCGTTGCCATACGGTCCGCACTGGGCGGGCACACTCGGCCCCGGCGCGCAGACGCCGGAGGGATACCAGGCTTCGGTGCACGCCGCTCTCGGCCGCATCGGCGCCGGCGAGGTCAGCAAGGTCGTTCTCGCTCGTGACCTTGCCGGCACCATCCCGGCAGGATCCGACCTGCGCCGGCTCGTGCGAGCGCTTTCGACCGGATACCCCGACACCTGGACCTTCGCCGTCGACGGACTGATCGGCGCAAGCCCCGAGACCCTCGTCACCGTGGATGACGGTACCGTCACCGCGCGCGTTCTGGCGGGCACCATCGGCCGAGGAGCCGACGCTGATGAGGACGTCGAAGCCTCAGCACACCTGGCCTCCAGCACCAAAGACCTCGACGAGCACCAGTATGCGGTGCAGAGCCTGCTGACGTCCCTGCGTCCGCACGTGCGGGCGATGGCCTCGAGCGAGCAGCCGTTCCTACTGAAGTTGCCGAACCTGTTCCATCTCGCAACCGACGTCGAGGGTGAACTCTCCGACGGCAGCTCGGCGCTGGACCTCGTTGGGGCGCTGCACCCGACTGCCGCCGTCGCCGGCACCCCGACCGATGCCGCTGTCGCTGCCATCCGGGAGATCGAACCCTTCGACCGCGGCCGCTACGCCGGACCCGTCGGCTGGATCGACAGCAACGGCAACGGCGAGTGGGCAATCGCACTGCGCTGCGCCCAGTTCGAGACAGGTCCGGTGCGCGCAAGCGTGACGTCTTCCGACGCCATCGCCGTCACCGCGTACGCCGGCGCGGGCATCGTGGCGGCCAGCGATCCCGAGACCGAGCTGCTCGAGACACGGGTGAAGTTCCGCCCGCTGGTGGATGCCCTGGCCTAGGCCGCCCAAATCCAGCCGCCGCCCCGCTGCCCCGCGCGCGCAACTCCTGAAAACTTCTGCTGATCCCGCGGAAACCGAGCGATTCCAGCCACACCGGCCGTGTTCTTCAGGAGTTATGCGCGACGGTCAGCCGGCACTTCAGCTCGCAGCGAGCCGCTTCTTCTCGGCCTCGACGTCGAAATCGGCCGCAGGCCACTGCGGATCGATGTCTTCCATCGCCGTGAGCAACAGCTCCTGCACGGCCAGCCGCGCGTACCATTTGTGATTCGCGGGCACGACGTACCAGGGTGCGACGGCAGTCGACGTCCGATCGAACACCGCTTGATAAGCATCCATGTACTCCGGCCAGACCAGCCGCTCGTCGACGTCGCTCGGGTTGTACTTCCAGTATTTGTCGGGCCGGTCGAGCCGCTCCGTCAGCCGTTGCTTCTGCTCGTCGGGCGAGATGTGCAGCATGACCTTGATGATGCGGACACCGGATGCCGCGACCTGAGCCTCGAACGCATTGATCGCGTCATAGCGCCGCTCAATCTCGTCCGCAGATGCGAGCGAGCGCACCTTGCCGATCAGCACATCCTCGTAGTGCGAGCGGTCGAAGACACCGATGAAACCGGGCTCGGGCAGCCGCTTCTCGATGCGCCAGAGGAAGTCGTGCTCGAGCTCTTCCGCCGTCGGCGCCTTGAACGCGGCCAGCTCCACACCCTGCGGATCCACGCCGCCGACAACGTGCCGAACCACACCACCCTTGCCTGCGGTATCCATCGCCTGCAGCACGAGCAGCACAGCATCCGTGGCCACACCCGCGCGGCTCGCGGCAAAAAGCCGCTCCTGCAACTCACCCAACGCCTCGATGCCGACAGCGAGGTCCTCGGCGCCAGATTTCTTGTCGCCTTCATACCCCGGGTGAGCGTCGGGGTCGACGTCCGCCAGTCGGAAGCCCTCCCCTGCGCGCAGAATGTCGGATGCTTCGCTTGTCCAGCCACGTTTCGCCATGCGCCCATCCTGCCGCATGCGACGCCGGCAGAACTTTAACGCGGCAGCGGAACTTCGATCAACTGCCGACCGGCAACCGGAGATGTCAGCGCCTGGTCAAGGGCCGTGCGGGTCGTGATCCGCTGGTATTCCCAGCCGTAGGCGAGCGCCAACTGCTCAAGCTGTGTCGTGTGCGGCGTATAGAAGGCACGGTCAAGATCCTCGCGCGGCGCGGAAGAGGCGACTTCGAGCGAGTCGAAGATCGTGCCGCCGCCGTCGTTTCCGACGATGACCTGCAGGCGCGGCTCCGGCTCATCCGGCGGCAGCAACATCGCCCCGACATCGTGCAGCAGCGCCAGATCCCCCAGGAGAACGCGGGTGACGCCGGGCGATCCCTCGGCCTGACTCGCCAGAGCGATTCCCATTGCCGTCGCGATCGTGCCGTCGATTCCGGCCAAGCCGCGATTCGCGTGCACCGGGACCTTCTTGCCGGCCAGCACCGCATCGGCCACACGAACGATGCGCGACGACCCGAACATCAGCCGATCGTGCGGCCAGGTCGCCCGCCACACGGCATCCGCGAGCAGTTCGCGATCGAGCGGCCGGCGCACCGCGTCGAGCTCTGCGCGCACGGCATCGCGGCGGGTCGCGAAATCCTTCGAGTTGAGCGCGTCCTGGTCGGGTGCCGACTCGCTCAGATCGACGAGGGATGCTGCGGATGCCCGCATCCACTCCCCCATCCACGCCCGGTCAGACTCCCCCGGGGCGACACGAACGGATGCCGCAGCCACCGTCCGCCCGTTCAGATTCAGCGCCTCGCCACCGGATCGCACCGCGATCACCTCGACATCGTCACGACTGAGAAGCGCCGCAACTTCTCGGCTGAGCGTCGGATGCCCGAACACAACAGCGCGTTCGATCCGTCCGCCGAGCGCGGCATCGCGCAGTAGTTCCCGGTAGCCGTGCACAACGTGACGGCCGAACCGCGAGCCGCTGACGATCTCTGCGACCAGCGGCCAGGTGCCCGCATGCGAAACCTCTTCTGCGGCTGCTCCCGCATCCGCGCCGGCGATCACGACGGTGCGCAGGCCCCGTTCCAGAACGAGCGGCTCACCGGCATCCGGTGTCGGTACCGTCCCGCTCGAAAGCGCGAATCCCGCCGGAAGCGCACCCGAAAGCGGCTCCCGCGAGGGCAGATTCAGGTGCACGGGTCCGGCGATGCCGGCGAGTGCGCCGGGCGCAGCATCCGCCCCCATCGCGGCGCGAACCGCCTGGACACCCAGTCCCGTCCACGAGCCATCACCGGGAACCGGAGCATCCTCGGCGAAGCGCACCCACGGCGCGAAAAGGCCGGGCTGAGTGGTCGCCTGATTCGCGCCGACGCCGCGCAATTCCGGCGGACGGTCGGCGGTGAGCAGCAGCAGCGGAACGCCGGAGTGGAAGGCCTCCATCGCCGCGGGCAGCAGGTTCGCCGCAGCCGTGCCGGAGGTGCAGATGACCACGGTCGGAACACGCGTCTCACGGGCAAGGCCGAGAGCAGTGAAACCGGCGACGCGCTCGTCGATGCGCACATGCACGCGCAGCGCGCCCTCGCGCGCGAGATGGGTGGCGGCGAGCGCGAGAGCCTGCGAACGAGACCCCGGTGAGATCACCACATCACGGATGCCGTGCTCGACAAGTTCTGCGAGCAGAGATGCCGCAGCATCCATTGCCGGCGATGCCGTCATGGACGTGTGTCCGGGGCGGGCCCGTCTGTTTCGTCGTCGAGGCGCGCGAGCTCTTCTTCGAGGCGGCGGATGCGCTCGTCCTGCTCGTTCTTGCCGAGGGTGCGCAGGAAGTCCGGGTTGTCATCCGGGGCCATGCTGCGTGTCTGCTGCTGATCGCTGCGGTTTCGACGTCCGAGTGCGAACCAGAGGATCCCGCCGAGCACGGGAATCAGCACGACGATCACGATCCAGGTGCCCTTGGGCACTCCGCGGTGCCTGGTTGCCGGTTGAACCGCGCAGTCGACGATGCTGAACACCCAGAAGATGAGAGCCAGGAAGCCGCCTACGATCAGTACTCTTGCCACGAGCCCAGTCTAGGCGGGTTATCTATGCGCGGACTGCTCAGACCAGCTCCGCCACCAGCTCTTCGATGCGCGCCCGGATGTCATCGCGGATCGGACGCACGGAATCGATGCCCTGGCCTGCCGGGTCCTCGAGTTCCCAGTCCTCGTAGCGCTTGCCAGGGAAGATCGGGCACGCGTCGCCGCAGCCCATCGTGATGACGACGTCGGATGCCTGCACCGCTTCGGTGGTGAGCACCTTCGGGGATTCGGCGGTGATGTCGATGCCGAGTTCGGCCATCGCGTCGACGGCGATCGGGTTGATCTGATCCGCGGGCATGGAGCCGGCCGAACGCACCTCGATGCGGTCGCCGGCGATGTCGCGGAGGAAACCCGCGGCCATCTGAGATCGACCCGCGTTGTGCACGCAGACGAACAGGACGGAAGGCTTGGTGTCGGTCATGGGGTCTCCTCGAGTAGTTCGTTGACAAGGGTGCGAACGCGGGCGGCGATGTCATCGCGAATGGCTTCGACGCCTTCGCGGGAGGCGAGGGCGGGGTCGCCGACGGCCCAGTCGTCGTAGCGGATGCCCGGGATGATCGGGCAGACGTCGCCGCAGCCCATGGTGATGACGACATCAGCGGCGCGCACGGCGTCATCGGTCAGAGGCTTCGGGAATCGCTCAGCGGCGCCGTCGCCTTCGATCTCTGCGAGCAGCGAGCGTACGTGCGCGTGGATGCTGTCGGCGGGGCTCGAGCCTGCGGAGCGTGCCACGACCTTGCCGTCGGCGATCTGGTTCACGAGCGCGGCGGCGAGCTGGGAGCGGCCGGCATTGGCGACGCAGACGAACAGCACCTGTGGGACAGCGGAATCACGGTCGCGGGTGAGATCGCTCAACCGCTGGCGAGCGAACCTCTCCGTCAGCGGGATCAGCGCCGATGTCACACGGGCCGTGCGGGCCAGCGCGGTGTACGACTCGCGAACGATGGTCAGCACGACGGCCCGGTCGAGATCGGAAATCTCCGCAGCGAGCTCGTCCGCGAGATGGGTGACACGAGTATCAAGATCGGGATGCCGCGCATCCTCTGCCGAACCATCTGACCAGGACGCGGCGACCGTGGCCGGAGCGAACGAATCCAACAGGGTCGTGACGGCGCGGCGACGGTTCGGATTGATTGAGTACCAGACCCAGGTACCGCGGCGCTGCGACATCAGCACATCGACGTCTTTGAGCACCCTGAGGTGATGCGACACCGTCGGCTGTGACACGTCCGCGAGTTCGGCGAGGTCGCACACGCACGACTCCCCGCGGGGGTCGGAGGCGATCGCGGAGAGCATCCGCAGACGCAGCGGATCGGCGAGCGCTTTGAGGGTGGCTGCCACCGAGGAGGCAGCATCCTGGCCGATCGCGTGCGTGGCCACCGGGCTGCAGGTATCGTCCGTGGTCACAGTGACATTCACGAGGGCATCCTTTCAGCGCTCTGTGTCTCGGAGGTGTACGGATCGGTGTGGAACCAGCGCCGGGCCGCCCAGAGTGAGACATAGACGAGTCCGACCAGCACCGGTACCTCAATGAGCGGCCCCACAACACCGGCGAGCGCCTGGCCAGATGCCGCGCCGAAGGTACCGATGGCGACGGCGATCGCGAGCTCGAAGTTGTTTCCAGCTGCGGTAAAGGCCAGAGTCGTCGAGCGTGCGTAGCCGAGGCCGAGCGTCTTGCCGGTGAAGAGGCCGATGAACCACATCACCGCGAAGTACGCCAGCAGCGGCAGTGCGATCCGGGCCACATCGAGGGGCCGGGAGGTGACCTGCTCTCCCTGCAATGCGAACAGCAGCACGATCGTGAACAGCAGACCGTACAGCGCCCACGGGCCGATGCGCGGCAGGAACTGCTCCTCGTACCAGTCGCGCCCCTTACGGCGTTCCCCGATGAAGCGGGATGCGAACCCGGCCAGCAGCGGCACACCGAGGAAGATCAGCACGTTGAGCGCGATCGCGCCGACGGAGAAATCCACTCCCTGGGTGTCGAGTCCGAGCCATCCAGGGAGCACGGTGAGGTAGAACCAGCCGAGCAGCGAGAACGCCACGACCTGGAAGATCGAGTTGATCGCGATGAGGACGGCTGCGGCTTCCCGGTCGCCGCAGGCGAGATCGTTCCAGATCACGACCATCGCGATGCACCGAGCAAGACCGACGATGATGAGCCCCGTGCGGTACTCGGGCAGATCCGGCAGGAACGCCCAGGCGAGGGCGAACATGAGCGCGGGGCCGATGAGCCAGTTCAGCACCAGCGACGAGATGAGCAGCTTCTTGTCGCCGGCGATGGCGGCGACTTTGTCGTAGCGGACCTTCGCGAGCACTGGATACATCATCACCAGAAGCCCGAGCGCGATCGGGACGGAGATGCCACCGATCTCGAGCTGGGCGAGCAGGGGCGAGACGCCGGGGACGAAGCGCCCGAGCAGGAGTCCCCCCACCATGGCGAGCCCGATCCACAATGGCAGCCACCGGTCAAGGGTTGACAGGCGACGCGTCGCCGGAGGCGCCGGGAGGGTTGCGTCACTCATGCGCTGCACACGGACTGTATCGACATGCGTCTATATTGACATCCATCGATATTGCCCGCAACTCGAACGGACGAGAGTTCACCGACTCGTAACCCGCGAGCCAGCGTTATACGAACTAGCCGTCGTTCGCGTTCGCACGCTGTCGATAGCGACGGTTGCGGATGCCGAGCACGATCGATGCGAGCAGGGCGGCGACGACCGATGCGGTCAGGATCGCCACCTTCGCGTGGTCGTGGTGTTCGCTGCCGCTGGAGAAGCTGAGCTCGGCGACCAGGAGCGACACGGTGAACCCGATACCGGCGAGCAGCCCCACACCCGTGAGGTCGATCCAACGCAGCGACGGATCGAGCGTGACCCGACGGATGCGAGTCACCAGCCATGTCGCCAGAGTGATGCCGATGGGCTTGCCGAGGAGAAGTCCGAGCATGATCCCGATCACCACCGGGTCTTCGAAGGCAGAGATGAATCCGTCGACACCGCCGATGGCGACGCCCGCCGAGAAGAAGGCGAACACCGGCACGGCCACCCCGGCCGAGATCGGCCGGAATCGGTGCTCGAAGACCTCCGCGAGGCCCGGGCCAGCGTCCGCAGCACGGGCCGTCTTCTTGTGCAGAACGGGGATGGTGAACCCGAGGAGCACCCCGGCGATGGTCGCGTGGATGCCGGATGCGTGCAGCAACGCCCAGGCCGCGACTCCGATCGGCAGCAGCACCAGCCAGGCGGCCCCCGCGCGCAGATGGAAGAACCGGCGACCCAACTGGGCGATCACGCCGTAGACGGCGATGGCGACGAGGGCGAACACCAGCGGGATCAGATCGATCGTCTCGGTGTAGAAGATCGCAATGATGCCGATGGCGATCAGATCATCGACGACCGCCAAGGTGAGCAGAAAGATCCGCAACGCGCTGGGCAGGTGTGAGCCGATGATAGCCAGCACCGCAACCGCGAACGCGATGTCCGTGGCGGTCGGAATCGCCCACCCCTGCACCATGCCTGGCGCGCCCGCGACGACGATGGCGTAGATGACCGCGGGAACCGCAACGCCTCCGATCGCGGCGATGATCGGCACGATCGCTGTGCTGGGCTTTCGCAGATCACCGGCGACGAATTCCCGCTTCAATTCCAGTCCGACGAGGAAGAAGAAGATCGCCAGCAGCCCGTCGGCTGCCCAGGCACCGAGCGAGAGCCGAAGATGCCACGGCTCGTAGCCGACCTCGAAGTCGCGCAGCGCGAAGTAAGAATCCGCCCATGGCGAGTTGGCCCAGACGATGGCGATGGCGGCGAGCGTGACCAGCAGGATGCCGCCGACGGTCTCTTTGCGAAGAATCTCCCCCACGCGCAGCGATTCCGCGCGCGAGGATGAGGGAAAGAGACTACGGACGCGAGCGATGCGGGAGGGCTTGGGCGACATGAGCGCCTTTCGGGTCGACGACAGAATTCGTCGACCAGGCTTCCCGACACTCCAGCATCCAGCTTATCCGAGGATACCGTGGGGCGCCCCTCCCGCGTCAGCGCAACTGAGCGAACTTCTCGACACTCGTCGTCGGACCGACCACGAGCACGGAGTCCCCTTCGTGAAGAACGGTATCGGCCTGCGCGTTCCGCCAGTCGCCCAGAACCGGACGGTACGCGGCGATGGTGACGCCGTGAGCACTGCGCACTGCACCGTCCGCCAACGTGATCCCATGCAGGTACCGCGGAGCAACAGACTTGACGATCGCGTAGCCCTTGTCGATCTCCAGATAGTCCGCCGCTGCGCCGCGCACCAGATGCGCGACGCGGCGCCCCATGTCCTTGTCGGGGTAGATGACCCGGTGCACTCCCAGCTGCTCCAGCACCGCGCCGTGTTGCTCGTCAACAGCCTTGGCCCAGATCACCGGAACATTAAGCTTCAGCAGCAACGAGGCAGTGAGGATGGAAGCCGTGATGTCGCTGCCGATGGCAACGACGACCCGATCGAACTCACCGACTGCCAATTGCTCCAGGACCTCGAGCCTGGTCGAATCGGCGCGGACGACCTGGGTCAGCTCACCGTTCAACGACTGCACACGGGCCTCATCATCGTCGATGCCGAGCACTTCGGTTCCGGAGGCCATCAGTTCCAGAGCGAGCGCCGTTCCGAATCGGCCCAGCCCGATGACGGCGACGGAGTCGGCCTCGGCGATCCGCTTCGCATCCTGGCCGAAAGAGAGGAACTTTCCCATCATGTGTCCTTTCACTGGTTGTCGTGCCCGCATGCCATCAGCCGATGGCTGGGCGTTCCTTGGGCAACTCGTAAGCCGTCGGTCGCTCTCGCAGGGCGAGGGCGGAGCCGAGGGTGAGCGGTCCGAGACGTCCGAGGAACATGAGCAAGACGAGAATGATCTGCGCTGCCGGCGGAAGACTCGCGGTGATCCCCGTCGACAGCCCGACGGTTCCGAAGGCCGAAACCACCTCGAAGAGCACACGGTCGAGGTCGAAATCGGTCATCGCGAGGATGGCGATGACCGCGGCCATGACGGCGCCGAGGGCGATGATCACGACGGTGATCGCCTGGCGGTGCACGGCGCGCGAAAGGCGCTTGCCGAAGATGTTCACGGCGGCGCCACCGCGCAGCTCCGTCCACATGATGAAGAACAACACCGCGAAAGTGGTGACCTTGATACCGCCGGCTGTACCTGCAGGTCCGCCACCGATGAACATCAGCACGTCGGTGCCCAACCAGGTTTCGTCATTCATGAGCGAAACATCGACCGAGTTGAAACCGGCCGTGCGCGATTGGACCGAGTGCACGAACCCGGCGAGGATGCGTGTCCCGATCGGGAGCTCACCGAACGTGCCGGGGTTGTCCCACTCCATGAACAGCACGAATACGGTTCCTGCAACCAGCAGCACGGCGGTCATCGCGAGCACGATTCGGGTGTTCATCGACCAGTGCAGCGGCCGCTGGAACTCCCGTCGCAATTGACGCAGCACCGGGAACCCCAGTCCGCCCAGAATGATCGCACCGCAAATCGGCAGGCAGATCCAGGGGTCCGAGACGAAGCCCATCAGGCTGTCGGTGTACAGCGCGAAGCCAGCGTTGTTGAAGGCCGACACCGCGTGAAACAGCGCATGCCACGCTGCCCGGCCGACGTCGTAGCCGTACGCCGTGGCGAACCGCGCAAACAGCAGGAGCGCGACCACCGCCTCGATCACCAGCGTCGTGATCACGATGCCGGTCGCGACTCGCTTCATGTCCCCGACGCCGGGAGTCTTCGTCTCGGTGCTGGCGAGCACACGGGACTTCACGCTGAGCTTGCGTGCGAGAACGAGTCCCACCAGAGCGGCGAACAGCATGATGCCCAGGCCGCCGAGTTGGATGAGCGCCAGGATCACGATCTTGCCGAAAGGACTCCAGTACACCGCCGTGTCGACGACGACCAAGCCGGTAACGCACACCGCCGATGTCGCAGTGAACAACGCGTCGACGAAGCCCGTCCACCGGCCATCGGCGGACGAGAACGGCAGCATCAACAGTACGGTCCCGGCAAGGATCGCTGCAGTGAATCCGGACACGATGACCTGCGCAGGTGCCAGGCCCCGCCGCTTGGCGAAACCCCCACGTTTGGCTGTGCGGTAAGACGACACGAAGAAGAACACTACTCCTCAGCGTGGGCTTCTCGCACCCCTGTGCGTGTGCCGTGTCAGCGCCTCGCGCGGAGCTACTTCTCAGCTCACCGCGACCGGGCGGGCTCCGATCTGCAGCACCGCTGGCGCGGCGCAGCAGCTTCCAGCGTCGTCGTCGAAGTCACCGGAACCGCCACACACCCCCGTGTCAGGCAGGACGAGTTCGTTGCGTGCCGCGGCCTCATGGTCACCGGCGAGGCGTGCGGTGACGCTGCGCACCTGCTCGTAGCCGGTCAACGCAAGGAAGGTCGGTGCACGTCCGTAGGATTTCGCCCCGACGATGAAGAGGTCCTGCTCCGGCTGAGTGAGCTGAGCGGCACCCGTCGCCGAGACGGAACCGCAGGAGTGGATGTTCGGATCGATCTCCGCGGCGATACCGGCGACGGCCTCCAGTGCGGGGTCAAGGTCAATGCGCAGCTCCCGCAGCATCTCGGTATCGGGTCGGAACCCGGTCACGGCGAATACGTGGTCGACGCCGTCGATCTGGCTGCCATTCTCGGCAAAGACGGTGAGCCGATCGCCGACCTCACGGAACTCCGCGACGCGGAACCCGGTCATTAGAGTCACCAGTCCCCGATCGATCGCCGCGCGAGCGCGCGCGCCGAGTGCCGCCCGCTCCGGAAGCTCATCACCCGCTCCGCCGCCGAAGACATTCGCGGCGCTCCCCCGACGCAGCACCCAGGTCACACGAGTTCCGGGTGAACGGCGCGCCAATTCACTCAGTCGCAGCACGGCGTGGGTCGCGGAATGCCCGGCACCGACGACCACGATGTGCCCGCCGGCGAACCCGGCGACGTCGTCAGGGATTCGATAGGAGATCGATTCCGAAGCGGCGATTTCGCCGAGAGCGGGCAGACCGTCCGCTCCCGCCGGATTCGGTCGTCCCCAGGTGCCGCTGGCATCAATGACCGCACGAGCGTGCAGGCGGGACTCGTTGCCGTCCTGATCGCGCGTGTGCACAACGAACGGCTGACTCTCCCGCCCGCCGTCGACGCTCTTGTCGCGCCCCTGACGCGAGATGCCTATCACCGTGGTGGCGTACTGCACCCGCTCGCCCAGCGCTGCGGCGAGCGGTGCAAGGTACCCGCTCACCCACTCCGCTCCGGTCGGGTAGCCCGACGTCGGCGCGTTCCACTCTGTCGACGCGAGAAGACGACGCGAGGCCGCATCGGTCAGCTCCGGCCACGCCGAGAAGAGCCGCACGTGCCCCCAGTCCGATACCGCGGCGGCGGCACCATCACCGCGCTCGAGGACGACCACCTCGATACCTCGCTCAGCAAGGTGCGCCGCGGCGGCAAGACCCTGCGGCCCCGCTCCGACGACGATGACGGGAAGCTCGGTCATCACAGGTCTCCTCAAATCGACGTTCTTCGATATGAAAACTCTCACGCACCTATCGAAGAATGTCAATACGTGCCAGACTGTGGCTGTGAGCCTGCCGACGACCACCGATGCAACAGCCTGCTGCGTGCCACCCATCACGTCCTCACTCACCGCTGAGGACACCGAACGCATCGCGCGGGTTTTCAAAGCCCTCGGCGAGCCCACCCGCGTCAAACTGCTGTCGCTCATCGCTGCCGGCACCGACGGGGAGGCATGCATCTGCGACCTCACCGAACCGGTCGGTCTCTCTCAGGGCACGGTCTCGCATCACATGAAGCTGCTCACCGATGCCGGGCTGGTCTCACGGGAGCAGCGAGGCAAGTGGGCGTATTTCGCACTCAACGACGGCGCGCTCGACGCGGCCGCCGACGCCCTCCGTTCGGTATGACCGCGACGTCCGCCCCGCCTCGCCAGGGCGGACGATTGGCCGCGCTCTCGACGGGGCAGGTCATCAGTTGGGGCATCCTGTTCTACGCCCTCATCGTCGCTTCCCCGGCGATAGCGGACGAGACAGGCTGGCCGGTCGCTCTCATCACCCTGTCGTTCTCGTGCGGCCTCATCGCCTCGGCCGGCGCCGGAGTGCTCGTCGGGCACTGGCTCGATGCGCGCGGGCCCCGGCTCATCATGACCGTCGGCAGCGTCCTGGGTCCGGTCGGCCTCGTCATCGTTGCACTCGCTCCCGACCTGTCGGTATTTACGCTCGGATGGGTCATCGCCGGCATCGCGCAATCCGCCGTGCTCTATCAGGCGGCATTCACGGTCATCGCCCGTCGGTACGGGGCGCGCCGTCGTGGCGCGATGACCATCCTGACACTGGCGGGCGGGCTCGCTTCGACGGTGTTCGCACCGGTCGTGGCGGGGCTGCTGACGGTCACCGACTGGCGCACGACTTTTCTTCTCCTCGCTGGCATTCTGCTGGTCACCACCGCGCCCCTGCACTGGTTCAGCCTCGAACGCGCCTGGACACCCGCGCCTCACGACCCCGATCTACCGGCGCACACGGTCAGCACGGTCGTGCGCACACGTCGATTCTGGATGCTGCTGCTGTCGATGCTCGCGCTGGCGGCAGCCCTGTTCAGCGTCACGCTGTCCGTCATCCCGCTGTTCACGGAGAAGGGGATGAGTTACGAGCTCGCCGCGTGGGCGCTCGGACTTCTCGGGGCAGGACAGGTCATCGGACGACTGCTCTACGTGGCGATCCCGCGCACCGCGGCACCGTGGATCCCGCTGGCGGCCACAGCCGCGCTCAGCATCGTGTTCCTCGCCCTTCTCGCACTCGTCCCCGGGCCACCGTGGCTGCTGATCTGCATCGGCATCGCCGCGGGAGCTGTGCGAGGCGCGCAGACCCTTGTGCAGGGGTCGGCCGTCGCAGATCGCTGGGGCATCCACAGCTACGGCGCCATCAACGGCGTCTTCGCTGCTCCAATAACTCTCGTCGGCGCGATCGGACCTGCCCTCGGGCCGCTCCTGGCCACCGCGACCGGCTCCTATTCGGTCATGGCGCTGATCGCCGTCGTGCTGGCCGCGCTCTCACTCGCCCTGTCCCGATTCTCCTGACACCGACTGATTCCCGCTCCCGGCAATTGCAATGAAATATATTCACGCGCATCGGGAATACCCGAGCCGCGGCAACCGTTGATCACCGTCGACGCCGCAGTCCGCGAGGACGCGGCGTTTTCCTCGCATCCCAATTTCTCAGGAGTCATTCGTGCCCAATCTCATGGTCATCGTCGCCAGCACCCGCCAAGCCCGCATCGGCCACACCGTCGCTAACTGGGCGATCGACACGGCGAAGGGGCGCGCAGACCTGACCGTCGACGTCGCTGATCTGCAGGAGATCGCTCTGCCGTTCTTCGACGAGGCGCACGCGCCGATGATGGGCAAGTACGAACTGCCGCACACGCTGGCGTGGGCCGAGCGCGTCGCCGCCGCAGACGCCTTCCTCTTCGTCAGCCCCGAGTACAACGGCTCGTACCCCGGCGTGCTGAAGAACGCCGTGGACTACCTGCTCGCTGAGTGGCAGGGCAAGCGCGCCGGCGTTCTCGCCTACGGCGCGTACCCGGAGAGCCGGATGATCGGCCAGCTCGACTTCGTACTGCGCAACCTCGGACTGGAGCGCACCTCCGCCGATCTGCAGGTGCAGAACCCGTGGACCCTGCTCGACGCCGACGGCAAGCTCACGGCCCCCGCCGAGCTCACCGACTCGCTGCAGTCGATCCTCGACGAACTGTCGCTGGTTCCCGCCGAGGCCGTCTCCGCGTAAGAAGCAGAGAAAGCCCCGCCAGCCCTGATATTTCAGGGACTGGCGGGGCTTTTCGCATAGACGCGACGGCGGGAGTCGAACCCGCTACACCCCCAGGTATGAGCTGGAGCCCGGGACCACCCGGACCGTCGCGGTGTCTTCGACGTTACCTGTCGGGGATGCTTCTGGCCAGGGTTCGGTCACGATATTGCCGAGTGCGTCTGCCGGTGACGGCAGATTTCACGCGGTGCCCACCTGCCGTTCACCCCGCGGGACGCACTTAGACTGGAACCATGAAGTTGCCGCCGATCCTCGTCTACTCCGTGCTGCGACTGCTCGCGTTCCTCGTACCGCTGGTGATCATGTGGTTCTTCTTCCCGATCATGCGCGAGCTGTGGTGGCTGACGGCGATCTTCGCCGCACTGATCGGTATGAGCATCTCGATCCTGTTCCTGCGCGCGCCGCTCTCCGGTGCATCCTCGGTGATGTACGAGCGCCGCGAAGCGCGCGAAGCAACTGGCAAGCGCAACGCCGCCGCACAGGATGCTGACGCCGAGGATGCCGCGATCGACGATGCGGGCAACGACTCAGCAGACAGCACGCCGAACCCGAACTAGGTCCTCAGCCGACGAACGCCCAGTACAGCGCGCCGGCGTAGATGATCGCCGTGAGCGAGGTCAGTCCGAGAGCGACGACCAGCTCGCGCGCCTGCCGGTGCATCCATACGATGACGATCGCCGGGATGCCAGCCAGCAGCGCCATCAGCGTGAGCCACGCGATCGGATACAGCAGCGCGATGAAACTCGACAGCAGGAACGGCACCACCAGGAACACGGTGTAAACGACCTGCGTCGCGCGACGCCCGATCAGCACGGTCAGCGTGCGCTTGCCCACCGCGCGATCCTGATCGATGTCGCGCAGGTTGTTGGCCAGCAGCACGCCGCAGGCGAAGAGTCCGACGGCCACGGCTCCCAGCCACGCCTCCTGCGGCAGCTGGAACGCCTGCACCCAGGTTGTCCCGAGCGTTGCGACCAGTCCGAAGAAGACGAAGACGAAGACTTCGCCGAGGCCGAAGTACCCGTAGGGGCGCTTGCCGCCGGTGTAGAACCACGCTGCGACAATGCAGGCGGCGCCGACTGCCAGCATCCACCACTGGCCGGTGCGGATAACGATCAAAAGGCCCACGAGAGCGGCGAGCGCGAAGAAGACCAGACCGATATTCAGCACCGTTCGCGGGTTGACGCGGCCCGAGGCAGTGAGGCGCGCAGGCCCCACCCGGTGCGCGTCAGTACCGCGGATGCCGTCGCTGTAATCGTTCGTGAAATTCACGCCGATCTGCAGCAGCACCGCGACCACGAGGCAGGCGAGGGCAATGACCCAGTGTAGATTCTGGTCGACGAGTTGCGCGGCACCCGTGCCGATGATGACCGGCGCGATCGCGAGCGGCAGTGTGCGCAGGCGCGCAGCGCCGATCCAGTCGCGCGCCGTGATCGGCGGCGCCTCCACGATCGGGCGCTTGGCCGGGTTTCCGCTGGTGCGCACCGGCTTCCGCTTCGGGGCCGACGACTTGCGTTTTGAGGATGCTGCCACGGAAGGCAAGCCTACTGGCAGCATCCATGAGCCGCTGAGTCACGGGGTCGGGTTACTGACCTTGCCGTCGAGCCAGAGCGTTTCGGTGGCATCCGCAGTGGGCTCGTACTCGTCCCCTCGGTCATGTCGTCGTGGGGATGCTTGGTGCTCACCGAACCTCCCGCGCAGCCGACGCTGTTCTATCCAGCTCGCGGCGACACCACGATCGCCGCCTCGACGGCATCGCATCATCTTGCCGTGCTGCGCGCTTCCGGGCTCATCGCCAGCGAACGCTCCGGCAATCGGATGCTGCACTCGCGCACACCGCTCGGCGAGGCGATGATCGGCCAGACGCTGTGACTACGCGACTCGCTCGACGTCGACCTCGGCGCGCAGGCGGCGGCCATAGCCGACGGCGGCCACGGCGGCCACCGCAACAAGAACGAGCGGAATGATCAGCGCGGCGCGCAGACCAAACTCGTCACCGACGAAGCCGAGCGCGGGCGGGCCGACGAGGAACGCGACATAGCCGAGGGTTGCAACCAGCGACACCCGGGCGGCGGAGTCCGAGCCGGAGTCTCCAGCAGCGGAGATCGCCACCGGGAACCCGAGCGATGCACCCAGACCCCACAGCAGAACTGCTGCCGTCGCTGCCACCTGGCCGTCGACGAAGATGATGACGGCCAGCCCGATCGTGGCGAATACGCCGCTTGCGCAGAGCACCGTGGCCCGGCCGAACCGGTTGATGAACCAGCCACCGATAAACCGTCCGGTCGTCATCGCCGCAGCGAAAACTGCGTAGATCGCCGACCCCGATGCCGCGTCGAACCCATGACCGTCGACCATCACCAGCGGCAGCCAGTCGTTCGCCGTCCCCTCGGCGAGCGCCATCGCCAGGATGATCACGCCGATCAGCAGTAGCGTCGGGTCACGCCAGAGATGGGCGTTCGATCGCCGCGGAGTGCCGGATGCTGCGCGCTCGACGCGCCCGGTTCCGGACGGGATCCGCGGCACCGAGAAGATCACCGCGGCAAGCGCGGCCACGCCGACGAAGGTGAGGTGCAGCGAGACGGGGAAAGCGGATGCTGTGGCGAAGATGCCCAGCACCGCGCCAATGACGGTGCCGAGGCTGAAGTATCCGTGCAACTGCGGCAGGAAGGATCGGCCCGTCACTCGTTCGACGTCGGCACCTTCGACGTTGAGGGCAACTTCTCCGCCGCCCATGCCCGCGCCGAACAGGAACAGTCCTGCGGCAGCCACGAAAGGCTCACCCAGACCGGCTCCAACTCCGATCGTCGGCATGCTGATGACAACGCCGATGGCTCCGGCGGCGATCACCGGCCGTGCCCCGAAGCGCGCAACGAGAGGTCCGGATACGAGGATGCCCAGCATCGAGCCGACCGAGAGACCGAACAGCACGAGACCCATCTCGAGTGTCGATGCGCCAAGCAGGTCGCGGATGTCCGGGGTGCGCGTGACCCACGAGGCAATTCCGATGCCGGGAACGAGAAAGAGTGCGGCAAGCGCGAGCTGGCGCAGACGGATGCTGTTAATCATGGTCCTCTCAGAGCATGTACGAGCGTACATGCTCTAAGAGGCCGCTACTCCTCGACGCTGATCGGCCGGTTCTCGTAGTACGTCTGCAGCACCACGGTCGTGCGCGTGCTCACGTTGGCGATCGATCGGATGTCGTTGACCAGCTGCTCCAACGCCCGCGGTGAGGCCACCCGCACGAACAGCATGTAGCTCGCGTTCCCGGCAATCGAATGGCACGCCTCGATCTCGGCGCGCTGCTCGAGAAGTTCCGGCGCATTGTCGGGCTGAGCGGGGTCGAGCGGCGTGATCTCGATGAACGCGGACAGCGGTTTACCGAGAGCTTCCGCGTCGAGGATCGGTCGGTAGCCGGCGATGACGCCGCGCGATTCGAGCCGGCGCAGCCGCGACTGCACCGCGGAGCTCGACAGGCCGACAGCATCCGACAGCTGCGCGAGCGTCGCCCGGGCGTCACGAGAGATCTCGGCAATGATCTGACGGTCGACAGCATCTTCCATAGATGGAAGAATATCGGCATAAGTATCAATTCGCCGGATTATTTCCGCCACGTCTCCGGATCGGAGGACCCAATGTCCACCACTCCCCCGCAAACCGACGCCCGGCCGCTGAGCCTGTCGAAGGGCGAGGGCCTCGAGGATGCCTCGCAGGCCGAGTCGAGCGCCGCATGGCGGATGCTGAAGGATGCCGCCATCGCCATTCGCCGGCTGCAGGTGAAGGACGGGTCGATTCCGGATGCCGCAGCAGGGGCCGAGGCTGAAGAGCACGTCGCCGCGATCGTGGCGAGCATCCGCGCCCTCGCTCCCGCGTTCCCGCACGATGCCGAATACCTCGCAGCGTCCATCCGCGACTTCGAACGGTGGGCGGCGGAGGGTTTCGGCATCCCGGACTTCCTGGATTCGCTGGTCGCCTTCCAACCGCAGCAGCACCGCGTCGACGGCATCCGGCACCTGGTCGTGTTCCCGATGTACACGCAGAACGGTTCGTCCGATCGGCTCGTGGAAGCGCTCATCGTGGAGACGATCTGGCCAGAGTTCATCGCTGAACTCGAAGCCGGCGACTACGGCAACAAGCTGTTCGTCTCGCTGCGCTTGATCGACTTCACCCCCGGTTACGACACGAACTCGGCCGTGCTGTTTCCGGAGACCGTCGCGATGCGGGAGATCCCGACGTTCACGTGGGGCGCGATCTTCCAGGATCGCGAAGCTGCCCGCTACCGGCGAGTGGTGCGCGCAGCATCCGAGATCACCAAGCTCGACCTGCCCGAGGCCGCGGCGCGGATGCTGGATGACCAGGACCTCACCGAAACGACGTTCGTGATGTGGGACATCATCCACGACCGTACGCATATGCGCGGTGACCTGCCGTTTGACCCATTCATGATCAAACAGCGGATGCCGTACTTCCTGTACTCGCTCGAAGAGCTGCGCTGCGACCTCACCGCGTTCCGCGAGAGCGTGGCGATCGAGAACGCCCTCACCCTTCGACAGGCTCAGGGGTCGGATGTGCTCTCGGCGACAGAGCAGCAGATGCTCGAGCATGCTTCCCTCGTGCAGTACGCGGTGATCTTCGACCGGATCTTCCGCTTCGCGATCACCGGATCCCGGGTGCGCAACTACGACGGGCTCGGCGGGCAGCTGCTGTTCGCCTGGCTGCACCAGCGCGGCGTGCTGCACTGGACCGACACCCAGCTGACGTTCGACTGGGATGCGGTGCCGGATGCCGTGATCGCGCTCAGCGACGCGGTGAATGAGCTGTACTGGCGTTCGATCGATCGGCCGAAGAAGGCGCACTGGCTGGCGGCGTACGAACTTGTTCGTTCCGTGCTGACGCCGAACCCGGCATCCGTCTGGGCTCGCGGACTGCCGGACGAGGTGCTCGCCGGGCCCCCGAAGGGG
Organism: Microbacterium wangyouchuni; assembly: GCF_051546305.1. NCBI lineage: Bacteria > Bacillati > Actinomycetota > Actinomycetes > Micrococcales > Microbacteriaceae > Microbacterium > Microbacterium wangyouchuni. Next base: position 72,059 of record NZ_JBPTMA010000010.1, read on the forward strand.
TACACCGATGAGGTGCTCGACGATGAGTTCCCGCTGTCGATGTTCTTCGAGGCACTGGAGAAGAAGATGCGGCCTGTGATCGAGTCGACCGCGGGGATCCGGGCTGGCGATGCGTGAGGGCGGCGCGCACGCCTCTCGCAGAAGTGCAGCTTCTTCGCAGATTTCGGGCAGATTCGTGCGAGATAAGTGCAGTTCTGCGAAGTTCGCGATCGGGAGTGAGCGATGAGCGTCGCAGATCGTGTGGTCGTTGTTGCCGGGGCGACAAGCGCGGCGGGGCTCACGGTTGCGCGTGCTCTGGTCGACGCTGGAGCACGGGTGATCGCGACCGGGCGCTCCGCTGAACGGCTCCAACCGCTCAGCGACGTCGGTGCCCAGGTCGCCGTGGCGGATGCCACTTCGTTCGAGGACATGTCCGCTCTGGCCGCGAAGCTCGGCCCGGTCGACGGTGTACTCTCGCTCGTCGGCGGCTGGCGCGGCGGCGGCGGTCTCGCCGGTCAGTCCGATGAGGACTTCGATGCGCTCCTGCCTGCACTTCAGGCCGTGCGCGCGACGTCGCGTGCCTTCGCATCCCTGCTGCAGGCCTCGGATGCGGGCCGCTTCGCGATCGTGTCATCCACGGCCGTCGCGCGCCCGCTCGCCGGCGGGGCGAACTACGCAGCGGTGAAGGCAGCGAGTGAGGCGTGGACCCATGCGATGGCTCAGGGATTTGCGAAGGCCGCGCGGGATGCCGGCGAGCCACTGCGCACGGCATCCGTCGTGTTCCGCGCCAAAGCCCTCGACCCCGAGGCGCTCGCACCGGCGATTGTCGGGCTCTGGGACGGCGACGCCCCCGCACTCAACGACCGGATGATCGAGCTGGGCTGAACGTCCCGACGTTCGACCCATCGACCGCGCCCGGCCGCGCACACGTTGCGGATCTCGCAGCCCCAACGCGTCCGCGGGGCTCACTCAAGCGGACCAGGAGTGGTCGGCGGAATGCCCCGCACGGGAGGTCCGGCATCGGCGACCCCGCTCTCGCGGTCACTCCCGACACCCTCCGCAGCATCATCGATGACCGGCGGCGCCTCCGCATACAGTTCGGTGAGCTTGCGATACGAACGGGTGAGGAATGCGAGCCCCGCCGCGGCCACCATGATCAGCCCCGCGAACAGACAGATCAACGCGATCCCCCGCGCTTCGCCCTCCCCCAGCAACCAGCCCCACTGCCGCTGACCGGCCGGAGAGTCCATGTACGGGATGATCGCGAACTCCGCGATCGGAGCAATGAGGAATGCCGTCACCGGAGCGGCAGCCGCTTCCATCGCCGCGGCAACACCGAACACCCGGCCCTGCCGCGTGAACGGCACGACCTTCTGAATCACGGTCTGCTCAGCCGCTTCCACCGGCGGAATGAGCGCCATATACACCCAGATCCCCAAGGCGTACAAGGGCCACCACTCCCTGATCATGAACACGGCACCGAGCAGCCCCATCACCATCACGACGAGAAGCATCGTGCGCATCGGCTTCTTACCGAGCCCGAACTTCGCCACCAGCGCACCACCGACGATGAACCCGGTCGAGGTGACCCCGAGCACGAGCCCCCACATCTGAACGGAGAACAGCGTCAACCCGTACGGGTCCATCAGCGCCATGTACACCCCGCCGATGAGGTTGTTGAAGGTGGAGAAAATGATGAGCGCGAACAGCCCCGGCGCGAGGCGGATGGCAGTCACACTGCCCCGGAAGTCCAGCGCACTCGAGGCGTTCGGATCGGGCTGCGGCGCCTCTTCCGGAATCCGCACGAACAGCAGGTGCACGAATGTCACGACCATGGCGCCGATCGCGATCACCAGCGTCCACCCCATCCCGAGGAAGCCGATCGACAGCCCGGAGAACACACTGGTCACCATGAACGCGATGCCCTGAACGGTGCCCACAAGGCCGTTCGCATTGGCGCGCTTGTCTTCTTCGACCAGCAGTGTGACCGTCGTCGACAGAGCGATGTTGCGCAGCTGCTCGATCACCCCACCGAACAGGATGATCACCGAGAACAGCCAGAACCACGGCCCGCCGAGATTCAGCAGTTGAGATTCGGGCTGCCAGAGATACAGCAGACCCGCGATCAGAAATGCCGACGCCGAAAGCAGACTGGAGAGCACCATCACGGTGTGCTTTCGGTTGCGGTCGACGATCGTGCCGAACACCATCGCGAAGAACGCCACGAACAGCATGTAGGCGCCGCCGATGATCCCGGTCGCCAGCACCGACTGCGTCTCGATGTAGACCCAGAAGGTCAGCGCGAACCACAAGAAGCTCGTCGTCACGTTGGCGATGAGTGTATTCACGAGGACGTTGGCGAAGGCCGTTCGCGCTGCGGTGCGCTGCATGGAAAAATCGTAAACGCTACCGCGGACATTGCACATAGGCTTATCCGGTGAGCACACTGCATGACCCCCAGATCCGGGGATTCGCGTCGGACAACTACTCCGGCATCCACCCCGATGTTCTCCAGGCGATCGCCGCGGCCAATGACGGCCACCAGATCGCCTACGGCGAAGACGAATACACCGAGCGGCTGCATGAGGTCTTCGGCAGCCACCTCGGCGACGACGTCCAGATCTTCCCCGTCTTCAATGGAACCGGAGCGAACGTCGTCGGCCTGCAGTCGATGCTCCCCCGCTGGGGCGCTGTGATCTCGGCATCCACCGCCCATATCAATGTTGATGAGGGCGGCGCACCCGAACGGATCGGCGGCATGAAGCTGCTCACCGTCCCGACCGACAACGGCAAGCTGACCCCCGAACTCGTCGACCGCGAAGCGTGGGGCTGGGGTGACGAGCACCGCGCTCAACCGCTGGTTGTCTCGATCACGCAGTCCACCGAGCTCGGCACGCTGTACACCGTCGAGGAGATCCGCGCGCTCGCCGACCACGCGCACGAGCGTGGGATGCACCTGCACATGGACGGCGCCCGCGCCTCCAATGCCGCGGCCGCCCTCGACGTGCCGCTTCGTGCTTTCACCCGCGACGCCGGCGTCGACGTGCTCAGCTTCGGCGGCACGAAGAACGGTGCCATGCTCGGCGAGGCGATCGTGGTGCTGAACCCCGAGGCATCCACCGGTCTCATCTACGGTCGCAAATACAACATGCAGCTGGCATCCAAGATGCGCTTCATCTCGGCGCAGCTGATCGCCCTGCTGGAGGGTGACCTCTGGCTGCAGAACGCACGCCACGCGAACGCGATGGCCGCGCGGCTGCGGGCGGGCGTCGAGGCCGGAATCGCCGACGGCACCATCCGTGGCGTCGAGTTCACCCAGCCCACGCAGGTCAACGGCGTCTTCGCGACACTGCCGGAGGGCATCGCCGATCGTCTGCGCGAATCGTTCCGCTTCTATGACTGGGATGCTGCGCGCCGCGAAGTGCGCTGGATGTGCAGCTTCGACACGCAAGAGTCAGACGTGGACGCCTTCATAGCCGAGATCGCACGCCTGACAACCGCGTAGGGGTGGGCTGCGGGGCTTGGTAGTGCGCCGCCAGAGTTCAGGCGGGGATCGTCCAGTCTTCGACACGCAGACCGGAGACCCGGTCGAACTCATTCACGTTGTGCGTGACCATCGTCAGATCTCGCGACCGCGCGTGCCCGGCGAGAAGGATGTCATACCCACCGATCGGCTCTCCCCGCGCCGCGAGGTCAGCTCTGATATCACCGGAATGATGCCCGGCAGCAGCATCGAAGTCGAGGACGATCAACCGGCTCAGAATCTCTTCCACGGCGATGCGGTTGCGCATGGGGTCGCTCGATCGCGCCGCACCGTAGGAGAGCCCGGCGACTGAGATACTCGACACGTGCAGCGAGCCGGATGCCTCGTTCATCCGCTCTGCGATCACCGGCAGGCTTCGCCGAAGCGCGAACACGAGGATGCTCGCATCGAGCAGATATCCCGCACTCACCAGTCGCGCTCCTGCGCCTCAGGCTGATCCCGAGTGGTGAGGTAATCACCGGTGACGCTTATGCCGTTCGCCCACCAGTCGATCCAGTCCGCGCGCACCGGGATGATGACGCGTGCATCGCCGATAGCGGTGACGGTCACCTCTGTGACCGAATCGGGAAGCGCGACGTCCTTGGACAGACGCACGGCCTGCGTGCGGTTGCTGCGGAAAAGCGTGGTCTGAGACATTCAACTCTCCCTGTATATACGCCGCGTATATACAGGGTACTGCGATCCGAACGGAACCGCACTAGGTGTTCTTCCCACGGTGGTTGTGTGCAGCGTGGCGTGAGGAAATGAGGTGAGGACCTCCGGTATCGATATGGGTAACCACACCTGATCGAGTCCACGGAGGTCCTCATGTCTTACGTTAC
>NZ_JBPTMA010000011.1:0-62070 GCF_051546305.1 Microbacterium wangyouchuni
CGCCGCCAGAGCTGCCACTTACCAAGCCTGGATCCATAGCTACAATCACCACAGACCCCATACCGGCATCGGAGGACTCTCACCCATCGACCGCGTCCACAACGTCAGTGGGAAGAACACCTAGCGAGAGCGGGAAACGTCTCGCCTCGTGCCATCGGCCGTGTGAGCCCTCTACGAGGAGGACGACGGCAGATGCTGTCCCGCTCAGTGGCAACTCCGCGGCGAGAGCTCGCTCAGCCTCTTGCAATTCTTCATAACCAGCGGAGTCGCCCACCGTGGCATGGGGTACCGGCGCATCGTGTAACCCTCCGTAAGGCGGATAGGCCGGGAATACGCGTGCGACTGCTGCAGTGAGCTCAATAAACGGGGCGGGCGATTCTGGCGCGAGCCGCGCATCGACGGCCAACCTCTGTCTCAGGGCAGCAAGCGTGGCTGATACTGGCGCCTCAATGATCAACGCTGTTCGGGGCATATCTCGATGCTAAGCGAGGTCATTCCTGTACTAGTCGGTCCGGCGCGCGGGCTAGGCATACAAAACGAAGAAGCCCCCGGTTTTCCGGGGGCTTCTTTTTGGTGGACCTGAGGGGATTCGAACCCCTGACCCCCTGCATGCCATGCAGGTGCGCTACCAACTGCGCCACAGGCCCATCTTGCTTCCCCGGATGAGCGGGGCAACTTGAAAAGAATACAACATCTGAAGCGTCGTTAGCCAATTGAGCGGGCGGCCGGGTGTTTCGACCCGAGTATGCGGGAACATCGGCACGAGCGTATGCGTTGTGATGGATATGGAGATCACGGAGAGCATCGTCGTCGGAGCAGGCCAGGCGGGCCTGTCGACCTCCTATCATCTGAAGCGGTTGGGCATCGATCACCTCGTTCTCGATGCGAACGACGCTCCGGGAGGGGCCTGGCAGCATCGCTGGGATGCGTTGACGATGAACGACGTGCACGGGGTTGCCGAGCTTCCCGGAGCTGAGGCACCGACACGAGGCATGCAACGCGCGAACGTCGCGGTGCCGGCATCCTTCTCAGCCTACGAACGCGACCATGCGCTTCCGGTGCTCAGGCCGGTGAAGATCGACCGGGTAACCGATGACGACGGTCTGCTGGTCGTGCACGCGGATGATCGCCACTGGCACACCAGAACGCTCGTCAATGCGACAGGCACCTGGACACAGCCGTTCCTGCCTCACTATCCGGGCGTGGAGACCTTCGTCGGGGAACAACTGCACACTGTCGATTACCCGGGGCCGGCCCACTTCGCCGGCAAACGCGTCCTCGTCGTCGGCGGTGGTGCCTCCGCCGTGCAGTTCCTCGGCGCACTCGCGCCAGTGACGGAAACTCTCTGGGTCACCCGCCGCGAGCCGGTGTGGCGCGATGACGACTTCACACCCGAGGCCGGCGCCGCAGCGGTTGCCCTCGTCGAAAAGCGGGTCGCCCAGGGCCTGCCGCCGCAGAGCGTCGTCGGAGTCACCGGTCTCATGCTGCGTCCTCAGGAGCGCGAAGCCGAACGCCTCGGCGCTTATGCTCGCCGACTCCCGATGTTCGAGCGGATCGAGCCGGACGGTGTGCGATGGTCTGACGGGTCGTTCGAGGAGGTCGATGTGATCCTGTGGGCCACCGGTTTCCGCCCGGCGATCGCCCATCTCGCGCCCCTGCGTCTGCGCAGTGCAGCAGGCGGCATCCAGCTCGACCGCAACGGACGGGGCACGACAGCCGTCGCCGACCCCCGCATCCAACTCGTCGGTTACGGTCCTTCAGCCAGCACGATCGGCGCGAACCGTGCCGGACGCAGCGCTGCCACGGGCGTGCAACGGTCGCTCAAACGTGCCGCAGAACTCATCACCACCGGTTGAGGACGTCCTCGGCGAAGCCCTCGATCCCATCGACCGAGACGCGCTCATCGGTGGAATCCAGCACCCAGCCGCTCCATGTTCCGAACAGCTGATCGGTGCGCGTCGAGATGACCAGCACGTTCGTCCGCGAATGCTTGTTGTAAAACGGCGTGAACGTCAGATCCGCCCGCTTGCCGTGGATATGCCACGGCTTCATCCAGTCGGATGAGTCGTAGTCCCAGACCAGCTCTTCGCTGATCTTCGAGAGTGTTCCGTCGACGTCGACGGCGTTCTCGGTCGCCCCTGATCCATCGGTCCATTTCGAGCCGAGCTGCAGGCCGATCACTCGACCGTCGACGATTCCGCTGCCAGACGCCCAGTTCCACCACACCTGGTACGGCCAGCGTCCACGCCCATGATCGAGAACAGCCCAGCTGCCCTCTGGCACGTTGAGCGCTGTGCCATCGACGGTGAGAGTGCCGTGCGCGGGCCGCGCGGCATCCTTGACCGTGTACTGGAACCGACGGGTGCTGCCGCCGCGCCGCCACGGCACGACGACGCCGAGCGACTCATGTCCGGCCGGACGATCGGCGATGATGTCGAAAGACACCCGTGGTGTTGTGCCGCGCAGTCGGGTGCCGCCATCGATCTCGTCGATATCGAGCGTCACCTTCTTGGTGCGTGCTCGGGCAGGACCGTCGCCGAGGGATGCCGGCAGTGTGGCGCTGCGTCCGCCGGGGGAGAGCACCGTGGTGTCGATCGCCTCACCTGTGGCACGGTCGTACACCCACACCGAATGCAACGACAGGTAGTCGATGCAGGAGACGGTGAGCGCGATGATGTACGTCGGGGTCATGACGCTCCAGTACTCCCAGCGCTTATTGCGCCCCCACTGGCCGCGGCCGGGAATCCCCGATGTGTCATGCAGCGGCGTGCGCGTCCACCCCAGGGCGGCGTGGTTCAGCCCGCCGTTCTCCGCGGTGAGCGATACCCGCTGCGTGATCTCGCGCTCAATCATGACTGCTCCTATCGGGGCCGGTGAATGCTCCCGTGATTCTATGCGGCATCAGCGTTAGCCTGGACGCATGTCTCGTGTCATCGTCTTCGGCGGCCACGGCCGCATCGCCCTTCTGCTCGCACCCCTGCTCGTGGATCGCGGTGACCAGGTGACCGCGGTCATCCGCAACCCGGACCACGCGGCCGACGTCGAAGCCACTGGGGCGACCGCCGTGGTCGCAGACGTCGAAACTGCGGATGTCGGAGCCCTCGCCGAGATCATCCGTGGGCATGACGCGGTGGTCTGGTCTGCGGGAGCGGGCGGGGGAAACCCCGACCGTACCTACGCCGTCGACCGCGATGCCGCGATCAGCTCGATGGATGCTGCCGCGCGCGCCGGCGTTGCCCGCTATGTGATGGTCTCGTGGATCGGGTCCACGGCGGATCACGGTGTGTCGGAGGATGACTCGTTCTTCGCCTACGCCGATGCGAAATGGGCCGCTGATGAGCACCTGCGCGCGACCGATCTCGAAGGCACGATCCTCGGGCCAGGCGCTCTCACCTTCGATGAACCGACCGGGCGGATCGAGTTGGATGCCCAGGGCAGCGGTGCCGTGGCGCGCGCCGATGTCGCAGCTGTCATCGCTGCCACGCTGACGGAGCCACTGACGATCGGACGCACAATCCGCTTCGGCAACGGCACACCGGAATCATCCGAACCCATTGCGCTCGCGCTCGCGCGGTGAGCATGCGCCGCCGCCATCCATTCGTCCTGGCCGCCATCGTCGTGGCCATGACGGCCGCTGTCACCACCGGGCCCGCTATCGCCGCGCCCACCGCGACCGCACCCACCGCGACCGGCCAGCCGACCCTTGTGCACCCTGCCGATGCCCCGGAGACATCGGCCGCCGCACAACGGCTCGTGGCCGAGATGACAACCTCCGAGCGAGCCGCAAGCATCGTGATGGGGCACATCTCCTCGCAGAACCCCGCCGAGTTGTCGGGGTACATGGAGCAGACCGGCATCGGCGGATTCATCCTCATGGGAGCGAACGTGCCGGGGTCGGAGGCCGAACTGCAGCGAGTATCCGCGGCGCTCGCAACCGATTCGTCCCTGCCGGGCCCGCTCATCGCCATCGATCAGGAGGGCGGGATCGTCTCCCGGCTACCCTGGGACCAGTTTCCCGCTTCCACGACACTCAAGGAACGCCCGGCCGCGGAGGTCGCTGCCTCCTTCGCTGCTCGTGGATCACTCGTCGCCCGAGCAGGAGCAAATGTGAACTTCGGCATCGTCGCCGACACCACATCGGAGCGTACATCGTTCATCTTCGGCCGCGCTCTCGGAGCCGATCCGGCGAGCGCTGCTGAACGCGTCGCGGCAGCCGTGACGGCGGAGGAGCAGTTCGCTGCCTCCACACTCAAACATTTCCCCGGGCATGGCGCCGCCCCGGGCGATTCGCACGAGCTGATCCCCAGCACCGATAAGACGCTTGATGAGTGGCGGCAGTCGGACGCGGTGCCGTTCGTCGCCGGAATCGAGGCCGGTGCTTCGCTGCTGATGTTCGGGCATCTGTCGTACACAGCAGTCGATTCGGCACCGGCATCGCTTTCTCCCCGGTGGCACGAGATCGCCCGCGACGACCTCGGTTTCGACGGCGTGATCGTCACCGACGACCTAGGCATGCTGCAATCCACCGGGATCCCCGAATACGCCGATCCGATTGCCAACGCGGTGGCTGCGGTGGCCGCCGGCAACGACCTCGTCCTGTCGATCGCGCACACGACTCCGGAGACCGCATCCGAACTCACCGCCGGGATCACGACCGCGGTCGAGTCCGGATCCCTTTCTGCCGAACGGCTTCAGGATGCTGCAGAGCGCGTGATGACGCTGCGGCTGGAGCTGGCAGCATCCGGTGCTGTCTGGGCGCCGTGCGCGGACTGTGAACCGGCATCCTGACCCAGCCACGCTGACAGCATCCGCTCGCGCAGCGCCTGACCGCGTTCGGCGAAGCCGCGCTGTTGACGCACATAATCGGCCTTGCCCTCTGCCGTCTCGATCGGCACGGGCGTAACACCCCAGTCGGACAGATCGTAGGGGGCGGCTTCCATATCAAGCAGCCGGATGTCGCGGGCCAGTTCGAAGGTGTCGAGCAGCACTTCACCGGGGATCAGTGGTCCGAGCTTCATCGCCCACTTGTACAGGTCCATACCGGCATGCAGACACCCCGGCTGCTCCCGTTCCGGCTGATCGGCGCGGCTCAGTACCTGACGGTTAAGCGGTACGGCTTCGGGGGTGAAGAAGCGGAACGCGTCGAAGTGCGTGCAGCGCAACTCGTGCGATTCGACAACCGCGTCAGTACCGGCCCGGCCGAGGCGCAGCGGTACTGCATGCCGATGCTCGTCGGCGCGATACACCATCGCCCACTCGTGCAGTCCGAAGCAGCCGAACTGTCCTGGGCGTGCGGCCGTGCGGCGCAGCATCCGCTCAGTGAGAGAAGCCAACTGCTGTTTCTCGCGAGCGAAGGCCCCGGCATCGGGAACGACGGAATCTGTGCGCGTGCCGGGCGCGTACCAGCGCCATTCGGCCCGCTCGGGTGCATCGTCGAGCTGGACGTCGGCTCCGGGATGCCAGCGCCGCAGTTGCGCGGGTGCATACGAGTAGTAGGTGAAGAGAAAATCCCATACCGGATGCTTCTCGCCGCGCGAGGCACGTTCGCGGTGTGCAGCGGTCAAAGCATCCGCACGTTCCTGGTGCTGGCTTTCGCGCTGCTGCCACCTCGTGCGGTCGAGCGACACGGTGGGAGACATCAGTGCAGGATGCCGCGTTCGGTCAGTCGCTCGCGGAGCCCGGCGCCGTCGGATGCTGCCACCCAAAGCACGGTGTCCTCGGAATGGTCATCAGATGCGGCCCGACCACCGGCGAGCATGGCCTCGGTGGCGGAGAGCTGACGAATGGCGACGCCGGCGACCAGATCAGGGTGCTCCTGCATGAACTCGGTGTAGATCGACTCATCGTGCTGCCCGTCATCGCCGATCAGCAGCCAGCGCACGTTCGGGAACTCTTCGGCGAGTCGGCGCAGATTGGTGAGCTTGTGCTCGCGTCCGCTGCGGAACCAGCGATCGTGCGTCGGACCCCAGTCGGTGAGCAGCATCGAGCCACGGGGGAACAGATGCCGGTTCATGAACCGGCTGAGTGTGGGGGCGACATTCCATGCGCCGGTGGACAGGTAGATCATGGGGGAGCCCGGATGCTGGCGCACCAGCTGTTCGAGCAGCACAGCCATACCGGGGACAGGAAGACGAGCATGCTCGTCGATGACGAAGGAGTTCCAGGCGGCGATGAAGGGCCGAGGCAGCGCAGTGACCATGACTGTGTCATCCACGTCGGAGAGCACACCGAACGTCACGTCGTCAGCCACGATGAACGCGCTGGCTTCGACGGGCTCCTGATTCTCCACTGCCACGGTGAAGCTCTGCCAGCCCGGTTGCAGATCCGCGTTGATCACGGTGTCGATGACACCACCGCGATCGGCGATCACTTCATGAGTGCGTCCGCCGATCATGACGCGCACCGTGGCGAAGCTGACCGGAATACCCACGAAGCTGCGCCACCCGCGCACACTCGCGTACTCGCCGTTCTCGGTGCGGCGCTGCGGGGGAACGATCAGCACACGACCGACGACGCGCACCCAGCCGCTGCCGCCGTAGCCGGCGAAGGGTTGAATCGTCGCGGTGCGTCCACGCCGTCTCGCTCTGCTCTCACGCCAGCTGTGCAGGCGGTGCTCCAGGCGGGCGAACCAGTGAATCCTGGTCTTGGTGGGGCTGTCTTCGGACATCGTTTCAGTCTTTCATGTTCGACGCGGCATTCTCGCCGTCGTCTGTGCTGCGCATATGCCGATCTTCCCAGCGGGTCAGCAGCTTCTTGCCGAAGAAGACCACCAGCAGAAAAAGCACGATGATTCCCACGAACACGTAACCGGCGAAGTGCACCCGGTCCACGAGCTCACGGAAGCTGCCGGCAGCCAGAGAGCTGACCGTCACATATGCCGTTGCCCAGATGAGGCATGCCGGTGCCGTCCAAGCGAGGAAACGACGGTACGAGTAGGTACTCATGCCCACTGTGAGGGGGACGAGGGAGTGCAGGACCGGGAGGAAGCGCGAGATGAAGATTGCAATGCCGCCCCGCCGCGCCAGATATTGCTCGGCCCGCATCCAATGCCGTTCGCCGACCTTCGTCCCGATCCAGGAATGGCGAATGCGTGGCCCCAGCCAACGTCCGAGCCAGAAGCCGATGCTCTCGCCGATCAACGCTCCCGCCACCACGACGAGCACCATCGCCACTGCTTCGGCCACCCCTTCGACGCCCATGGACGCGATGATCACGATGGTGTCACCCGGGACGATCAAGCCGATCAGGATGCTGGTCTCCAACATGACAGCGATACCGGCGATCAGTGTGCGGGCAATCGGGTCGACTGCCTGTACAGCATCGAGAAGCCATTGGAGGAAGTCGTCCACGCACACGAGAATACGTGCTTGATCGAGCCTTACGCTGAGAGGGTGCCGCACCTCTCGCCGCTGGAACTTCGACGTCTGGATTCTTCCCTCGATGTCGTCGGTGCGTTCCGTGCGCTCGCCGCGGAGTTTACCGACGTGTTCTGGCTGGATGCCGGAGACGGAGCAACCCAGGGCTGGAGTGTTCTCGGTACCGGAGATGTCGATGCGCAGGGGCCGGGGAACGTGCTGATCGACGCGGACCCCGCAGTGCTCGCCGCGCCTGCAGACGCTCCGCCGTTTCGTGGTGGCTGGGTCGGATGGCTGGACTTCGAATCAGGGGCGGCGGCTGCCGGTGCAACAGCGGCCGGCTCCGAGGTCGGACCCGCCTGGATACGCGTGCGCGCCGCCATTGCGATTCATCACCCGACCGGCGCGGTATGGATGCTGGGGGCAGACCCGGTGCTCGAGCGCTGTGTGCAGGTGAAGGCCGGCGCAGCATCCGCGGCAGCATCCGACCGAACCGTCGCCGTCGCACGGCACACGCCGGAGGAGTACGAGAGTCTCATCGAGCAGTGCCGCGCCGTAATCCGCGCCGGAGATGCCTACCAGTTGTGCCTGACGACACGGTTCATCGTGCCGGGCCGGCACGATCCGCTGGAGACCTACCTGCGGCTGCGGAGCGCGACCCCCGCCCACCACGGCGGATTCGTGCGGATCGGTGACACAGCACTGCTCAGCGCCAGTCCGGAGACTTTTCTGCGTGCATCCGGCGGCCACATCCAGACCCGGCCGATCAAGGGGACGCGTCCGCGCGGGGTCACACCTGCAGAAGATGCGGCGCTCGCCGCAGAGCTCCTCGACAGTCCCAAAGAACGCGCCGAGAACGTCATGATCGTCGACCTCATGCGCAACGACCTGTCCCGTGTCTGCGTTCCGGGTTCGATACAGGTCGACGAACTGTGGAAGATCGAGTCCTATCCGGCCGTTCATCAGCTGGTGTCCACGGTCACCGGGAAGGCCAGCAGCGGTCTCACGGTGAACGAGCTGTGGGCGGCAGCCTTTCCGGCCGGCAGCATGACCGGAGCGCCGAAGCTGTCGGCGATGACCGTGCTGCACGAGCTCGAGGGCCACCGGCCGCGGGGCGTGTACAGCGGATGCTTCGGCTACGTCGGTGTTGACGGAGCAGTTGATCTGGCGATGGTCATCCGCAGCATCGTGATCACAGCGGAGGAAGCCGTTATCGGCGCGGGTGGCGGCATCACCTGGGGCTCGGTGGCTGTTGCCGAAGTCGATGAGGTCGCGACGAAGGCACGGGCGCCGTTGACGGCTCTGGGCGCGGAACTTCCGGAAGCGTGGCGCCGGTAGGGATCGGATATCCTGGAAGTTCCTGACTTTTTGCGCAGTCCGCTTCTATGTGATTGGCCGTTCGTTGTCTGAAAATCTGTCCCCCTCCACCGAGGCCGCCGACGAGTCGCTGTCGGTGCACGCTGTCCAAGCCAAGTGGCAGAAGTACTGGGCGGATAACGACACGTTCCTCGCGGGCGGTGAAGAAGACACCAGGCCGCGCAAGTTCGTGCTGGCGATGTTCCCGTATCCCTCCGGTGACCTGCACATGGGGCACGCCGAGAACTACCTGTACTCCGACATCGTCGCGCGCTTCTGGCGGCACCGCGGACACAACGTTCTGAACCCGATCGGGTGGGACTCCTTCGGGCTTCCTGCGGAGAACGCCGCTATCCGCCGCGGGGCCGACCCGCGCGAGTGGACGTACCAGAACATCGATCAGCAGAAGGTGGGCTTCAAGGCCTACGGCGTATCGTTCGACTGGTCGCGCGAGCTGCACACCTCCGACCCGGAGTACTACCACTGGAACCAGTGGCTGTTTCTGAAGCTGCACGAGCGGGGGCTCGCCTACCGCAAGAAGAGCCCGGTCAACTGGTGCCCGAACGACCAGACTGTGCTGGCGAACGAGCAGGTCGTCGATGGTCGCTGCGAGCGCTGCGGCACCGAGGTCATCAAGAAGAAGCTCACGCAGTGGTACTTCAAGATCACCGACTACGCAGACCGCCTGCTGGATGATCTGAACCAGCTCGAGGGTCGCTGGCCGCACAAGGTGCTGCAGATGCAGCGCAACTGGATCGGACGCTCGATCGGTGCCGATGTCGACTTCGTCATCGAGGGCCGCGAGGAGCCGGTGACGGTGTTCTCGACGCGTCCGGACACCCTGCACGGTGCAACGTTCTTCGTGGTGGCACCGGATGCCGAGCTGGCTGCAGAGCTGGTCGCCGATGCGTCGCCGGACGTGAAGACGGCTTTCCAGGAGTACCTCGCGAAGGTGCAGAAGACCACCGATATCGATCGTCAGGCCACGGATCGGCCGAAGACGGGTGTCTTCCTCGAGCGTTATGCGATCAACCCGGTGAACGGTGAGAAGCTGCCGGTCTGGGCGGCGGACTACGTGCTGGCCGACTACGGTCACGGCGCCGTGATGGCTGTTCCCGCACACGATCAGCGCGACCTCGACTTCGCTCGCGCATTCGATCTGCCAGTCAAGGTCGTTGTCGACACGACGGCTCCGATCACCGGTGCGATGCCGGTGATCGAGGTAGACGAGGATGGCGTTCCGATTGACACGGGCGCCGCGAGTCTCGACGCCCAGCATCCATCGGTCACGGGTGTCGCGCTCACGGGCGAGGGACGCATGATCAACTCGGGCGAGCTGAACGGACTGTCCAAGCGCAACGCCGTCGCACGCGCCATCGAGCAGCTCGAAGCCAACGGCAATGGTCGTGCGGCCAAGAACTACCGTCTGCGCGACTGGCTGATCTCCCGGCAGCGCTTCTGGGGCACACCGATCCCGATGCTGCATCACGAAGACGGCCACGTCACGCCGGTGCCAGAAGATCAGCTGCCGGTGAAGCTGCCCAGCGTCGCCGGACTCGACCTCACGCCCAAGGGGACGTCCCCCCTGGGTGCTGCAGAATCCTGGGTGCAGACCGTCGACCCCGTCAGCGGTGACCCCGTGCTGCGCGATGCCGACACCATGGACACCTTCGTGGACAGCTCGTGGTACTTCTTGCGGTTCCTCTCGCCGAACAACGACAAGGTGGCGTTCGAGACGAGCGAGGCGGACCGCTGGGCGCCGGTCGACTCGTACATCGGCGGTGTCGAGCACGCGATTCTGCACCTGCTGTACGCACGCTTCATCACCAAGGTGCTGTTCGACATGGGGCTGATCGACTTCACTGAGCCGTTCAGCAGCCTGATCAATCAGGGCATGGTCATCCTCGACGGCGCGAAGATGTCCAAGAGCAAGGGCAACCTGGTGCTGTTCCAGGAAGAGCTCGACAAGCATGGTGCCGACGCTCTGCGTGTCGGCCTTGCGTTCGCCGGACCCGTGGAGGACGACAAGGACTGGGCCGACGTCTCCACGACCGGTGCGCAGAAGTTCCTCGCCCGTGCGCTGCGACTGAGCAATGATGTGGCGAGCCCCGTCGACGTGCTGTTCAAAGACGGCGATGCGGCGCTGCGCCGTGGCACCCACCACCTGCTGGCTGAGGCACCCGGGCTCGTCGAACAGACGAAATTCAACGTGCTCGTCGCACGTCTCATGGAGTTGGTCAACCTCACCCGCAAGACGATCGACTCCGGCGCCGGAGCCGCGGACCCCGCGGTTCGCGAAGCGGTGGAGACCATCGCGGTGATGCTCGATCTCATTGCGCCGCACACTGCGGAGGAGATGTGGGAAGCACTCGGGCACGAGCCGTCTGTGGGCCTGGTTACCTGGCGTCAAGCAGATCCGGCGTTGATGGTGGACGAGACGATCACCGCTGTGGTGCAGGTCGGCGGAAAGGTTCGTGCGCAGCTCGAGGTCTCGGCGAAAATCAGCGAGGCAGAGCTTGAGGCGCTGGCGCGGGCTGATGAACGTGTCATCCGCGCTATCGGCGACCGGGAGATCGTGAAAGTGATCGTCCGTGCGCCGAAGATCGTGAGCTTCGCCGTCAAGGGCTGAGTCTTTCTGCACACCCGCGCCGAGGCATGACTTCTCCACGGATGACGTGATCGGCGCCGCCGCCTGAATGACGGTCTGCCTAACGTGGCGGAGTGTCAGCGACTGAATCGGCGACCGCTCGCCCCAGGGCATCTCGCCTGAAGTTGAGTATCGGCGCGGCCGTCGTGCTCGGGCTGGTCGTGCTGTCGGCTGCGGTCGGCCTCGGCATCATGCGCGGGCAGACGCAGCCGGTGCAGACGGTGCAGACGGAAGTCGCAGGCGGCGAGGAGAGCGCGGTCGGCGGCGAGATATATGTGCATGTGCTCGGCCAGGTCGAAAATCCTGGGCTGTACCTGCTCGATGTCGACGCCCGCGTCGTGGATGCCCTGTCCGCAGCGGGCGGGACGCTGGATGATGCCGACCTGCAGGCGGTGAACCTGGCACGGCCGCTCAGCGACGGTGAGCAGCTGCTCGTGCCGGTCATCGGGGAACCTGTCGACACTGGCGGGGCAGCACGGCACAGCGATGGGTTGGTGAATCTCAACAGCGCCGATCAGGCGGCCTTGGAGGCGCTGCCCCGGATCGGACCGGCGCTGGCGCAGCGAATCATCGAGTGGCGCGAGAAGAACGGCCGCTTCCAGGCCGTGGAAGATCTGCTGGCGGTCTCCGGCATCGGGGAGAAGCTTCTGGCGGGGCTGCAAGATCTGGTGCGGGTGTGAACGGCAGCACGCGTGTGCGCGATCTTCGCCTCGTGCCGCTCGCGCTGGGCGTATGGGGTGCGGCGCTCGTCTGCGTCTTCGTGCCGGATGCCGCGGGCTGGTGCGTCGCGGCCGGCGTCGTGGTGGGCGCTGCCTTGCTGGGCGTGCTCGCGCGGCAGTCCGTGCGCGGCGTACGTTCGGCGTCGCGTCTGACGTCGATGGTCGCAAGCGGGGGACTGATGGCAGTCGTGGCGCTGGCCATGGCTGCCGTGGCGATGACGGCCGGTTTCGCTGCACCGCAACGAGCTGAAGCCGACGAACTCGACGGTCGTTTCATCGAGGTCGTCGCTGTGATCTCATCATCGTCGTCGATCGGAACCGATCAGCGGCTATGGTTCGACGTGCAAAGCTCGCGCGCGGGTGTTCCCGGCGACCCCGATCCGCTCGCGGTGCCGATGCGCGTCGGAGTCGATCCGGTATCCGGACTCGATCTGGGGGCGCTCGTTCGAATCGGTGGGCAGGCGAAAGCGACCGATCCTGGCGAACGCGCGGCGCTGGTCATCTTCGGCACACGGGCGGAGATCATCCAGCCAGCAAGCGGTGTGTTCGACGTCGCGGCGCAGGTACGAGAAGACTTCGTTGAGCGGGCCGTCGCACTGCCCGAACCCGGGGCGGGATTGCTGCCCGGGTTGGCGGTGGGCGATACCCGGGCAGTGTCCGAAGAACTGAACGCAGCCATGCTGACATCGGGCCTCAGCCACTTGACCGCTGTGTCGGGCGCCAACTGTGCAATCGTGGTGGGTGCGGTCTTCTGGCTGGTGTCGCTCTGCGGCGGCGGCCGCACGCTGCGGGTGGTTCTGGCTCTGATCGCCCTCGCCGCGTTCGTGGTTCTCGTAACGCCCGAACCCAGCGTCATTCGCGCGGGCGTGATGGCGGGGCTCGCGATGCTCACGCTGCTGTGCGGGCGTCCGAGCGCCGGGGTGGGCGTGCTCTGCCTCGCGGCTGTGGCGATTCTCATCGCTGACCCGTGGCTGGCGGCGACGCCCGGGTTCGCGCTGTCTGCCGCGGCGACCGCCGCACTCATCGTGCTCGCGCCGCCCGTGTCGCGGGGGCTTGCTCGGTGGATGCCGGCGCCCCTGGCTCTGGCCATCGGCATCCCGTTGGCAGCCCAACTCGCCTGCGGCCCGATCATCGCGCTGTTCGCCGAGCAGCAGTCGATCGTCGGCATCCCTGCGAATCTGCTCGCTGGGCCCATGGCACCAATCGCTACTGTCATCGGCCTGCTGGCCTGTCTGGCCGCTCCCATTCCGCCGCTGGCCGATCTGTTCGCGGCGTTCGCCTGGTTGCCGGCCGCGTGGATCTCGACCACCGCGACGGTTTCGGCGAATGTACCGGGCGGAACCGTGCTCATCGTCCCGGGAATCGGGTCTGCGCTGCTCGTGACGATTCTCAGCGGTGCGTTGGGGGTGCTGCTGTGCACGGGCGGGTTTGCGGCGATCCGCTGGGTGCGCGGAGCATCCATCGCGGTGCTCGTGATCATGGCGGCGCTGCTGGGATCTCGGATGCTGCTGACCGGGCCGCTGGCGGCAACGGCGGTTCCGGAGCGGTGGTCGATCGCCGCATGCGATATTGGTCAGGGCGATGCGCTCGTCATACGATCTGCCGGGCAGATTGCACTCATCGACACCGGCATGGACCCTGACCTGCTCTCAACGTGTCTCAATGCGCTGGCGGTCGACCGGATCAACCTGCTGGTCTTGACGCACTTCGACGCGGACCACGTCGGGGCGGTGTCAGTGATCGAGGGGCGTGTCGACACTGTTCTGCACGGACCCAGTGAATCGGCGGATCAGCGGGAGCTGCTTGCACGCCTCGCTGGTGGCGGGGCGCGGCTGGTCTCCGCATCCACCGGGTTGCACGGCACGCTCGGATCAGCATCGTGGAAGGTGCTGTGGCCACGGAAGGACTCGGCAGCGTTCCCGGCAGGCAACGACGCCAGCGTTGTGATCGAATTCGACGGGGGAGACGTGCCGCGATCGATCTTCCTCGGCGACATCTCCGCGTTGCCGCAGCGCATGCTCAGCCCGCAGCTGACTGGCCCCTACTCGGTGGTGAAGGTTGCGCACCATGGCAGTGCTGACCAGGATCCCGGCCTGTACGAGCGTCTGGGGCCTGCTGTGGCGATCTTCAGCGCCGGGGTGGACAACGACTACGGGCATCCGCGTGATGAGGCTCTTGACCTTGCTGAGGCTGCTGGCGCTCTCGTTGTACGCACGGACCTTCAGGGCCGCATCCTGATCGGACTCCGGGACGGAGAACTGTTGGTGTGGACGGAGCGGGAGAAGAGTTCCTAGCAGGCGCTGTGGCCTGGGGACGCTGGAGGGCTTGTATCATCCGTCCGAAGCGCTCAGGATGGATGCGGGGGAAGAATGCAAGCCGGTGAATCAGATCGAGATGCGAGCGCTACGCGCACCCGTGTGAAACGGTGGATGCGCGTCTCTTACGCGTGCATGGCTACGGCCGCGCTGGCTGTCGCGACAATCGGAGCGGGTACGCACCTCGGCTCACGCAACGAGAACCCTCCGCAGGCTGCTGCCTCGAGCACAGAACGCGATGTGTCAGACCACATCGAGGCTCCGGAGTCGCACACCGCGGGATTCTCCGAGGTGGCGAAACGGTTTGCTGAGAGCGCCCTCGCCGAGGCGTCAGTTCGCTCGGCAAGCGTCTACTCGGCGACGACGATGGAAGAGCTCGCCGAGAAGAGTCGAGCGGCCCGGGAAGCTCTCATCCGGTCGGCCATCGAATCTGGTATGAATGTCGACCTCTCACGGTTCCCGGATGCTGCTGCGATGTCGTCCATCGGCGAGTTCATCTGGCCGGTCGCGAACGCCAGGATCTCGGACCACTTCGGCGCGAGAGGCGGGCGGCACCAAGGCATGGACCTCGCCGCCGCGGGCGGAACACCGATCACGGCTGCGTCGCCCGGAATCGTCGTGCTCTCCAGCGAGTCGCATTACGGCTACGGTGTCGCCGTCATCATCCAACACATCAACGGCGTGCAGACGCTCTACGGGCACTTGACCCACGGCAGCCGCGCCGTCAAAGAAGGCGACTGGGTAGAAGCCGGGGATCCGATTGGCCTCGTGGGGAACACCGGCCACAGCTTCGGTGATCATCTGCACTTCGAAGTGCGGGTCAACGGTACGGCCGTCGATCCACGCCGCTACCTCGATGGCGCAGGGGATCCCGTCGTGGTTGCACCGTGGACTCCGATCACGGGTGGCACGCCAGCGCAGGTTCCGGAGCCTCCGAAGCCGGAGCAGCCGGCGAAGCCGACGTCCACGCCGACACCGACACCGACGGGCACTCCGACGCCGACGCCGACGCCGACACCGACGGGCACTCCGACGCCGACGGACCCGCCAGGCACTCCGACACCGACTCCGGATCCGACGCCGACGGACCCGCCAGGCACGCCGACACCGACTCCGGATCCCACGCCCACGGACCCGCCGTCCACGCCGGAGCCCACGGATCCTCCGGCAGCACCGGAGCCCACGCAACCTCCATCTGAACCGGAGCCCACAGCCCCTCCGGCCGCACCGGAACCTCCGGCGCCGCCGGCTCCGACGCAGGAGCCATCGGAGCCGCCCAGCACGCCCGAGCCATCGACGTCTGCTGCGCCCGAGTAATCCGCAAAAGCACTGCTGCGCCCTGCCCGGACAGCACCGAGGATGTCCCCAACCCCGGGTAGGCTCGGAACATGGCCGCTCCTCGTTCCTCAGCTCGTGGTGGCGCGAAGGCAACGAAAGTCCCGCAGGTGTCTTGGCGCGAACCGCGACCGGCGCCGATCGTGCTGGTTTCGGGGCCGGAAGAGGTGTGCGCTGAGCGCGCCATCGCCGGCATCCGTGACTACCTGCGCGTCGAAGATCCGGCATTGGAAGTCAGCGACGTTCGCGCGGACGACTACGCCCCGGGCACGCTGCTGGCGCTCACCTCGCCGTCGCTGTTTGGCGAGCCGCGACTAGTTCGGGTGGCCGGCGTGGAGAAGTGCTCGGATGCTTTTCTGCAGGAGGCGGTGTCGTACCTCAGTAACCCGCAGGAGGGCGCGACGGTGCTGCTCCGGCACACCGGTGCGAGTGTCCGCGGGAAGAAGCTTCTTGACGCCCTGCGTTCTGGCACGGGCGGCGGCATCGAGATCGCCTGCCCGACGATCAAACGAGACAGCGATCGGGTTGATTTCGCCGCCGGGGAATTCACCGCGGCCCGGCGCCGCATTGCCCCGCAGGCTCTGCGCGCCCTGGTCTCAGCGTTCGCTGACGACCTCACAGAACTTGCTTCTGCATGTCAGCAGCTGATTCGCGATGTCGAGGGAGACATCAGCGAAGACACGGTCACCAAGTACTACGGCGGGCGGGTCGAGGTATCGGCGTTCGTCGTCGCCGACACGGCGATCGCGGGCCGGTACGGCGAGGCACTGGTCGCTCTGCGCCACGCGCTGGATTCCGGTGCCGATCCGGTGCCGATGGTTGCCGCCTTCGCCATGAAGCTGCGCACGATGGCCCGCGTGGCCGGTCAGCGCGAGCCGAGCCGCAGCCTCGCACAGCGGCTGGGAATGAAGGACTGGCAGGTGGATCGAGCCCGCCGCGACCTCAGCGGGTGGAATGAGCGGTCTCTTGGCCTCGCCATCCAGGCGACGGCGAGGGCGGATGCCGAGGTCAAGGGTGCTGCCCGCGACCCGATCTTCGCGCTGGAGCGCATGGTCACCGTCATTGCGACGAGAGCCCCGTTCGGCGAGTAGTCGCCCCACCCGGTCGCCCCGGAACTCTTCCGCGCTGCACACTTGCAGTGCCGATGCACGGATGCAGGGGCATCCATCGGCGTTTCGCCCTGCATCCGTACGATCGCCCTGCATCCGGACGCGCACGCGGGGATGGAACATCCGGACGCGTACGCGGGGATGGAACATCCGGACGCGTACGCGGGGAGGTAACATCCGGGCGTGCACGCGGGGAGGGCGCGTCCGGACGAGCACGCGGGGATGGAACGCAAGAAGCCCGCCCCGCGAACGGGACGGGCTTCTCGAAAAGCTTCAGCTCGGCTTGAATCAGCTCGGCTTGAATCAGCTCGGCTTGAATCAGCTCGGCTTGAATCAGCTCAGAGAGCTGCAACCTGCTTCGCGAGCGAGGACTTGCGGTTAGCAGCCTGGTTCTCGTGCACGACGCCCTTGCTGACGGCCTTGTCGAGCTTCTTCGACGCGAGCTTGAGCGTTGCTTCAGCAGCGGTCTTGTCGCCCTTGGCAATGGCCTCGCGGGCGTTGCGGACGACAGTCTTGAGCTCCGACTTGACAGTCTTGTTGCGAGCCTGAGCCTTCTCGTTGGTCTTGTTGCGCTTGATCTGCGACTTGATGTTTGCCACGCGTGGAAACTTCCGTTCAGTGATGGATGGGATATGTCGAGAGCAGAAGAGGGCTGCTGTTCGACGTTCGTGAGGGATAAACCCACACGCAAGCCAAGAACCAACTCTATCAGGTCTCGGCTGGGTTCATCGCGCGCCGCTCGCACGGTGTCGCTGGATACGGCATGCTGGCGCTAACCGAGCAAAGGGGCTCTTCATGGTGGATGCATTCGGCCGACCGTCAACCCCGCCCGCGGGCCTGCGCTGGTCCGCAGCGACGGCAGCCTTCCAGATCGAGGGTGCGCGTCATGGCGACGGCCGTGGGCGGTCGATCTGGGATGACTTCGTCGATACTCCGGGACAGGTTGTGGATGCCACGACCGCAGAACCCGGACCTGCCAGCTATGAACACTTCGCGGAAGACATCGCGCTGCTGCAGGGGCTCGGCGTGGACCGGTATCGCTTCTCGATCTCGTGGGTTCGCGTGCAGCCGGACGGCCGCGGCAAGCCCGAACCTCGGGGCATCGCCTACTACGACCGACTCGTCGACGGTTTACTCGAGGTCGGTATCACGCCGTTTCCGACGCTGTATCACTGGGACTTGCCCGCCACGCTCGAGGCGGACGGCGGCTGGCTCGTCCGCGACACAGCCGAGCGCTTCGCGGAGTACACCGAGATCGTCGCCGCCGCGCTCGGCGATCGGGTGAAGCACTGGTACACGATCAACGAGCCGATCTCGACCGCCCTGCAGGGCTACGCGATCGGTGAGCTGGCTCCAGGTCGGCAGCTGCTGTTCGACGCGCTGCCGGCTGTTCATCACCAGTTGCTCGCGCACGGGCTCGCTACCGGCGTGCTTCGTGAGCACGGAGCGGATGCCGTCGGCATCGTCAACAATCACACCTGGGTGCGTCCGGCCACTGACTCCGAGGCAGATCAGACCGCCGCGCACCTGTACGACCTCATCCACAACCGCCTCTTCGCCGACCCCGTGCTGACCGGAAACTATCCAGATCTGCGGCCGTTGGGCGTCGATCTTCCGATACAGGACGGCGACATGGACATCATCGCCACGGCATCCGATTTCTACGGCGTGAATTTCTACAATCCGACCACGATCGCCGCAGCCCCGGCAGATGCACCCGTGCCGTTCGTACAGGTGCCCACGCCGGGAGTCGCGCACACCGGTTTCGGTGAGCTGTGGCCCATCGACCCAGCTGCTTTGACCGCGTTTCTGACCGAGGCCGCTCGACGCTACGGCGACCGCCTGCCGCCGATCATCATCGGTGAGAACGGCGCCTCATTTCCAGAACCGGATGCGGTGGATGCCCCGATCAGAGACAGCGATCGGGTCGCTTACCTGGCCGGACACATCGGCGCGGTGGCTGATGCGATCACCCAGGGCGTGCGCATTGAGGAGTACACGGTGTGGAGCCTGCTCGACAACTTCGAATGGGCCGACGGATTCACGCAGCGCTTCGGGCTCGTGCATGTCGACCACGAAACCTCGAAACGCACCCCGAAACGCTCTTATGACTGGTACCGGACGCTGATCGCGGAGAGCCGGCGATGAAGTCGCTGCTGCCCCGTGAGGGAAGAGTCGGTGCAACCTGGCTGAGCCTGTTCGCCGTGGCGTGGTTGGCAGTCTGGACCGTACAGCTCACCCCGGTGCAATTGCTGCTCCCGCTGCAATTGGACACCCCGGGCGCCGAGAGCGATTGGATCACCGGCGTCATCTGGTCGGGGCTGATCCTCTCGGTCGGCGGAATGGCGGGGGTTTTCGCCGGACCGCTGGCCGGGATGCTGTCCGACCGCACAGCATCCCGGTGGGGAAGACGCCGGCCCTGGGCGATCGGCGGCTCCACACTCGCCGCGGTTTCACTGCTGCTGACGGGGGCGGCAACCGAGCCGCTCGCTGTCGGCGCAGCCTGGGTGGGAGTCTCGATCGGGGTCGCTGTGTTGTCTGCGGCCCTGACCGCCATGATCGCCGATCAGGTTTTCGTGCAGCGGGGCACAGCATCCGCCCTCGTGAGCTCCGCCCAAGCGGTCGGAATCGTGGTCGGTGTCGGCGCCGTGGTGCTGCTGGGACTCAGCATCGGTGCCAGCTACCTTCTGCTGGCCGCCATCATCCTGATCGTCGGGGTGGGGACGGCGATTTTGCTGCCTGACCCCGTTGTCGCTCACTGGAAGCGAGACAGCACCGAGAGTGTACGTGATCGGCTCGGTGCACTGCAGGACAGGAATTTCGTGTGGGTGCTGGTGAGCCGGTTCACAGTCAACCTCGGTAACGCGCTCGGAACGGCGTTGCTGTTGTTCTTCCTGCTCTATGGAGTCGGTTCTCCGGCCGAGAGCGCAGAGGATGATCTGTTGGTGCTCATCGTGATCTACACCATCTTCGTGGTCGCAGCATCCCTCATTGCCGGATCCATCTCCGACCGAACCGGCAAGCGTAAATCGATCGTGCTCATCGCGGCGCTCATTCAAGCGCTCTCAGCCGTCATGATCCTGATCTCTCCGACGTTCATCGGAACCGCGATAGCGGCGGGTGTGATGGGTGTGGGGTACGGCGCCTATATGGCGGTAAGTCTCGCGCTGGCCACGGATCTGCTTCCGCGCGTCGAACACCATGCCCGCGATCTCGGTGTGGTGAATGTCTCGGCGAGCCTCGGACAGCTGTTGGGGCCGCTGCTGGGCGCAGGACTGGTCGCGGTCGTCGGCGGTTTCTGGCTACTGTTCCTGATCGCCGGAATCCTGTCAGCGGTGGGCGCCCTTATGACTGTGGCCGTTCGTCTTTCTGCAGCGTCGCTATTGCCAGATCCAACAGGGCATTGAACACCCGCGGCCGCATCGCGGTTACGAGATGGGACGTGCGCGGGACGACGATCAGCTCGGAATGCGGTGTGAGGCCCTGGAAGAGGCGCTCCTGCATGCGCAGCTGATCGAACTGCCCGTTGATCCACCACAGTGGCATGCGCAGCCGATGCAGGTCGGCGGCCAGATCGAGCGCGCCGAGACTCGCCAGAGCGATGTCCTGCGCATCGAAGGCATAGCCGCCGGCAGCGAAGTCGGCGCGCGTATCGCGGGGGAGCGTCGCCTGAAGAACCCGGTTCGTCAGCCACATGCCCTGATCGGGGAGCGCATTGAACGTCCGTGCGAGGGTGCGATAGGTCGTCAGCCCGACACCGCGGGGGAAAGCGGTGCAGGACGCCCCGATGAATCCGGCGACCGGCGGCGCAGACGCGTCTCCGGCGTACGCAATCGAGAGCAGGCCACCCATCGAATGCCCCACGAGCAGCACCGGCCCGCGGCCGGCTGAATCCTGCACAGCCTCATCGATCGCGGACAGCGCACCGGTGAGGGTGAATGTCTCGGCCATGCGCGTACCGTGCCCGGGCAGCTCGACCGCTGTGGCCTCGATATCGCGTTCAGCGAGATGCGCGAGCTGCGAACGCCACATCGTTTGCGACGTGCGGATGCCATGCACGAGGACGACCTGGATGCTCACGCCTCCAGCATAAAGAAAGCGGGGCCGGTGGAAAACCACCGACCCCGCTTCGCGGCCGCCCCTTCGAGAATCTCAGGGAACGGCTAGGGGATTACTTCTCCCAGCCCACGTTCTCTACGGGCTGGACGCCGAAGCCGTCCAGGCCCACGTAGGGCTCAGGGGTGAGGTTAGCAAGACCGGTCTTGACAGCCGAGATCGACGGACCGTTGTAGAGCGGGATCAGGCCCCACTCCTGGAAGATCTCTGCCTCGAGCTTCATGGCCGCAGCCGTCTGCTCGTCGGCGGTCGGAAGCGACTCGACCTCTTCGTGGATGCGCTCGTCCATCTCAGGCGTCTGGACGCCCGAGAGGTTCAGGCCCATGTCCATGCAGTACAGCTGGCAGAACCAGGCAGCACCGAACGGGTCAGAGGAGGTGAAGCGCAGCGACGCGATGTCCCAGTTCTTCGACACGTAGTCGTTGGAGAAATCGGTCGAGGGGCGAACCTCGATCTGGACGTCGATGCCGACAGCCTTCTGCTGCGCCTGAAGTGCCTTGGCGAGTGCTTCGGTCGTCGGGTCATCGCCGAAGATCGGGTACACGACGGAGAGCTTTTCGCCATCCTTCTCGCGGATGCCGTCTTCGCCCTCGGTCCAGCCAGCTTCGTCAAGAAGCTCCTTGGCAGCGTCGGGGTTGTACTCCCAGCCGGCCTCGGCAAGAGCGTTGGAGTAGCCAGGCTGGAACGGGAACAGCGTGAACGAGCCGGCCGGCTCCTCCTCGTAGTCCAGACCGTTCCAAGCGATCTCCTTCTGCTGGTCGATGTTGACAGCCTTGAAGAATGCCTCGCGGACCTTGACATCTTCGAACTGCGGCTTGTCAGCGTCGATCTCGAGCAGGGTGTTCGCGGTCTGCGTGGAACGGTAGATCGTGATGTCTTCCATGTCCTTGACCTGCTCCATGCGGTCCTTGGTGCCCACGCCGACCATGTCGATCTCATCAGCCTTGAAGGCGTTGATCGAGGCGGAGGCTTCCATCGCCTGGAAGGAAACGCGGTCGAGGAGCGGCTCGTTGCCCCACCACAGCTCGTTCGGAACGAACGAGATGTACTGCGAGTTCTTGTCGAACTCCTCGATCTTGTACGGGCCGGCGCCCCACTCGGGGTGCGGCTCGCCGATCAGAGCCTCGTTGAAGGTGGTCGGGTCTGCCAGTGCGGGGTGCAGGACACCCGTCAGGAAGGGCATCTCCGGCCAGGCGAAGATGCCGTCGAAGGTGACGATCGCGGTCTTCGCGCTGTCGCCCTGCTCGACCGACTTGATGGCCTTGTAGCCATCAGTGGCGTTCGGGACGAAGCCCTCGTCGATGGAACGGTTGGCCTTCCACGTGGCGTCGATGGCAGTCCAGTCCATGTCGGTGCCGTCGTTCCAGTGCGCTTCATCCGTGAAGGTGAAGGTGATCTGGGTGTTGCCGTCGACCTCGTCGATGCTCCACTCGTCGAGGTAGGCATCGTTCTTGTACGGGGTGCCGTCGGCCTCCTGCAGCATGACCTGCGGCATGTACCACGCGGCAACACGGGCAGTGTCCGCAGAACCATCGCCGTGGAAGGCGTTCATCTGCTCGGGGATCTCGTTGATCGGGAACCGCGCTTCGCCGCCCTTGGCAAGGTTCTCGCGGTCCTGCGGGTTGTAATCCGCGGACTTGGTCTCAACGGGGGCTGCGTCTTTGTCGCCGCCGTCACCCGTGTTGTTTCCGGTGTCGGCTGCACAGCCCGAGAGGGCAAGTGCGAGGGCTCCGCTGAATGCGAGCGCCCCCATCAGCTTGTACTGCTTCATGGTGCTCCTTTCGCCTTTCGGCGTGTCATAAGGCGAGAATAGTTCGCACACCGTCCGATTTGCCCCGCGCACAGTGAATCGCGCTTAACTGTTATCGGACAGTGACCGACTGTTACCTGCCGGTAACAGTCTCAGCGCGTAACAGGCTCAGCCTGCATCGTTTCCGGGTTGAAGATGAGACGTTCACGGGTGCGCTCGATGTCGGGATTCGGCACCGGAATCGCCGATAGCAGCGCCTTGGTGTACGGATGCTGCGGGTTCTCGAAGATCGCCTCAACGTCGCCGTGCTCGACGAAATCACCGAGGTACATGACGGCGACCCGGTCGGCGATGTGACGGATCACAGAGAGATCGTGAGCCACGAACAGGTATGACAGCCCGAGCTTCACCTTCAGCTCATCGAGCAGGTTGATGACGCCGGCCTGGATCGATACATCCAGCGCCGAGACCGGCTCGTCGAGCACGATGATCTTCGGATTGGTCGACATCGCCCGGGCGATGCCGATGCGCTGGCGCTGACCGCCGGAGAAGGCACCTGGGAATCGGTCGATGTGAGCAGGGTTGAGTCCCACCAGGTCCATGAGCTCCTGAACGCGGCGGTGCACCTCGGCCTTGGGCGTGCCGATTGCGCGCAGCGGCTCGGCGATCACATCGGAGACCGTCATTCGCGGATCGAGCGCACCCATCGGGTCTTGGAAGACGATCTGGATGTCGCGACGCACCTGGCGCTCGATGGAACGGCTGGTGATGTCGTTGACGCTGGTGCCGTTGATGACGATGTCGCCGTCGTTCTGCTTGACGAGATCCATGATCTGCAGCAGCGTCGTCGTCTTGCCGGATCCGGATTCGCCGACGATGGCCATCGTCTCGCCCTCGCGCACGTCGAATGTGACGTTCTTGACGGCATGCACCTCGCCGACCTTGCGCTTGAAGAAAGCGCCCTTCATGAGCGGGAAGGTCTTGTTCAGGTTGCGCACTTCGAGCGTGATGGGGCGCTGCTCGCGTGGAGTGCGGGTCAGGTCACTCTCCGGGATCTCCGGCACCGGGTAGACGGGAAGACCTCCGATGAGGCCACCGTCCTCAATCTCATGAGCGCGGATGCAGGCAGCCTGATGCGAGGCGCCGGTTCCGGTCTGCACCGCGACGAGCTCGGGCTCGCTTGTGAGGCAGGCGTCCATCACGATCGGGCAGCGGTTCGCGAACGGGCACGCGTCTGGGAGGTTGATCAGCAGGGGAGGGTTGCCCTTGATGGGAACGAGCGGTTCCTTCTCAGACTTGTCGACGCGCGGGATGGCGCCGAGAAGCCCGATCGAGTACGGCATCCGGGTGTGGTGGAAGAGCTCACTCACGGGGGCATGCTCGATGGGGCGACCCGCGTACATAACCATGACGTCATCGGCCATACGCGCAACAACACCCATGTCGTGGGTGATCATGATCGTGGCGGCGCCGGTCTCGTCCTGCGCCTTCTCGATGAGGTCGAGGATCTGCGCCTGGATGGTCACATCGAGTGCGGTGGTCGGCTCATCCGCGATGATCAGCTTCGGGTTGTTGGCCATCGCGATCGCGATCACGACGCGCTGACGCATTCCGCCGGAGAACTCGTGCGGGAAGCCCTTCATACGCTTCTCCGGCTGCGGAATGCCGACCAGGTTGAGCAGCTCGATCGAGCGGTCCCACGCCTGCTTCTTGGACAGACCGCGGTGCACTGTGAGCGCTTCGATCAGCTGATCACCGATCGTGAACACGGGAGTAAGCGAGGTCAGCGGGTCCTGGAAGATCATCGCGAGGCCGTTGCCGCGGAGGACCGACATCTGCTTGTCGTTCTTGCCGAGCAGTTCCTCACCGTCGTAGATGATCGAGCCGGAGACACGGGCGTTCTCATCGAGCAGGCCCATGATAGCGAGAGAGGTGACCGACTTGCCCGAGCCGGACTCGCCGACGATGCCGAGAGTCTTGCCCGCTTCGAGGTCGAAGGAAACACCACGCACGGCGTCGACGCGACCTGCCTCCGAGGCGAAGCTGACGTTCAGATCACGTACTGAGATGATGGCGCTCATGCTTGTCCTCCGGCTGCCGAGGTGGGATCGAGGGCGTCGCGCAGTCCGTCGGCGACCAGGGACATCGAGACGGTGAGCATGGTCAGCGCAGCGGCTGGGAAATAGAACAGCCAGGGCGCGCTGGTGATCGTGCTCGCTCCGGATCCGATGAGGGAGCCGAGCGAGACATCCGGGATCTTCACGCCGAAGCCGATGAAGGACAAGCCGGTCTCAGCCATCACCGCACCGACGATGCCGAGCGTGAAGTTGATGACGAGGAGCGAACCGATATTCGGCAGCAGGTGCCGCATGACGATGGTCATGCCGCCCACTCCCATGTATCGAGCAGCATGCACATACTCGCGTTCGCGCAGTGACAGTGCTGTTGTCCACACGACGCGCGCGGGGAAGTACCAGCCGACCACGAAGATCATGATCAGGGCGATGATTCGCCAGTCGCCGCCGGAACGGTTCGACAGCAGCGAGAGGATCAGGAAGCTCGGGATCACCATCATGAAGTGGATGACAGCCAGCGTGATCTTCTCGGTGCGACCGCCGAAGTACGCGGCAGCGGTGCCGATGATGGCCGACAGGATAGTGGTTCCCAGCGAAACGCTCACGGCGATCATCAGCGAACGCTGCAGTCCGACGGCGACCTGGGCGAAGGTGTCGTTACCGGACGCGGTCGTGCCGAACCAGTGGTCAGCGGATGGGCCTTCGCTCAGCGCGAGGAAGTCGAGTTGGACGTGATCGAACTTCGCGATCAGCGGTCCGATGATCGCGAACAGCACGAGCAGGATGAAGATGACGATGCCGGCGACTGCGGGCTTGTTGCGCATGAACCGCCGTGTGTACAGCGTCCACTTCGACATCGGCCTCGTCGTGACGACGGCAGTATCGGTTGCGGTGTTTGCCATGATCAGTTCACCCTCACTCGCGGGTCGAGGACGACGACCACGATGTCGGAGAGGATCGCTCCGAGTGCGGTCAAAAGTCCGGCGAAGGCGGCGATGGCCACCACGCCGTTGATATCACTCTTCATGATCGTCTCAATGAAGTACTCACCCATACCGTTCCAAGCGAAGATCTGCTCGGTGAGGATAGCGCCGGTGAACACACCGGGGATGCTGAACGCGACCTGCGTTGCGACCGGGATGAGCGAGGTGCGCAGGGCGTGCTTGCGGATAGCCTGCGGCTTGGTCAGTCCCTTGGCACGGGCGGTGCGGACGTAATCGGCGTTGATGTTGTCCAGCAGCAGGGAGCGCTGCAGGAAGTGCGTACCTGCGTACCCGGTGATGACCAAAGCGATCGTGGGCAGTGTGACGTGCTGGAGCTTGTCTAAGAGCACCGGGAAGAAGCCCTCGACCCCCTTGCTGGACGCTCCGGTCACGTAGAAGATGCGGACGCCGACGAGGTCGTTCAGCGCGATCGCCAGCAGCACGATGCCGAGGGCTGCGACGATGATGTTGATGTTCATCGTGATGATCGAGGTCGCCTGGCCGATGCGGTCGGCGAGCTTGTACTGGCGCGAAGCGGTGTAGACACCGAGAGCGATGCCGAGCACGGTCATGATCACGGTTGCACCGAGCACCAGTTCAGCGCTGACCCACATGCGATAGGCGACCTGCTCATTGACCGAACCGCCGGTGGGGCTCACGCCCCAGTCCCAGCGGAACAGGATTCCACTGAACCAGTTCCACCACCGTTCCCAGATGGGTACGGAATCGCTGAGGTTTCGTGGTTCCAGGAGGTTGACGATCTGCTCTTCACTGAGCGGTGGGCGTCGACCGACGAAGTTGTTCCGTGGGTTGAGGAAACCCCAAGCCAGGAAGAACGTCATGTTGGTCGCGATCACGATCATCAACAGCCAGCCGAAAGTACGGCGCAGGAGATACTTGATCAAGGTTTTGTCTTTCTCTTTGCAGGCGCGCTCGGGATCTGCCGACGGTGCGCTGAGTCGAAGTAGTCAAACATCTTCAACTCGTTTGTGCGACCGATCTCAGTCCTAACGCCTGGGACGGAGTCGGGTTGTGCATGACACCCGGTTCCGCCGAGATCGTGCAGGGCAACCTCGTGAGACTATCATCGCTTGGCGCGAATCGATGATTGTGAGGTGGTCACCGTACAATCATCTGGACATGTCACCACGCGCTCTCACTCCGCTCTCGCCTGCCGCGACGCCGCCTTCGCAGATCCGAAACTTCTGCATCATCGCTCACATCGATCACGGCAAGTCGACCCTCGCTGACCGCATGCTGCAGATCACGGGGGCGGTCTCCGACCGAGACATGCGCGCTCAGTATCTCGACCGCATGGACATCGAGCGCGAGCGTGGCATCACGATCAAGAGCCAGGCCGTGCGGATGCCGTGGTCGGTCGACGGTGAAACCTTCGCTCTGAACATGATCGACACCCCGGGGCACGTCGACTTCACCTATGAGGTCTCGCGCTCTCTTGCCGCGTGCGAGGGCGCGATCCTGCTCGTTGACGCTGCTCAGGGCATTGAGGCCCAGACGCTCGCCAACCTGTACCTGGCGCTGGAGAATGACCTCCACATCATCCCCGTGCTGAACAAGATCGATCTGCCTGCCGCTGATCCGGACAAGTTCGCCAAGGAGCTCGCCGACCTGATCGGCGGGCGTCCCGAGGACGTGCTCCGTGTTTCAGGTAAGACCGGCGTCGGTGTCGAGGAGCTGTTGGAGCGTCTCGTTCAGGAGATCCCGGCTCCGCAGGGTGATGCGGATGCCCCGGCGCGAGCGATGATCTTCGACTCGGTGTACGACTCCTACCGCGGCGTGGTCACCTATGTGCGCATGATCGACGGGAGACTGTCCCCGCGTGAGCGCATTCAGATGATGTCGACGCACGCCCATCATGAACTGCTCGAGATCGGTGTCTCCAGCCCCGAACCGATTCCGTCGCAGGGCCTCGGCGTCGGCGAGGTGGGCTACCTGATCACCGGTGTGAAGGACGTGCGCCTGTCGAAGGTCGGAGACACGGTCACCACCGTGCGCGATGGCGCCACCCAAGCGCTTCCCGGCTACACCGACCCGAAGCCCATGGTCTTCTCCGGCGTGTACCCGATCGATGGCAGTGACTACGAGGATCTGCGCGAGGCGCTGGACAAGCTGAAGCTCTCCGACGCATCGCTGCAGTACGAACCCGAGACGTCGGTGGCCCTCGGCTTCGGCTTCCGGTGCGGATTCCTCGGGCTGCTGCACCTCGAGATCATCACCGAGCGGCTTTCGCGCGAGTTCGATCTCGACCTCATCACCACGGCTCCGAGCGTGATCTACGAGGTCACGACCGATACCGGTGAAACGGTGACGGTCACCAACCCGAGTGAGTACCCGGACGGGCGTGTCGCCTCGGTCGCCGAACCGATGGTGAAGACGGCCATCCTGCTTCCGAAGGACTACGTCGGAACGGTGATGGAGCTGTGCCAGTCGCGACGGGGATCGCTGCTGGGGATGGAGTACTTCTCGGAGGAGCGCGTCGAGCTGCGCTACATGATGCCGCTCGGGGAGATCGTGTTCGATTTCTTCGACCATCTGAAGTCGAAGACGCAGGGCTACGCCAGCCTCGATTACGAACCTGCCGGGCAGCAGACGGCAGATCTGGTGAAGGTCGACGTCCTGCTTCAGGGGGACAAGGTCGACGCGTTCAGCGCGATCGTGCACCGGGATAAGGCGTACGCCTACGGCACGCTGATGACCGACCGTCTGCGCAAACTCATCCCTCGCCAGAACTTCGAGGTTCCGATTCAGGCGGCCATCGGCGCACGAATCATCGCCCGAGAGACGATCCGTGCCCTGCGCAAGGACGTGCTCGCCAAGTGCTACGGCGGCGACATCAGCCGTAAGCGCAAACTTCTGGAGAAGCAGAAGGAAGGCAAGAAGCGTATGAAGATGGTCGGTCGTGTCGAGGTCCCGCAGGAGGCGTTCATCGCTGCGCTCTCCGGAGACGTCGAAGGTAAAGAGAAGAAGTAGTGGTGTGCGCTCCCACGGCGAGTGGGGGCGATCACACAGCTACGCCCAACTAGTCTGGAACTCATGCGGCGCGGGAATTTCCGAGACGAGACGGTTGACTATGCAGCCGTCGGGGCCACCCATGCCCCTGACCTGATGCAGTATCCGCCGGAGCGCAGCATCCCGGCAGAAGCTGCGTGGCGGCTGGGCAGCGGCGAAGAACGCTTCCGCACCGCCGGCGACGCACTTCTTTCCTGGACCGCACAGCGGGCGGCGGGACTCGTGCTCGAGGACGTACGTCCGGCGGCCGGTCCCACCTATGCCGGTGTGAGCTTCGATGCCGACGGAAATCCGGTCGTGCCCAGCAAACGCGAGATCGAGCAGCGTTTCGATGCCGAAGGCACCCCGTATGCCGGCGCTGGCATGACGCTGCGCGTTCGCGGACGCGTCTCTGGGATGCGTGCGGATGCTGAGCTTCGAGTGATCTCGGTCACCGAAGACGCACGGCGGATCGGCTTCGTGCTCGGCACCGTCAGCGGCTCGGTCGTCAGCGGTGAGGAGCTGTTCGAGGTCGAATGGCGCGAAGACAACGATGAGGTGTGGTTCACGGTGCGCGCTTTCGACGCGCCGACTTCCTGGTTGTATCGATTCGTGCCGGGTCTGGTGAAGCGCCGTCGCAAAGAGCTCTTCGCCCGATACCTGCGTGCGATCTCTCCGCTGTACGCGACGCCGCTCTGATGGCCGGACCCCTGCCGCTCGGAGATCCGGCGCCGTCAGACGGCCGACTTCCCGAGGACCTGCCGATCGATGTCGGCGCGCCGTTCTCGGCGTATCTGCATGTGCCGTTCTGTCGGGTGCGCTGCGGTTACTGCGACTTCAACACGTACACCTCGAGTGAACTGCGCGGCGCGAGGCAGGACGAGTACGCCGACACGCTCGGCCTCGAGATCGCGCTGGCCCAGCGGGTGCTGGCGGATGCCGGTGCACTGCGCCCGATGAACACGGTGTTCTTCGGCGGCGGTACGCCCACTCTGCTCCCAGCCGGCGATCTCGCGCGGATGCTGGACGGCGCTGTGGATGCGTTCGGGCTCACCGAAGGCGCCGAGATCACCGTCGAAGCCAACCCCGACACGGTCACTCCCTCGGTCGTGCGCACGCTGGTGGATGCTGGCGTGACCCGGCTCTCGGTGGGCATGCAGTCTGCCGTGCCGCACGTGCTGGCCGCGCTGGATCGCACGCATCAGCCGGAGAACGTCCGCACCGCGGTAGAAGCGGCGCAGGATGCCGGTCTCGCCGTCAGCGTGGATTTGATCTACGGGGCACCGGGGGAGTCACTCGCCGACTGGGAAGCTTCGCTGGAGGCTGCCGTCGCTCTGGAACCCGATCACATCTCGGCATATGCGCTGATCATCGAGAACGGCACGAAGCTGGCGCGCCAGATCCGCCGAGGTGAAGTGCCCGCGCCCGATGACGACCTGCAGGCGGACATGTACGAGCTCGCAGATTCACGCCTCGCGGCGGCCGGCTTCGAATGGTACGAGCTGAGCAACTGGGCGCGGGCATCGCACGGAGCAGAGTCCGCCGCAGGCAATCGGTCGCGCCACAACCTCGCTTACTGGCGGGGGAGTGACTGGTGGGGCTTTGGCCCCGGTGCGCACAGCCATGTCGCTGGCCTGCGCTGGTGGAACGTCAAGCATCCGGCGGCGTATGCCCAGCGGCTCGCGGCATCCGAATCGCCGGCCGCCGGAACCGAGCGCCCCGATGCCCGGGCGCGGTTGCTGGAGCGGGTTCTTCTTGAGAGCCGGCTCGCCGAGGGCATCGCGGTCGCAGCTATCCCCGAGCAGAACCGCCCACGGGTGGCCGGACTCATCGCCGACGGTCTGGTGGATGCTGCGGCAGCCCTCAAGGGCCGGATTCGACTGACTTTGCGCGGTCGGCTTCTGGCGGATGCCGTGGTTCGCGAGCTCACGGATTAGCGCTGCGGCATCGGCACGGCGGGTTAGAATTGGCACTCTAAGTGTTTGAGTGCCAGAGGGGAGGGTCGGCAGATGGTCTCTGAACGTGGACTTCAGGTCCTCCAAGCGATCGTGCAGGACTATGTGGCCACGCATGAGCCAGTAGGCAGCAAGTCGATCGTCGAACGCCATTCCTTCGGGGTCTCCGCTGCGACGATTCGCAACGACATGGCGCAGCTTGAAGATGAGGATCTCATCGTCGCTCCGCACACCTCGTCAGGGCGGGTGCCCACGGACAAGGGCTACCGGGTCTTTGTGGACCACCTGGCGCAGCTGCGCCCGCTGTCGAACGCGCAGCGCAGCGCCATTGAGACGTTCCTGGCCGACCCCGCAGACCTTGACGATCTGATGGCGCGCACTGTTCGCGTGCTCACCCAGGTGACCGGTCAGGTGGCGCTGGCGCAGTATCCGTCCTTTGCGCGCGCCCATCTCACCCACATCGAGCTCGTCTCCCTCGCCCCGAATCGGCTTCTGGTGATCCTGGTGACGGATGCGGGTGGCGTATCGCAGCGCATCGCTGGACTACCGCTTGATCTTGAGGACGCCGATGTCGCGGTGCTGCGTGCACGACTGTCCGCACTGTTGACCGCGCAATCGGTGCGTGAGGCTACTGATCGTGTTCAGGGGCTGATCGATTCCACCGCAGGTTCCCGCACCGATATCGCGCTGCGCACAGTGGCGGGAATCATCAGCGAAGAGCTTGCGGAGTTCCGACAGGAACGCCTCGTGATGGCGGGGGCGGCAACCCTGGCCAGGCGCGAGCAAGATTTTCGCGGCAGCATCCATCCACTCCTCGAAGCGATCGAAGAGCAGGTGACGCTCCTGCGTCTCATGAGCGAGATGGTGACTGACGAGCACGGTCTCGCGACGAGCATCGGCGCCGAGAATGAACCTTTCGGCTTGCCCGAGGCATCCATTGTCGCGAGCAATTATCTGGCACCCGGCGGCACAGCACGTGTTGGCGTCATGGGGCCAACACGAATGGACTATCCGAGCAATCTCGCCGCAGCACGGGCCGTCGCCCGCTACCTGTCGCGTTTGCTCGACGAAGACGATGCGAGCCGCTGAGGCGGGTCGTTCTCACAGGCAGGAAGGTGATTGTGGCGGACCACTATGAGGTTCTCGGAGTGTCGCAGGATGCGACGACGGACGAGATCAAGAAGGCATATCGCAAGCTCGCTCGGCAGCTGCACCCGGATGTGAACCCGGGAGACGATGCCGCCGAGAAGTTCAAGCTCGTCACGCACGCCTACGACGTGCTCAGCGATGGCGACTCGCGCCGCCGCTACGACATGGGCGGCGGAGACGGCGCTGGTGGCGGCGACTTCGGTGGCTTCGGCGGATTCGGAGACATCTTCGAGACGTTCTTCGGCGGTCAGGGCGGTGGTCGGGGCGCTCGTCCACGATCACGCCGCGAACGCGGGCAGGATGCGCTGGTGCGCGTCACGCTCGAGCTCGGCGACGTCGTGTTCGGTGCGCATCGCGACATCGAGGTAGACACCGCGGTGCTGTGCGAGACCTGCAACGGCTCGTGCACACAGGCCGGCACATCTCCGGTCACCTGCGACATCTGCGGCGGCACCGGTCACGTGCAGCGTCAGGTGCGCAGCCTCCTCGGCAACGTCGTAACGTCACAGCCGTGCGGCAGCTGCGAGGGATACGGCACAGTGATCCCGCACCCGTGCGGAACCTGCGCCGGTCAGGGCCGTGTGCGCTCTCGTCGCACGGTGTCTCTGGACATTCCGGCTGGAGTCGAGACCGGGCTGCGTCTGCAGCTGCCGGGATCGGGTGAGGTCGGCAAGGCTGGCGGACCGCACGGAGACCTGTACGTCGAGGTGACTGTCTCACCGCACGCGGCGTTCAGCCGCGACGGGGACGACCTGCTGGCGACGCTCGAGGTGTCGATGGCGGACGCGATTCTCGGTACCGAGACATCGATCGACGGCCTGGACGGCCAGGTCGACCTCGAGATTCGTCCCGGTGTGCAGTCGGGCGACATCTTGACCATCAAGGGCCGGGGGATCACGCCGCTGCGCGGAACTCAGCGCGGCGACCTTCGCGTCGGTGTGCAGGTTGTGACCCCGACGAAGCTCGATTCGGCGCAGCGTGCGATGATCGAGGACTTCGCCAAGAAGCAGAAGTCTCCGTCGCCGCAGCTTGCGCAGTTCCAGCAGGGGCTGTTCTCGAAGTTGCGGGACCGGTTCCGGCACTGATTCGCATTTTCTGAACCGGAGGACACGTGGCTCTGCACTTTCTTGTCGAGGGGTCGTCATCGGTCGCTGTCGGAGAAACAGT
The DNA here is from genome assembly GCF_051546305.1 of Microbacterium wangyouchuni. NCBI lineage: Bacteria > Bacillati > Actinomycetota > Actinomycetes > Micrococcales > Microbacteriaceae > Microbacterium > Microbacterium wangyouchuni. The sequence continues at coordinate 33,041 of NZ_JBPTMA010000011.1, forward strand.
CTCTCTGACCGGCGCTGAGGCCAAGCATGCTGCGGTGGTACGACGGCTGCGGGTCGGGGAATCGGTGACGATCGGCGACGGATCCGGCGTGTGGCTGGAAGGCACCGTAACTGACGTGTCCGCGTCACGCGTCGATGTGGACATCGCCGCGCGCACGGAGGCGGAAATCCCGGACGTGCGACTCGTTCTGGTCCAGGCATTGGCGAAGGGCGACCGCGACGAGCTCGCCGTGCAGGCAGCCTGTGAACTCGGCGTCGACGACATCGTGCCGTGGCAGGCATCGCGGAGCATCTCTCGCTGGGAGGGACCGAAGGCAGCAAAGGGGCGCGAGCGCTGGGCGAGCATCGTTCGGGAGGCTGCGAAACAAGCGCATCGTGCCTGGGTGCCGCCGGTCTCGGCGCCGTTGACGACAGCACAGCTCATCGCGCGCGCCGAGGGCAAGCGGATGCTGGTCCTGGATCCGACCGCCACCGTGCGGCTCTCGTCCGTGGCCGCCGATCACCGGGACATTCTGTTGGTCGTCGGCCCGGAAGGCGGCATCTCCCCGGAGGAGCTGCAGAAGTTCGAAGCGGCCGGCGCCGAGCGGGTGCTCCTCGGGAACACGGTGCTGCGCACGTCAACCGCCGGGCCCGCGGCGATCGCTGTGCTGTCGGCCGCACTCGGTCGCTGGTGAGGCCGCGCGCCCCTGCAGAGGCGGCTCGGTGACGCCAGCAACTGACGCCAGTAGACTGAGATCATGACGGAACCCTCGATCTTCACCCGTATCCTGGGCGGCGACATTCCCGGCGAGATCATCGCGGAGACTGATCGGCTGTTCGCCATCCGCGACATCGCTCCGCAGGCGCCAGTGCACCTGCTCGTCATCCCCAAGACCGAGCAGTATCGCGACGTCACTGAACTCGCAGCGGGAGACCCCGCGCTCCTCGCCGAACTGACTGCTTTCGCGAAGGATCTTGCCGCCGAGCACTCCGACGGCGATTTTCGACTGATCTTCAATATCGGCGCGAATGCCGGCCAGACAGTGTTCCATGTGCACGCGCACATCCTCGCTGGCGGCCTGACGGAGAAGAGCGTCGGTGCCTGAGCCCGAACAGAACAGCGTCACCGAACGCATCTACGCCGACGGCGTCGCCATGGTGCGGGTGCTCGGTCCGCAGGATCGCCTGTTGAAGATGCTGGAGCGCCAGCATCCGGATGTCGACGTACTCGTGCGCGGCAATGAGATCACGATCACCGGTGAAGCCGCTCACGTTGCTGCAGCAAAAACCCTGGTGGAGGAACTGCTCACCATGACACGCGATGGTCACGACCTCGTCCCGGGCGACGTCGAGAATTCGGCGCGGATGCTGCGCCAGCAAGACGGCCCCCGTCCCAGCGAGGTGCTCGGCGAAGCAATTCTGTCGACCCGCGGTCGGGTGATCCGCCCGAAGACCGCTGGCCAGAAGAGCTACGTCGATGCGATCGAAGAGAACACCGTGGTGTTCGGAATCGGCCCGGCCGGAACGGGAAAGACCTACCTCGCGATGGCCAAGGCGGTGCAGGCACTGCAGCGCAAAGAGGTCACCCGTATCATCCTCACCCGTCCCGCGGTCGAGGCAGGGGAGCGGCTGGGATTCCTGCCCGGAACGCTCAACGACAAGATCGACCCGTATCTGCGCCCGCTGTACGACGCGCTCAACGAGATGATGGACCCCGAGGTCGTGCCTCGGCTGCTGGCGACCGGCACCATCGAGGTCGCTCCACTCGCCTATATGCGCGGACGCACGCTCAACGACTCGTTCGTGGTGCTCGATGAGGCACAGAACACCACACCTGAGCAGATGAAGATGTTCCTGACCAGGCTCGGCTTCGGCACGAAGATGGTCATCACCGGCGACATCACCCAGGTCGATCTGCCGCAGGGCGCATCAGGTCTGCGCCTCGTGACTCGAGTGCTCGACAACATCGACGACATTCATTTCACCCGCCTCACCAGCGCCGATGTCGTGCGTCACTCGCTCGTCGGACGCATCGTCGACGCGTACAGCGAGTACGACGAGCAGCGCGTCGCCGCACGATACGAGCGCGAGCAGGCAGCCGAGTTCGCCAACCGTGCGGAGCGCCGCAGCAACCTGCGTCCCGGTCCGCGCGACCGTTCCCCGAAACGAGGACACTCATCATGATCGAGATCAATAACGAGTCGGAGATCTCCATCGACGAGACCGTCCTGCAACGCCTGACGGACTTCAACCTCGCCCAGCTGCACGTGAGCCCGGATGCCGAGGTCGCGATCGTCCTCGTCGACGAAGGCGCCATGGAAGCTCTGCACGTGCAGTGGATGGACGAGCCCGGACCCACCGACGTGCTCAGCTTTCCGATGGATGAGCTGCGCCCCGGCACCGAAGAACGTCCGACCCCTCCTGGGCTGCTCGGAGATATCGTGCTGTGCCCCCAGGTTGCGGAGACCCAGGCACAGGCCGCCGGTCACACGCTGATGGACGAGCTGATCCTGCTCACCACGCACGGCCTGCTGCACCTGCTGGGCTTCGACCACGCCGAGCCCGACGAGGAGCGTGAGATGTTTGGACTGCAGAAGGAGCTGATCGTGGCTTTCGCGCATGCTGAACGCGGCTGATGACCGAAATCCTCCTGCTTCTCGCAGCTCTTCTGCTCGTCGCTTTCGGTGGGCTCTCCGCAGCCATCGATGCCGCTTACGGAGTCGTCTCCCGCGCTGATCTTGCCAGTATGGCCAGTGAAGGCCGTAACGCGAAGGCCCTCACCCGCATCGGCGACGATCTCGACGCTCATGTGAACGCGGTCTCCTTCATCCGCGTGCTCGTCGAGGTCACCGCTGCCGTGCTGGTCACCGTCGCGTTCACGGTCCTGTTCGAGAACATCTGGTGGGCGATGATGGCCGCGGCCATCCTGATGACCGGCATCACCTTCGTTCTGGTCGGGGCGAGCCCACGGTCGATCGGCCGACACCACGCGGAGGGGATGATCCGAGGCACGGCATCGATCGTGCGCGGTCTGCGTCTGAGCCTCGGCCCGCTCGCCCAGGGACTCGTCGTGCTCGGCAGCAAGGTCACTCCCGGCACCGGAAGAAGCTCGTTCGCCTCGGAAGACCAGCTACTCAGCATGGTCGACGAGGCCGCGTCCAACGATCTCATCGAAGAGGACGATCGCGATCTGATCCACTCGGTCTTCGACTTCACCGATCAGTTCGTGCGCGCCGTGATGGTGCCGCGCACTGACATGGTGACAGTGGATGCTGAGGCCACCACCGACCAGGCGATGTCACTGTTCCTGAATCGGGGTGTCTCGCGGATACCCGTGGTCGATGACGATGCAGACGACGTCGTCGGTGTGCTGTATCTGAAAGACCTCGTGCAGTTCGCCTATCGTGACGACTCGGCCTGGCGCGCAGCATCCATTCGCCCCATTGCACGACCGGCGACGTTCGTGCCGGAATCGATGCGTGCGGAGACGCTGCTGCAGCAGATGAAGCGCGACGCCGTGCACGTGTGTCTGGTGATCGATGAGCACGGCGGAATCTCCGGACTGGTGACGTTGGAGGATCTCATCGAAGAGCTGGTCGGCGAGATCTCTGACGAGTACGACCAGGCGGCTGCTGAGATCGTCGACCTGGGCGAAGGCCGCTACCGGGTCAGCGCGCGGCTGTCGCTCGACGACGTGGGCGACCTGTTCGACATTGAATTGGAAGACGAGGACGTCGATTCGATCGGTGGCCTGCTCGGCAAAGCTGTCGATCAGGTTCCGCAGCCTGGCGTGACCGCCACCATCGATGGGCTCGTCCTGACCGGTGGAGCATCGCGCGGCCGAGGCCGCGGAATCGCAACTGTATTCGTGGAACGCGCCGCTGGCGCACTAGAGGAGACCGACGATGTCTGAAAAACCCCGTAGCGGATTCGTGACGTTCGTCGGGCGTCCCAACGTCGGCAAATCGACGCTCACCAATGCCCTGGTCGGCGAGAAGATCGCCATCACCAGTGAGAAGCCTCAGACGACCCGGCGTGCGATTCGCGGCATCGTGAACCGCCCGGACGGACAGCTCGTCATCGTCGATACACCGGGCATCCACAAGCCGCGCACCCTGCTGGGCGAACGGCTCAACGACCTCGTGGAGCAGGTTCTGGGCGACGTTGACGTCATCGGATTCTGCGTACCAGCCACGGAGAAGGTCGGCCCCGGCGACCGGCGCATCGCCGCATCGTTGGACGGTTATGCGCGCGCGAAGAAGGTCGCGATCGTCACCAAGACGGATGCTGCGAGTCGAGACGCGATCACGGAGCGGTTGATGGAAGTCGACTCGCTGCGTGAGGACTGGGCCGCAGTCATCCCGCTGTCAGCCCTGACACGCGAACAGCTCGATGTGCTCACAGACGAGGTTCTCAAGCTGATGCCGAAGGGGCCGGCGCTGTACCCCGAAGGAATCACCACGGATGAATCCAACGAGGATCGCATTGCTGAGATGATCCGTGAGGCCGCACTCGAAGGCGTGCGCGATGAGTTGCCGCACTCGATCGCCATCGTGATCGACGATGTGGCTCCCCGTGAGGGTAGCGACCTCACCGACGTGCACGCGCAGATCGTCGTCGAGCGGGATAGCCAGAAGGCGATCATCATCGGGCACAAGGGCAAGCGTCTCGCAGATGTCGGAAAGCGTGCGCGCGTCGGGATCGAAGAGCTGCTCGGCACGCGCGTCTTTCTTGGGCTGCACGTGAAGGTCGCGAAGGAATGGCAGCGTGACCCGAAGCAGCTGGGCAAGCTCGGCTTCTAGCAGCACGCAGATGGCGCACAGGTGCCCTCGCATCCTGCTAGCATGACCACATGCCTTTCGGCGGACAGCTTCTTCTTAGTTGCCGCGACGAGTCCTAAAGCTAGGGCCTTCCTCGTCGCGGCGCTTGTGTTGGCCCGTTCAATTTGACGAAGAGAAGAAGCCCCACCATGCAAAACTTCCAGCGCCCGTCTGCGATGCCGATTCACAAGTACCGGCCGTTCCACGAGCTGATCGCTGTCGACCTCCCGGACCGGACCTGGCCGTCTCAGCGCATCACTGAAGCACCCCGCTGGTGCGCAGTTGATCTGCGTGACGGCAACCAGGCACTGATCGACCCGATGTCGCCCGAGCGCAAACGCGTCATGTTCCAGCTGCTCGTGAGCATGGGATACAAGGAGATCGAGGTCGGCTTCCCCTCGGCGAGCCAGACAGATTTCGACTTCGTTCGCCAGCTCATCGAAGAGAACCTCATCCCGGATGACGTCACCATTCAGGTGCTGACCCAGGCGCGCGAGCACCTGATCGAGCGCACCTACGAATCGATCGCCGGGGCCAAGCAGGCGATCGTGCACCTGTACAACTCCACGAGTGTGCTGCAGCGCGAGGTCGTGTTCCGCAGCGACAAGCAGGGCATCATCGATCTGGCTCTCGAGGGCGCGCGGCTGTGCCGCGAGTTCGAGAAGCGGATTCCGGAGACGCAGGTCTTCTACGAGTACTCACCGGAGAGCTACACCGGCACCGAGCTGGAGTTCGCTCTCGACATCTGCAACCAGGTCATCGAGGTCTTCGAGCCGACTCCCGAGCGCAAGGTCATCATCAACCTGCCCGCGACGGTTGAGATGGCATCCCCGAACATCTACGCCGATTCGATCGAGTGGATGAGCCGGCGCTTGAACCATCGGGAGAACATCATCCTCTCGTTGCACCCGCACAATGACCGCGGCACCGCGGTTGCGGCTGCGGAGCTCGGTTACATGGCCGGAGCCGACCGCATCGAAGGATGCCTGTTCGGTAACGGAGAGCGCACCGGAAACGTCGATCTGGTCGCACTCGGAATCAACATGTTCACGCAGGGCATCGACCCGCAGATCGACTTCAGCGACATCGACCAGGTCAAGCGCACTGTCGAGTACTGCAACCAGCTGCCGGTGCCTGAGCGTAGCCCCTGGGCGGGTGACCTCGTGTTCACCGCGTTCAGCGGATCGCATCAGGACGCCATCAAGAAGGGCTTCGAGGCGATGGAGGCCCGCGCTGAGGCTGAGGGCAAGACAATCGATGAGATCGAGTGGGCGGTGCCCTATCTGCCCGTCGACCCGAAGGATCTCGGTCGCTCCTATGAAGCAGTCATCCGGGTGAACTCGCAGTCCGGCAAGGGCGGCGTCGCGTACCTGCTCAAGACCGATCACGCCATCGATCTGCCGCGCAAGCTCCAGATCGAGTTCTCCGGGGTCGTGCAGTCCAAAACCGACAGCGAGGGCGGCGAGGTCACCAGCGACCAGATCTGGTCGATCTTCAACGACGAGTATCTGCCGGCCGAGGTCGCGGAGGCGAAGTGGGGCCGGTACGAGCTGCTGGCAACGCAGACGCGCAGCGATATGTCCGGCGAGGTCGTGCTCGATGTCGTGATCCGCGATGGAGACGCTCAGCACGCAGTCACGGGCCAGGGCAATGGCCCCGTGGCAGCTTTTGTCGAGGTGCTGCGTGCGCAGGGCTTCGACATCACGGTGTATGACTACGTCGAGCATGCTCTCAGCTCGGGCGGCGACGCCCAGGCCGCGGCCTATGTGGAACTCCAGATCGGAGATCAGCGGCTGTGGGGCGTCGGCATCGACGGCGATATCTCCACCGCATCGCTTAAGGCGATCGTGTCGGGTGTGAACCGGTCGATCCGCACGCGGGTGGCGAATCCGGAGCTCGCCAGCGTCTAGTCTGGCTCGTCCTCTCGGCATCCGGTTTTATCGTCGAGACCCCCGCGTGTGAATACGAGGGGGTCTCGACGTTCGGTGCGGTGACCCAGCCATTCTCGCGCGCACGGGAGATAATCGAACAGTGCCCACCTACCGAGACGAAGCGGTGATCCTCCGCACCCACAAGCTGGGGGAGGCGGATCGCATCGTCACCATGCTCTCGCGGCGCAACGGCAAGATCCGCGCTGTTGCGAAGGGCGTACGCCGCACCTCATCGAAGTTCGGCTCACGGCTGGAGCCGTTCATGGTCGCCGACGTGCAGCTGTATCAGGGGCGCTCGCTCGACATTGTGCAACAGGCGGAGTCGCTCGGCGCCTACGGCAGTGATATCGCCGCACACTACGATCGCTTCACCTCGGCCAACGCCATGGTTGAGACTGCTGATCGGCTGAACGACGCAGAGGCCACACCCGAGCAGTACCTGTTGCTCGTCGGCGGCCTGCGCGCGCTTTCTCGTGGCGAGCACGCCCCACGCAGCATCCTCGATTCCTATCTGCTGCGCGTCATGTCGCTTTCGGGCTGGGCACCGTCTCTGAGTGACTGCGCTCGGTGCGCGTCGCCTGGGCCACACCGGAGCTTCGTCGGGCAGATGGGCGGGATGGTCTGCGCGGACTGTGCTCCCGCCGGAAGCCCACGGATCGCCGAATCAACTCTGCAGCTGCTCAGATCGCTCCTCCGCGGTGAATGGGACGAGGTCGACGCAGCGCCGCACGCCGCCACAGCAGCGGCCTCGGGGCTGATCTCGGCCTATGCGCAGTTCCACCTGGAGCGCGGCATCCGCTCGCTCGCCCATGTCTCGGATTCGCCACGAGAGGGAAACTATTGACTAAGCCCTACACCCACAAAGACGCCGTCGCGTATCGTCCGCTGGACTGGACTGGTGTTCACCCGCCAGCGTTCGGGAAGATTCCCGAGCATGTCGCGATCGTCATGGATGGCAACGGGCGCTGGGCGAACAAGCGTGGACTCACCCGCATCGAGGGGCACAAAGCCGGTGAGGAAGTTCTGCTGGATGTCGTCGCGGGGGCGATCCAGGCGGGCGTCAAGCACCTGAGCGTCTACGCATTCTCGACCGAGAATTGGGCGCGCTCACCCGAAGAAGTGCGCTTCCTGATGGGGTACAACCGTGATGTGCTGCACCGGCGTCGCGATCAGCTCAACGAGTGGGGTGTGCGGGTGCGCTGGGCTGGGCGCAAACCGCGGCTGTGGGGATCGGTCATCAAAGAGCTGCAGTACGCCGAGAAGCTCACCGAGGGCAACGATGTCCTGACGCTCACGATGTGCGTGAACTACGGCGGTCGGGTGGAGCTCGTCGACGCCATGCGCCGGATCGCTGAGGACGTCGCCGCCGGCAAGGTCAAGCCCAAAGCGATCAGCGAGAAGATGATCCGTCGGAACCTGTACGTTCCGGACATGCCCGACGTCGACCTGTTCCTGCGCTCTTCGGGCGAGCAGCGCACCTCGAACTTCCTGCTCTGGCAGTCGGCTTATGCCGAGATGGTGTTCCTCGACACGCTCTGGCCGGATTTCTCCCGCGAGGAGCTGTGGCGTGCGATCGAGGTCTACGTGTCGCGTGACCGACGCTTCGGCGGTGCGGTCGATGTGCCGGATGCTGGCACGTGAGCCGCGTGGAATCGTAGAACCCCAGACCGCAGAACAGCACGAATTTCGCAGGATCTGCTGGAATTGCTGCGAAGTTGCTGTTGTTCAGCGAGATTCGTGCTCCCGCTGCGCGCGCAACCACCGCTCCGTCTCACGCGGGTGTGCGAGCCGGACGATTGTCAGATGCGGGAACTGCGCCCGCTTCTCCGGCATCCGGTCTGCCCAGAACCCGCGCGTCTGGGTCTGCCAGGCGAGGATGTTCTCGGCAGGGTCGCGTGTCGCCAGCAGTTTCCGGAGCGGCTTTTCGACGTTGCCGTTGTACATCTGCGTGCGCAGGATGCTCCGCGCCAGCGTCCTTCGGATCAGCCGAGCCCGCACCACCGGGAACGGATAGTCGAGCCAGATCGCCAGTTGCGCGCGCGGCGTCATGATCTCGTCGGTGCCCTTGCTCGTGTACTGCCACTCGGTCACCCAGCGCCCGGTGGCGGCGAAGGTATGAACGTCGTCGAGGAACTCGGGTCGCGGTGTCCAATTCGGGCCGTGGTAGAGCGCATCGATCTCATGATGATCGAGTCTCCAGAGCTCGGCGATGCGCCGTGCCAGGGTCGTCTTTCCCGATCCGGTGACCCCTGCGATCAGTACCCGTTCGGGCAGGAAAGGCAGCGGATCAGCCGCGGTCAACAGAGGCGCGGTCATCTGCGCAACCACTGCTCCGCTTCGCGAGGATGACGCAACCTCATGATCTGCAAAGACGAGAAGGCCTTCTCGATCTCCGGCATCCGCCGGTCCCATTTGTACCGGGTGTCTTTCTGCCAGCGCATGATGTCGTTCTCGCCGGACCAGGCCTCGCGCGTCCACAGGGCCGGTTCCACGTTTCCATTCCATAGCCTGGTGCGCATGACCCGTCGACGGAGGGTGCGAGCCACGAGCCGCCGTCGAACGAGTGGCCAGGGATAGTCGAGCCAGACGACCAGATCGGCGCGCGGCACGAGGACTTCGTTGGTCCCCTTGCTCGTGTACTGCCACTCGGTCACCCAACGCTCGGTGGCGGCGAAGGTACGAACGTCGTCGAGAAACTCGGGTCGGGGCGTCCACTCCGGGCCGTGGTAGAGCGCATCGATCTCATGGTGATCCAGCTTCCAGCGCTCGGCGATGCGCCGTGCCAGGGTCGTCTTTCCCGATCCGGTGACCCCCGCGATCAGTACGCGCATCGGCGCTACGGGGAGCGGGTCATCGACACAGAGCATCCGAAAATTCTATCTGCGGAATACACGCGGCTGACGAGAGGTTGTTGGTGATGTGACTGAACCCATCGCAATTGAAATCTGGTCCGACATCGCCTGCCCCTGGTGCTACATCGGCAAACGCAACCTCGAGCAGGGCCTTGCGGCGCTCCAAGAAACGCAGGGCGCGGATGCCCCGCAGGTCAACATCACGTTCCACTCCTTCGAGTTGGCACCCGATACGCCGGTCGACTTCGACGGCAACGAGGTCGATTTCCTGTCCGGACACAAGGGGATGCCTCGTGAGCAGGTCGAGGGCATGCTGGAGAACGTCACCAATGTCGCAAAGAACGCAGGCCTGGAGTACCGCTTCGATCTGCTTCAGCACACCAACACGGTGAAGGCACACGAGTTGCTTCACCATGCGAAGTCGCAGGGCCTGCAGCTCGAGATGGAAGAGCGGCTGATGTCGGCCTACTTCACCGAGGGCAAGCACGTGGGACGCGTCGACGATCTGGTCGAGTTGGCTGTCGAGGTGGGACTGGATGCAGACACCACGCGCCATGCGCTGGACAACGACAAATTCCTGCCAGCCGTGCGACAGGACCAGGCACAGGGACGCGCCTACGGAATCCAGGGTGTGCCGTTCTTCGTCATCGACGGGCAGTACGGCATCTCCGGTGCGCAGCCACCGGCGACGTTCGAGAACGTCCTGAAGGACCTGTGGTCCAAGCGCGGCGAGCCGGTGGCAACAGCTGAGGGATCCGCCTGAAGTCAGACGAATCCCTCGCGAGCTGAAGCCGGAGCTTTGATCAGGCGGCAGGCCGCCAGATCACTGCGCCGGTGGGGCTGGCGTCGGTGGTGCGCACGAGCGGACGATTGCCGGTGGTGACAGCGATTTCGCGCTCGGCCGCCGCGGCAACGAGCTGTTCGCGGAGCTTCTTCCACGCCTTCATGCCGTTGAGGGTTCCGGAGAACTCGATCGCACGTGAGACACCCAGAGTGGTGCCCTCAGCAGTCGAAACGAGCTGGTACACGACGTCGTCGTCGTTGTAATGCGTCTGCGCCCAGGTGCCGTCATCCTGCGTGCGGACGCGCTTTGTGCCTTCGATGAGGGGTGCGGCAAAGACTCGGACCGTAGCCTCATCGGCAGCGAAAGTGATTGTTGCGCCGAGCCCATCATCGCCGGCCTGACGGTCCTTCTTCGCTTCCCAGCGCTGAGCTCCAGCACGGCGGGCCTTACGCTTCAGGATCAACCCCACCACGGGCAGAACGATGACGATCGCGAGGAGGAGGTAGATGAGGATTTCTTGGTCCATGCCAATACTCTCTTGGGCCGCAAAACCCGTTCCCGCGGTCAGCGAGCAGCCGAGGTAAGCGCCGTCTCGATGGCTTCAACGATCTCCGGCGAGTCGGGCTTCTGCTTCGGTCGGAACCGCTGAACTGAGCCGTCGGGCAGGACGAGGAACTTCTCGAAGTTCCACTCCACGCGACCGGCCTTGCCCCCGGCATCCGCTGACTGCTTCAACGCTTTGTAGAGCTCGGTGGCGTTCTTGCCGTTGACCTTGACCTTGTCGTTGACCGGGAAGCTCACGCCGTAGGTCGTCGAGCAGAACTCCAGAATCTGCTCCAGGGACCCGGGCTCCTGGCCCAGGAACTGATTGCACGGGAACCCGACAACGCTGAAACCCCGTTCGCCATAGGTGCGCTGGAGCTGTTCGAGCTGCTCGTACTGCGGGGTGAGGCCGCATTTCGACGCCACGTTGACCACCAGCAGCACGTCGGAGCCGAAGTCGTCGAGGGTCTTCTCGGCTCCTTGAGCATCGGTGAAGGGGATCTGGCGCAGCGCGGAATCGGTCATATCCACAGCCTATGACGCGTTGAGGCTGCAGAGGCCGGAGGGTGGGAGAATGGAGAGGACATGACTATCGCTCCTGCACCCGCGCGCGCGTTGCGCATCGGCCCGATCGCCCTCGACGTGCCTGTCGTCCTCGCGCCCATGGCGGGGATCACCAATACCGCCTTCCGCCGGCTCTGCCGTGAGTATGGTGCCGGACTCTACGTCAGCGAGATGATCACCTCGCGTGCGCTCGTTGAGCGCAACGAGACCACGATGCGACTGATCCAGCACCACGAGAGTGAGACGCCGCGCTCGATCCAGCTCTACGGCGTCGACCCGAAGACCATCGCTGATGCGGTCAAGGTCATCGTCGACGACGATCACGCCGATCACATCGACCTGAATTTCGGATGCCCCGTGCCGAAGGTCACGCGTAAGGGCGGGGGAGCAGCTCTCCCCTGGAAGACCAAGCTTTTCGCCGATATCGTCGAGCAGGCTGTGAAGGCAGCAGGAGATATTCCGCTGACGGTGAAGATGCGCAAGGGCATCGACCCTGACCACCTCACGTTCATCGACGCGGGCCGCGCCGCCGAAGATGCCGGAGCTGCCGCTGTCGCGCTGCACGCGCGCACGGCCAACGAGTTCTACTCCGGCCACGCCGACTGGAATGCCATCGGCGAGTTGAAGCAGGCAGTCACAAGCATCCCTGTGCTGGGCAATGGTGACATCTGGTCGGGTGAAGACGCTGTGCGGATGATGGCGCAGACCGATTGCGATGGCGTGGTCGTCGGACGCGGATGCCTCGGACGTCCGTGGCTGTTCGGAGAGCTGGCCACGGCCTTCGGCGCTGAGTCTCGCCCGGTCGATGCGACACTCGGTTTTGTCGCGGATGCGTTCCGTCGTCATGCGGAGCTGCTCATCGAGTTCCTTGGCGACGAAGATCACGGTTGCCGCGATATCCGCAAGCACGTCGCCTGGTATTTCAAGGGCTACCCGGTCGGCAGCGACGTGCGCACCGGTCTCGCCACTGCGCAGAGCCTGGCGCACATCGACGATCTACTCGGCCAGCTCGATCATGACGCGCCGTACCCCGGTGAGGATGCTGAGGGTCAGCGCGGACGTGCTGGCCGCCCGAAGCGCACGGCGCTGCCGGAGAAGTGGTTGGATTCCCGGGACGTCGCAGCCGATGCCAGCGAGATGCTGCGAGGAGCGGAAATCGAGAATAACGGTGGTTGAGGTTCTCGCGGAGGGCTACGAGCCCCGCGACGCTGAGCGTTACGTCGCTGAGACTCACCGATCTGAGCGCGACGGCTTCGCCCGTGATCGTGCGCGCGTGCTGCACTCAGCCGCACTGCGCCGGCTCGCTGCGAAGACCCAGGTACTGAGTCCCGCCAGCACGGCCGATTTCGCCCGCAACCGTCTGACGCACTCGCTGGAAGTTGCACAGGTCGGGCGTGAGCTGGCGGTCGCGTTAGGAGTTTCTGCCGATGTCGTAGACACAGCCTGCCTCAGCCACGATCTCGGGCATCCGCCCTTTGGCCACAACGGTGAACGAGCGCTCAACGACTGGGCTGAGGCCATCGGCGGTTTCGAGGGCAATGCGCAGTCACTGCGAATCCTGACGCGTCTGGAAGCCAAGGTCCTCGACAGCAGCGAGCATTCTGTCGGGCTCAACCTCACCCGGGCGAGCTTGGATGCGACCTGCAAATACCCGTGGACAGTCGACAGTCCGATGCCGGATCCGGGCGGACGGTTGAAGTTTGGCGTCTACCCCGAAGATGAGGCTGTGTTCCGTTGGATGCGTGATGGCGCTCCCGGGCGCCTGCGCTGCATTGAAGCCGAGATCATGGATCTCTCCGATGACATCGGGTACTCGGTGCACGATTTCGAGGATGCCATCGTCAACGGCTACCTCGACGTGGCTCAGCTGTCGGATCCGGCGGAGCACCACGCTCTTGTCGGACGCATCCAGCAGTGGGTCGGCTATGACTTCACGCGCGAGGAGCTCGCCGATGGTCTTTATCGGCTCACGCGTCAGCCGATGTGGCTGAAGTCGTTCGATCGTTCCCGTCAGGACCTCGCCCGGTTGAAGAACCTCACGAGCGACATGATCGGCCGTTTCGCTCGGGCTGCTGTTGCCGCGACGCGAGATGCGTATGGCGGCCCGACGCTCGCCCGCTACAACGCGCATGTCGTTGTTCCTCGCGTCGTGGAGACCGAGATCGCCGTACTCAAAGGCATCATGGGGCAGGCGATCGTCACCATCGAAGCGCGCAAGGGCGTCTACAAGGAGCAGCGTCGTGTACTCAAACGCCTCGCCGATGCGCTCTGGTCGACGGACGCGCTGTGGAACGCCGGTGAGGACGTGCTGGAGCCCGCGTTCGCTGCAGATTTCCTCGACGCGACAACTGATGCCGAGCGCTCCCGGGTCATCGTCGACCAGATCGCCAGCCTGACCGATCAGACAGCATTGGACTGGCACAACCGACTGGTGGGAGACATCGACCCGGCCGAGGTGGGCATCTGGAGCCCGCGCACCGCACGGGTCGGTTCCAACCGATCGCTGGCCGCTGCGCAAACGGTCGAAGGGGCCTTCTGACATGGCGCGGATCCGTCAAGCAGACGTCGATGAGGTGAAATCCCGCACGAACATCGCCGATATCGTCGGTGAGCGTGTGGCACTGAAGTCTGCCGGTGTCGGATCCCTCAAGGGGCTGTGCCCGTTTCACGATGAGAAGAGCCCGAGCTTCCATGTTCGCCCGCAGGTCGGTTACTACCACTGCTTCGGTTGCGGCGAGTCTGGCGACGTCTACTCGTTCCTGCGGGAGATGGACCATGTCAGCTTCACCGAGGCCGTTGAGCGGCTCGCGGGACGCATCGGCTACACCCTGAACTACGAAGATGGCGGAACGGCGCCCGACAACAGTGGGCGCAGCCGGCTGTACGCGGCGAACTCCGCCGCAGCAGAGTTCTTCCGCGGCCAGCTGCTCACCAGCGACGCCGAAACCGGCCGTCGGTTTCTGGGCGAGCGTGGTTTCGACGCGGGCGCAGCGGCGCACTTCGGCGTCGGCTTCGCTCCGCGGGGTTGGGACGGCATGCTGAAAGCGCTGACCGCACAGGGCTTCACCCGCGACGAACTTCTGGCCGCAGGGCTCGTTTCGCAGGGGCAGCGCGGTGTCTACGACCGGTTCCGCGGACGCCTGGTGTGGCCGATTCGAGATGTCACCGGCCAGACGATCGGATTCGGTGCGAGGAAGCTCTTCGACGACGATAAGGGCCCGAAGTATCTGAACACGCCAGAGACCGTGATCTATAAGAAGGCGCAGGTCCTCTACGGACTCGATCTCGCCAAGCGTGACATCGCCCGGGGGGATCCGCGACGCGTTGTTGTCGTCGAGGGGTACACCGACGTGATGGCCTGTCATCTGGCGGGGATCACGACGGCGGTGGCAACCTGTGGCACCGCCTTCGGTACCGAACACATCAAGGTGCTGCGCCGGATCATGGGTGATGATTCCGCATCCGGCGAAGTGGTCTTCACGTTCGACGGTGATGAGGCAGGTCAGAAGGCCGCGCTGCGCGCATTCACTGAAGACGACCGCTTCAACGCACAGACGTTCGTGGCGGTTGCGCCCAATGGCCTCGATCCGTGCGATCTGCGCCTGCAGCGTGGTGATGCCGCCGTGCGTGGGCTGATGGACACCAAAGTGCCGATGTTCGAATTCGCGATCGATCGAAAGCTTGCCGGATTCGACCTGGCAACAGTCGAGGGCCAGGTGGGAGCGCTGCGCGCTGCTGCCCCGATCGTGGCCGAGATCCGGGATCGACTTCTGCGGCCCGGATACGAACGGGTTCTCGCGCGACGGCTGGGCATGGACCCCACCGAGGTGCGCGCTGAAGTCGAGCGGGCGGCACGCGGGCAGAGTCAGACACAGGCACGACGAGAACCCGCACAGGCGGCGCCGACTGACGCTGCGAGCGCCGCTGTCGCCCCGGTCACGCTGGCGAGTCTGCCGCGTACGGCGGATGTCGTGATGGAGCGTGGTGCACTGATGGGCGCCCTGCAATACGGGCACCAGGTCGATCAGCCGATGCTGGCACGGGCGCTGGAGGTGCCGTTCCGGCATCCGGCTCTCGAAGCCATCCGCGAGGTCATCGTGGCTGTGCCGGATCGCACCCGGGTCGGATGGGCGATGGATGCAGTAAACGCCGTGCGTGAACCGTACCGCTCCCTCGCCGGCGAGCTGCTGATGACGCCGTTCCCGGCGCGCGATGAGGCTGGGGCCGTGGCGTCGACGGCCGATCTTTGTCGGCGTATGGTGCTGCGCAACCTCGATCGGGAGAAGAACGAGCTTCTCGGTGCCGTGCAGCGCGTGCCGGCAGATTCCGACGGTGGTCGCGCGCTGCGAATGCGAATGCGGGATCTTGACATCGAGCGTCAGCGGTTCACCGAGTCGTAACCGCCCGGTATACCGAATCCGGGGGAGGATGGGCGTTATGTCTGGCAGGTCTTCTTCCCCGTACGCGATCGACTGTTCTGATCTGGTTATCGATCGGGTCGGGCACGGCCTTGCCACCCGGGCCGTCGACGGGGTGAGCTTCGAACTCTCGCCCGGTGAGCTCATCTGCGTCGCGGGACCCACCGGCTCCGGCAAGTCGACGCTGGTGGCTGCTCTGGCAGGTTCTACCGATCCTTCGGTTCGAATCGTGGGCGGACACGCTTCGGTCTGCGGTGTGAACGTGCGAAAGCCGGGACGTCGGCACCGCGAACTCACCTACCGCACCGGGTTCATCCCGCAGAGCGCCGGTGCGGATCTGCCGCCCACTCTGACGATCAGCGAAGTGATCTCCGAACCCATTCTTATCCGTGAGAAGCGGGTGAACACCAAGGCCCTCGCGATCCGTGTCGCGACGCTCCTCGATGAGATGCACCTGCCGCTGGGGACCGCGTCGAAGTTTCCGTATGAGCTGAGCGCCGGGATGCGCCAGCGGGTGGCGATTGCCCGAGCATTCGTACTCGAGCCGCGCGTACTCATCGCCGATGAGCCACTGGCCAACCTCGATCTCGAGGTTCGACCGGTCGTGTTCGATGCGATCACCCGTCGGCGCAAGGATCAGGGGCTCGGCGCACTGCTGGTCACGAACGACGCCGCTTTCATCCGCGAGTTGAACGCGGAGACGTTGATGCTCAGGGGTGGGCACGTCGTTGCCCGCGGGGTGGGAAAGGACCTGCTCTGGGTGCCGAATGGGCAGTCCGATTCGCGCGTGCGGTGACCCGTTCGCCGCGTGGTTCGACGACACGCCCGAGGGCTCGGGCGATGTCACAAGCACCCGCAGGAGTTTGCTAAGATTGTAGAGTTGCCTCGGCGACAGTGCCTGATCCCCAATAGCTCAATTGGCAGAGCAGCCGACTGTTAATCGGCAGGTTATTGGTTCGAGTCCAATTTGGGGAGCAAAACAGAAGGCGCCACATCCTCCGGGATGGGGCGCCTTCTCTCGTTGGGCGTGCGCGGCCGCCGCGGCGTAATCAGCGTGCGGCAGCACCTGCTTCACCAGAAGCAGAAGAGGCCCCACCGGATGGTGGAGCCTCTTCAAAAACAGTGCGAGAAAACGATCAGCGTGTGGCGCCCTTCAGCGATCCGGTGATCTCCAGCGATGCCTCGCCGGTCGGGTCAGCGGGGTCGGGCTCGTAGAGGACGCACTGCACGAGGCGGTCATCGGCGCTGTCCCAGGTTTCTTCTGTGGGCGTCAGCCACCAGAAGTCGAGCACGGACTCGAAGTAGTCGAATCCGACGAAGTCGGCGAACGCCGGCACGCACTGCGCCTCAACCTCGGCGGTGATCTCGTCATCGCTGGGCAGGGTGTCGCCCGTGAGCTCGAACTCAAAGAACACTTCGTTGGTGTGCGGCTCTTCGCAGGGCACGACGGGCGTGTCCTGGATATCGCCGGTCGTGTCGCTCTCGGGCATGCAGTCGCCGACCTTGAGCGAGAAGATGTCGATCGTCGCCTCTTCGGTGACGTTGCCTCCGTCATCGCGCTGGGCGTCGCCGACGCCGAGCACCATGCTGCTGCATCCGCTGAGCGCAAGGCTCAGAGCAACCGCGGAGCCGGCAAATGCCCAAGCCGTGCGTGTACGCATTTTCATTCGTCATTCCCTCTTAGAAAGCTGTGGAGGGCAGGAAACATCAACCTGCCCTCAGTGAACGCTACTCAGCGTGAATATGCGCCGCAACTTTGAAAATGCGTCCGAAAAACGCTACGCGCTCAGCCATCCAGATCGTCGATGCCGGGCATCCAACTCGATCCGGGACGCCCCCATCCACGCTTGCGGGAGATCTTCTGCACAGTCTTCCAATCACTGTCAGACAGGCGATCGACATAGAGGATGCCGTCGAGGTGATCGAATTCGTGCTGCATGATGCGGGCACGCCACCCGTCGACCTCGATGCGCACGGGAGAACCGTCCAAATCGAGACCGGTCACGAGAACGCGGTCCGCTCGTCGCAGCGCGAAACGCTCACCGGGGAATGACAGGCATCCCTCGGATTCCTCTTCCGGATCGGGGGAGCCGGGCTCCGGCGGTGACATCCACAGGACCGGATTGATCAAAACCCCGCGCCAGGGCTGGTCATCGTCGTCGACGTACGCGTAGGTGTAAATGCGCAAGGCCACACCGACCTGAGGTGCGGCCAATCCGACGCCGGGAGCGGCATCCATCGTCTCGTACATGTCAGCCACGAGAGCGCGGATCTCGTCGTCGATCTCTTCGACGGGGGATGCGAGAGAGTGCAGAACAGGATCGCCCATGATGCGAATCGGTAGAACAGCCACGCCACAACCCTACTGTGCAGGTTACGCCCGGTAATGTTTTCCCTGTGAGTGCAAGCGTATGGATGACCGCGTCGGATGTCGGCGATCAGCTTGTCGGCGCATTTCAGAACCCGGCACTCCTGCTGGGGATCCCGCTCGCCCTCGCCGGCGCCGTGTTCATGTCGCTCGGAGCGCAGTATCAGCACCGTGGCGTGGAGAAGGTGGAGCGGCTCAGCGGCGCCGACGGTGCCATGGGCCTGAGCATCGAGCAGCTCAAGCGGTTGCTGACCCGCCCGTCCTGGATCATCGGCACCGTCATGCTGATGCTGGCCATCGTGTGTCAACTCGCCGCGCTCGCGGTCGCACCGCTCATCGTGGTCCAGCCGCTAGGGGCGATCGCCCTGGTGATCACTACGCTCCTCAACGCCCGCATCTCCGGACACACGCCCACGAAGAAATCGCTGATCGCGATCGGGGCCTGCGTCGGCGGCATCTTCATCTTCGTGTTCTTCGCTGCAATATTCGCCACCGAGCAAGAGATCGCGGATCGCGAGCTCTTCACGATTCTGGCGATCCTGCTGGTCGTGATCATCGCGCTCGGCGGATGCTGGCTGGTCCTGCGCCACCGCATGCGCGCGCTGTTCTACGTGGTCGGTGCCGGTATTCTCTATGGCTTCGTCGCGACGCTGGCCAAAGCGGTCATCAAACGGGTGCAGGCAGGGGAGTTCGACTGGATCACCCTGGTCTGCGTGATCGCACTCGTCGCGGCTTCTGCCGTCGGCGCATACTTCGTGCAGACCGCGTACAGCTCCGGCCCGCCAGACCTCGTCATCGCCGGTCTCACCGTCGTTGACCCGCTGATCGCCGTCCTGATCGGAATGCTGGTCCTCGGGGAGGCCGCAGCAGCCCCGCAGTGGGTTCTGGTGTGCTTCGCAGTGGCCGGTGCGATTGCCGTGTGGGGAGTGGTCGGACTCGCCCGGTACCACCCACAGGTCCTCAGCGAGAGCCAGGAGCTGGCCATTCGCCGCGGCAGCGACGGCACGGGAATCGTGGCCAATCCTCCGACGGAATCAGCGGACGGGAGCGCAGCCGAACTGCGCGGCGACGAAGACGGTGAACTGCGCGGTCAGTAAGCCTGATCGATGAGGTCTTCGGAGACCTCTGCGGCTGCTGCCTGGTCGACGAAGAAGATCGTGCGCTTGCGCCCCTTGGCGCCGGCTGCCGGCACATTTGTGTAGCTGGCGCCAGCGAGAGCGAGTCCGAGCGCGGAGGCCTTGTCGGCTCCCGTAAGCACCAGCCAGACCCGCTTGGACGAGTTGATGACCGGACGCGTCAACGTCACCCGCTCTGCCGGTGGTTTCGGCGAGTCCCGCACCGGCAGCGCCGCAGCATCCGTCTCGGTGACCTCGGTGCGATCCGGGAAGAGCGAGGCGATGTGACCATCGGGGCCGACACCGAGGAAGCACACCGCGAACGACGGCCACGGGTGTTCGTCGGTGCCGAACTTCTGCAGTTCGGCTGCGTAGTCGGTGGCCGCCTCATCCAAAGTCTTACCGCTGTCAGATGCGGCAACCTCGTGCACGTTCTCAGCCGGAACCGCGATGTGGTTCAGCAGCGCCTCACGGGATTGCACCGCGTTGCGATCGGCGTCATCAGCGGGAACGAAGCGCTCATCTCCCCACCAGAAGTGCACGAGTGACCAGTCGATCTTGTCGACCTTCGGGTGCTCGCGGACGGCCTGCAGTACGGAACCGCCCATAGAGCCGCCGGTGAGAGCGATGTGTGCGATGCGACCGTTCTTGGTGCGTGCCTTCACCCGGGTGAGGAAACGATCCGCGACGCGCTCGGCGAGAGCGGTCGGGGTCTGCTCCACGACGACGAGCTTCTCCGCGGATGCCACCATTGCGTTCAGTCTCCTGTCTCAGGCGCACCGAGCTTCTGCCAGCCCTCGGTGATCACTCGACCGTACAGGACGTCGGGGTCGAGGCGTCGGAGCTCCTCAGCAAGGCACTCGCGCAGGGTGCGTCGTGGCAGGTGCAGCTCATGGTCGGGCTGGCCGGGCTGCGTGAGCACAGCGACGCTGGTCTCAGGACGCTCGAGCAGGATATCGCCGCTGGCACGGGTGAGCCGTACCGACTTGATGCCTGCTTCCCAGTGGGACGGATCCTCGTACTGCCAGCGCACCGGCACATCCAACGACAACTGCAGCCAGGCGGCGAGCAAAGCGGTAGAGGGAGAAGCCGCAGCCCCCAACACCTCAGCCGAGGTGATTGTCTCGTACGGAGGCTGGTCGAGCACAGCAGCCAACTGCTCGCGCCAGTGCGTCAGACGCGTCCAGGCGAGATCAGTGTCACCCGGAGCATGCGACGTTCCGAGCAGGATGAGTTGCTCGCGCACATCGTCGCTGTTGGCGGCATCCGTGATCCGGCGCTGAGCGATGCGGCCCAGCGGCGATGCTGCCGGGTCGACCGGTGCTTGCTCCGGCCACCACGCAACCACAGGGGCATCGGGTAGCAGCAGACCTGTGACGAGGCTTTCCTCGTTGCTGGCCGCCGCGCCGTAGGCGCGCAGCACGACCACTTCACTGGCTCCGGCATCCCCGCCAACGCGGATCTGAGCGTCCAGATGAGCGTCACCTTCGCCCGTGGTGAGCACGATGACACGCATCGGATGCTCGCGCGAGGCATCGTTGGCGGCGTCGATAGCGGCCTCGGCGACGCCGTTGCGCGCTGAGATGATGAGGGTCAGAACACGGCCGAGAGCGACAGCGCCGCCCTCTTCACGGACCTTAACCAGTTGCTTGGCAACCTGGCTGACGGTGGTGTCGGGAAGGTCGATGATCACGGTCGTCTCCAAACGCGTCCGTCACGGGCAAGAAGGGCATCAGCGGATGCTGGCCCCCAGGAGCCGGGAGCATACTGCTCCAGCGGTCCGCCCTCGGCTGCCCAGTACTTCTCTACCGGATCGAGGATCTTCCAGCTCAGCTCCACCTCCTCATGGCGGGGAAACAGCGGTGGGTCGCCCAGCAGCACGTCGAGGATCAGTCGCTCGTAGGCCTCCGGGCTCGCCTCCGTGAAGGCATGGCCGTAACCGAAGTCCATCGTCACATCGCGCACGTTCGTGCCGGTGCCGGGAACCTTCGAACCGAATCGGATCGTGACGCCCTCATCAGGCTGCACGCGGATGACGAGCGCGTTCTGCCCGAGCTCAGAAGCATTGCTGCGCCCGAACAGGTGCTCCGGGGCGCGGTTGAACACCACCGCGATCTCGGTGACACGGCGGCCCAGACGCTTGCCGCTGCGGAGGTAGAACGGCACGCCAGCCCAGCGACGGTTCGCGATCTCCAGCTTGATGGCGGCATAGGTCTCGGTGATCGACTCGGGGTTCATGCCGTCCTCGCCGAGGAAACCATCGACCTCTTGGCCACCCTGCCAGCCACCGGCGTACTGCCCGCGCGCTGTCGCCTGGGACAGATCGTCTGGCAGTTTGACCGCCGCGAGAACCTTCTCCTTCTCGGAGCGGAGGTGCTCCGCCGACAGGCTGATGGGTTCTTCCATCGCGGTGAGTGCCAGGAGCTGCAGCAGGTGGTTCTGAATGACGTCGCGCGCAGCACCGATGCCGTCGTAGTAGCCGGCCCGCCCGCCCACGCCGATATCCTCGGCCATCGTGATCTGCACGTGGTCGACGTAGTTGCGGTTCCAGATCGGCTCGTACAGCTCGTTCGCGAAGCGCAGCGCCAGAATATTCTGCACCGTCTCCTTGCCGAGGTAGTGGTCGATGCGGAAGATCGAGTCGGCCGGGAAAGCCACCTCCAGCGCCTGGTTGAGCGCACGCGCCGAATCCAGATCGTGTCCGAACGGCTTCTCGATGACGACGCGGCGCCAATGATCGCTGTCGCGATCCTCACCGACGAGTCCCGAGTCCTTCAGCTGCTTGGTCACCAGCGGGAAGGACTTCGGCGGGATGGACAGGTAGTACGCGTGGTTGCCCATCGTGCCGCGTTCCACATCGAGCTTCTCGACGGTTTCACGCAGCTTCGCAAAGGACTCCGGGTTGTCGAACTCACCGGAGACGAAACGGATGCCCTGCAGCAACTGCTGCCAGGTCTCCTCGCGGAACTCGGTGCGGGCATGCTCCTTCACCGCTTCGTAGACGACCTGAGCGAAATCCTGGTCCTCCCAATCGCGACGGGCGAAGCCGACCAGCGCAAAACCAGGGGGCAGCAGCCCCCGGTTTGCCAGGTCGTACACCGCGGGCATGAGCTTCTTACGCGACAGGTCGCCGGTCACGCCGAAGATCACCAGGGCACTGGGGCCGGCGATGCGATTGAGGCGACGGTCATCGGGGTCGCGCAAGGGGTTATTGCCGCGCGAAACGGAAACGGTCATCGGTGCGGGAGTCTCCTACGAATTTACTTCTGGGCGGCTTCGAACAGCGCGAGCACATCGGCTGAGTCATCGGTGATGGTGAGGGTCACGACCGGACGACCGTGCTCGGCGAGCACAGCGG
Source organism: Microbacterium wangyouchuni (assembly GCF_051546305.1). Lineage (NCBI taxonomy): Bacteria > Bacillati > Actinomycetota > Actinomycetes > Micrococcales > Microbacteriaceae > Microbacterium > Microbacterium wangyouchuni. The sequence continues at coordinate 55,772 of NZ_JBPTMA010000011.1, forward strand.
CATCGCCGGCAGCCTGTGCCTGGATGAGCTGGCCGAAAGTGAACGGGCGTTCGGGAATCTCAAGGTCGACGTCAGTGCGCTCCAAGATCTGCAGGAAAACACCCTGGGCCGGGCCGCCCTTGTGGTACTGACCCGTCGAGTGCAAGAAGCGCGGACCCCACCCGAATGTCGTCGGGCGGCCCGAATCGGCAGCGACAAGTTCGCGAAGGCCCTGCAGCTGCGTCAGCTCCAGGCGATTGACATATGCCTGAATCGAGACATAACCGTCCTCGGGCAGCTGCGCCCACAGGGCATCCAACACGGCCTCGATATTGCCGGACGCAGCAAGAGCAGCATCCGAGACACGCACCTCGATGCCGTTCTCCACGAACGCCGGCGCAGTCGGCTCGGGACGAGCATCCAGCAGACCGCGGGCCGCGACCTTGGCGGATTCGACATCCGGCTGGTCGAAGGGATTGATGCCGAGAAGGTAGCCCGCGATCACGGTGGCGTACTCCCAGACCAGCAGATTCGCGCCGAGCGTGCCGCTGACGAGGATCTCCCCCTGGTGACGTTCGCGCAGGTGGAATTCGTTGGCGTCGTCGACAATGCGTACGATCTGCAGATCCGACGGCACCTCGTCGACCTCGGGCGAAACCGGAAGCAGGACGACCGGAAGGATGCCAGTGCCTTCCTTGCCGGTCGATTCGGCGATCAGCTGCTCGATCCAATCCGGCAGCCCCACGATGTGCGTGCCATCGGTGATCAGACCGAGCTTGTCGCGCCGCGGGTTCGTGGCGGCGATCGCCGCGCCCAGACGCAGCGCCGGGTTGTCAGCCTGATCGACCGCAACCTGCAGCAGCGTGGCTTCTGCCTCGTCGAGCAGTTCGGCGATGTCGACGCCGGCAAGTCCCGACGGAACCAGGCCGAAGGCGGTGAGCGCCGAGTAGCGCCCACCGACGTTGGGATCGGCGTTGAAGACCCGGTATCCGTCGGCGCGCGCGGCAGCATCCAGCGGCGAACCGGGGTCGGTCACGATCACGATGCGCTCGGTGGGGTCGATGCCCATGTCGCGGAATGCGGCCTCGAAGGTTCGCTTCTGCGAATCGGTCTCGACAGTGGACCCGGACTTCGACGACACGACGAGCGCCGTGTGCTCCAACCCCTCATCAAGAGCGGCCAGAACCTGTCCAGGAGCGGTCGAGTCGAGAATCGTGAGCGGGACGCCCGCGGTCTGACTGATGACCTCAGGCGCCAGAGACGACCCACCCATACCGGCGAGAACCACGTGATTCACGCCCAGGGCGCGCAACTGATCCCGCAACGCGATGATCTCAGGAACCAACGGTCGCGAGACCGAAACCGCTTCGACCCAGCCCAGGCGCTTGGATGCTTCTTCCTCAGCGGCTTCGCCCCACAGTGTGGAATCGAAACCGGTGATGCGCGAAGCGATGAGATCGCCCACCAGCTGTGGGACGACCTCTTCGATCGCTGCCTTCGCGGCGCCCGAGGCGTGGATCGAGAACGTCATCGCTGCGCCTCAAGCCCTTCTGCGACCTGGGTGAGCAGGTCGTGCCAAGAGTCAATGAACTTCGTCACGCCTTCGTCTTCCAACAACTGGGTGACGTCGGCGAAGTCGATGCCGACCTCGGCGAGCCCGGCGAAGACCGCACGCGCCTCTTCGTAACCGCCAGTGATGGTGTCACCGGTGATGACGCCGTGGTCGAAGGTCGCCTCGAGAGTCTTCTCAGGCATCGTGTTGACGACGCCGGGGGCGACGAGCTCGGTGACGTACAGGGTGTCGGGCAGTGCCGGGTCCTTGACACCGGTCGAGGCCCAGAGTGGACGCTGCAGGTTTGCACCGGCATCCACAAGTGCCTTCGCACGGTCGGCGGCGAACGTCTGCTCAAACAGCTCGTAGGCGAGCCGCGCGTTGGCGAGGCCGGCCTTGCTCTTGAGCGCTTCCGCAGCGGCGGTGCCGATGACGGTGAGGCGCTTGTCGGTCTCGGTGTCCACGCGCGAGACGAAGAACGATGCAACCGAGTGGATCGTGGCGAGATCGATGCCGGCAGCCTTCGCGGTCTCCAGGCCTGTCAGGTAGGCGTCAATGACCTCGGCGTAGCGCTCGAGGCTGAAGATCAGCGTGACATTGACGCTGATGCCAGCGCCGATCGCCTGCGCGATTGCGGGAAGCCCGGCCTTGGTGGCAGGAATCTTCACCAGCAGGTTCGGGCGGTCGACCTTCTCCCACAGCTGTTTGGCCTGTGCCACGGTGCCGTCTGTGTCGTGTGCGAGGTCGGGGGAGACCTCGATCGAGACACGGCCGTCGACGTGGCCGGACTTCTCCCACACCGGACGGAACACGTCCAGAGCGGCGGCAACGTCCTGCGTGGTGGCCGCGAACACGGCGTCTTCAGCGGTGGCACCGGAGCCGGCCAGCTCGGTGACCTGAGCGTCGTAGGAGGTGTCGTTCTTATCGGTGATCGCGTTTGCGAAGATCGTCGGGTTAGTGGTCACACCGACGATGTTGCGCGATTCGATCAGCTCCGCGAGGTTGCCGGAGTTGATGCGGGTGCGAGAGAGGTCGTCGAGCCAGATGCTGACGCCGGCGGCTGCGAGATCTGCGGTGGGGGTGCTCATGCGTTCTCCTTGATGCTTTCGCGCGCCGCCTCGACGACGGCCTCGGCGGTGATGCCGAACTTCTGGAACAGGGTCTTGTAATCGGCGGACGCACCAAAGTGGTCGATCGCGACAGAACGACCCTTGTCACCCACGATGCCGCGCCAGGTCAGCGCGGATCCGGCCTCAACCGAAACACGCGCCGTGACGGCGGCCGGGAGCACGGACTCGCGGTACGCGGCATCCTGCTCGTCGAACCATTCCAATGACGGAGCGGAGACGACGCGGGCGTTGATTCCTTCGCCGGCAAGTGTTTCGCGAGCGGCAACAGCGAGCTGAACCTCAGAGCCGGTTGCGATCAGGATGACGTCCGGCGTGCCATTGGGTGCTTCGGCGAGCACGTAGGCACCCTTGGCGGCGTTCGCAGCCGATGCGAAGACCTCGCCGGATGCTTCGCCATCACCGCGCTCGAACACCGGAATGTTCTGACGGGTGAGTGCGAGGCCAGCGGGGGAGCCGTGGCGGCGCAGCAGTTCGAGCCAGGCGGCCGAGGTCTCGTTCGCATCCGCGGGGCGCACGACGGTGAAGTTGGGGATCGCACGCAGTGCTGCGAGCTGCTCGACCGGCTGGTGGGTCGGGCCGTCTTCGCCGAGGGCGACAGAGTCGTGCGTCCACACGAAGATGCTCGGGATGTTCATCAGCGCAGCCAGACGCACAGCCGGGCGCATGTAGTCGCTGAAGATCAGGAAGGTTCCGCCGAAGGCCCGGGTCGGGCCGTGCAGCACGATGCCGTTGATGATCGCGCCCATCGCGTGCTCGCGGATGCCGAAGTGCAGCACGCGGCCGTACGGGTTGCCTGACCATTCATGGGTCGACCACTCCGCGGGGATGAAGGAGGCGGCGTTCTTGATCGTGGTGAGGTTTGACTCGGCAAGGTCGGCGGAGCCGCCCCATAGCTCAGGCAGCTCAGCAGCCAGCGCGTTGATCACCTGGCCGGATGCTGCGCGAGTGGAGACCTCCTTGCCCGCCTCGAACACCGGCAGTGCGGAGTCGATGTCGGCGGGAAGCTCCTTCGCCTCCAGGCGGTCGAGCAGCGCCTTGCGCTCGGGGTTTGCGGCGGCCCAGGCGTCGAACGACTTCTGCCAGGCAGCGCGTTCCTCGGCGGCGCGATCAGCCAGAGCCCGGGTGTGTTCGAGCACATCGTCGGCGACGACGAAGCTCTGCTCGGGGTCGAAGTCGAGAACCTTCTTGGTCGCGGCGAGCTCGTCGGCGCCGAGAGCGGAGCCGTGGATCTTCCCGCTGTTCTGCTTTCCGGGCGAGGGCCAGCCGATGATCGTCTTGAGGATGATGAGCGACGGCTTAGTCGTTTCGCCCTTCGCTGCCTCGATCGCAGCGTGAAGCTCGGCGACATCTTCGATGTACTCGCCGGTCTTCTTCCAATCGACCGTCTGCACGTGCCATCCGTAGGCCGCATAGCGGGCGGCGACATCTTCGGTGAAGGCGATGTCGGTGTCGTCCTCGATCGAGATCTGGTTCGAGTCGTAGATCGCGATCAAGTTGCCGAGCTGCTGGTGGCCGGCGAGCGAGCCAGCTTCGCTGGTGACGCCCTCCTGCAGGTCGCCGTCACCGGCGATCGTGTAGATGAAGTGGTCGAACGGGCTGGTGCCAGCGGCGGCTTCCGGGTCGAACAAGCCGCGCTCGTAGCGGGCAGCGTAGGCGAAGCCGACAGCGGATGCGAGCCCCTGACCGAGCGGTCCGGTGGTGATCTCGACGCCCTTGGTGTGGCCGTACTCGGGGTGCCCCGGAGTCTTCGAGCCCCACGTGCGCAGCGACTTGAGGTCGTCGAGTTCGAGACCGAAACCACCGAGGTAGAGCTGTACGTACTGCGTGAGGGAGGAGTGACCGACCGAAAGGATGAAACGGTCGCGACCGAGCCAATCGGTGTCGGTCGGGTCGTGGCGCAGGACGCGCTGGTAGAGGAGGTACGCCGCGGGAGCGAGACTCATCGCCGTACCAGGGTGACCGTTGCCGACCTTCTCCACGGCATCCGCCGCAAGGATTCGGGCGGTATCTACCGCGCGTCGATCGATCTCAGCCCACTGGAGTTCTGTCACGGTCATACCCTTTCCAACAACTACGAGGGCGCCCGAATTCCTTCAGCGCGTCCGCATCGTCACGGACAGGTGCACAGCGCCGGGCGCGCGAGTGGTTTTCAGCATAGCGCTGTGAGCGCAACCGCGAAATGCGCTTTACGTCGCGAGTCGTTCAGTTTGCTTGCCCTAGAATGAGAGGGTTGTCGTTGGTGTGCGCTGAGGAGGCGATCGTTATCTCGACCATGTCGCAGACGACGGCGGTGAACCGCTCGTTCGGTCGGACTATCAAGGCATATGTCGCGTTGACGAAACCGCGTGTTCTCGAGCTTCTTCTCGTTTCCACCGTTCCGGTCATGATCCTTGCCGAGGGCGGTATGCCGAACCTCTGGCTCGTGCTGGCCACCGTCATCGGCGGATCGCTGAGCGCGGGCTCTGCCGCGTCCTTCAACATGTACATCGACCGTGACATGGACGCGCATATGCGCCGTACCGAGAACCGGCCGATCATCACTGGCGAAGTGTCACCGCGAGCAGCCCTGATCTTCTCGTGGGTGCTCGCCGTGGTATCAACTGGCTGGCTTGCGCTGACCACCAACTGGCTGACGACAGCCTTGTCGGTAGGCGCGATCTTCTTCTATGTCGTGATCTACACGCTGATCCTCAAACGCCGCACCGAGCAGAACATCATCTGGGGCGGTATTGCGGGATGTTTCCCGGTCGTCATCGGCTGGTCAGCTGTCACCGGTGAAGTCGCGTGGCCGGCGATCATCCTGTTCGCACTCATCTTCCTGTGGACCCCGGCGCACTACTGGCCGCTGTCGATGAAGTACCGCGATGACTACGTCGACGCGGATGTTCCGATGCTCGGTGTCACGCGCAACGCCTCGCAGGTGGGCCTGCAGGTGATCCTGTATGCCTGGGCGACGCTGGCATGTTCGCTGCTGCTTATCCCGGTTGCGAACATGGGGCTGGTCTATTCGGTCTCGGCAGTCGTCTTCGGCGGCTGGTTCGTGTACGAGTCGCACCGGCTGTACAGCCAGGCGGTTCGGGGGATGAACCCGCGTCCGATGCGCGTTTTCCACGCATCGATCAGCTACCTGACGCTGCTCTTCCTCGCTGTAGCGGTTGACCCGCTGCTGCCGTTCTGATCCCACGCCTGAATACCGCCTGCGAGTGGCCATTTGTGGCGCACTTTTTCCCCAAAAGTGAGCCACGGACGCCCACTGCTTTTCTGACAGTTGTGTCTCGGGACCTGCCTGACAGTTCTCGTGGTCTTGCACGATCAGGGGCTCGCTATGACGCTTCTCGCGCCGTAGCGGTTGACCCGCTGCTGCCGTTCTGATCCCACGCCTGAATACCGCCTGCGAGTGGCCATTTGTGGCGCACTTTTTCCCGGCAAAGTCAAATGGTCTGGGCAACGTTGGTAGTTATGCTGCGAGGAGCAGCTGGTTGAGCCGGTTGGCTGGGGTCTGAAGCTCGAGGGTCGGGTGGGGGCGGCGATTCAGGATCGCGGCGGTCCGGGCGAGGTCCTCGGGAGAGTGGGCGGAGAGATCTGATCCTTTCTCGAACCAGAATCGTAGAAGCCGGTTGGTGTTCTCGTTGGTCCCG
>NZ_JBPTMA010000012.1:0-44376 GCF_051546305.1 Microbacterium wangyouchuni
ATCGGCTCATTCGGCGGCATCACCCGATCACGCCATACCGAAGTGTCACCACCAAATCAGCAAGAAGCGTTACCGATGTCCTGAGACACAACCGTCACCAATGTCCTGAGACTTCACACATGAAACAGGTGCTGGCACCACGTTTTTCATGCGGCAAGACGTTTCTCGCGGCGGCTGGCGGCTACGCCAGAGGCACCGGCACAACGCCGAACGGCGCGAGGCCTGCGGCCCCACCGTCCGCGGCGGTCAGCACCCAGATGCCACCTTCGTGGCGGGCGACACTGTGTTCCCAGTGTGAGCCGTCCGAATCGTCAATGGTCGAAACGGTCCACTCATCGTCCTCGACCAGGGTCTCTTCCGACCCCGCGGTCACCATCGGCTCAATCGCCAGGACGAGCCCCGGCTTGACGGCCGCGCCCGCATCCGGCGTGCGGTAGTTGAAGACGCTCGGCGCCTCGTGCATCTTGCGACCGATGCCGTGGCCGACATACTCGCGGAGGATGCCGTAGGGCTGACCCGATAGCGGCGACGGGCCCTGCGCCTCGATGTAGTCCTGGATCGCGGCTCCGATGTCGCCGATATGAGAAGCGGATGCCATCGCGGCAATCCCCGCCCACATCGACCCCTCGGTCACCCGCGACAGCTCAGCGCGCACAGACAGCAGCGGCTCAGCGCCACCGGGAACGATGAACGTCCGCGCGCTGTCGCCGTTCCACCCCTGGAACTGCGCACCGGAATCAACCGAGACGATGTCGCCGGGCTCCAGCACGCGCGATCCGGGAATCCCATGCACGACCTGCTCGTTCACCGAGATGCAGGTGGTGTGGTGGTAGCCGCGCACGAGCTTGAAGTTCGACTCCGCGCCGCGGGCCACAATCGCTTCCGACGCCGCAGCATCAACCGCGGCGGTCGTCGCTCCTGCAACGATGGCAGCCTCGGCAGCATCCAGCGAAGCCGCCGTGATGAGTCCGGGTTCGACCATCGCCCGCAGTTGGGCTGGAGTCTTGTAGATCGATTTGCGGAACACGTCAGACCGAGGCGTTGAGCCCGCGCGCACCGAGTGCTGCGACGATGCGACCGAAGATCTCGTCGAGCGAGCCGACGCCATCGATGCGATCGACAATGCCACGCTCGCCGTAGACCTCGAGGATCGGGGCAGTCTCGTTCTCGTAGATGTCGAGGCGGTGCGCGATGGCTTCCTCGGTGTCATCCGAACGGCCCTGCTCCGATGCCCGCAGCTTCAGACGCGACATGCTCTCCTCGCGCGGAACGTCGAGCAGGATGACAGCATCCAAAGCCTCGCCGCGACCGGCCAGGAACTCGTCCAGGTGACCCACCTGGACGGCGTTGCGCGGGTACCCGTCGAGCAGGAAACCCGAAGCCGCGTCGTCCTGAGCCAGGCGATCGCGAACGATCTCACTGGTCAGCTCGTCCGGCACCAGGTCGCCGCGGTCGAGGATCTCGGTGACCTTCGCGCCGAGTTCGGTTCCGCCCTTGATGTTCGCGCGGAAGATGTCACCGGTGGAGACCACCGGAACGTCGAACGCTGCTGCGACACGCACGCCCTGCGTGCCTTTGCCGGAGCCCTGCGGGCCGACGATGAGGAGTCGTGCGGATGCTGTCAACGGAGGAGCCCTTCGTAGTGACGCTGCTGAAGCTGCGCGTCGATCTGCTTGACCGTCTCAAGACCGACACCCACGATGATGAGGATCGAGGCGCCACCGAACGGGAAGTTCTGGTTGGCACCGACGGTGGACAGAGCAATCAACGGGATAAGTGCGACCAGGCCCAGGTACAACGAGCCGGGGAACGTGATGCGGGTGAGCACGAAGTCGAGGTACTCGGCCGTCGGGCGTCCGGCACGGATGCCGGGGATGAACCCGCCGTACTTCTTCATGTTGTCGGCGACCTCAACAGGGTTGAAGGTGATCGCGACGTAGAAGTAGGTGAAGCCGATGATCAACAGGAAGTAGATCGCCATGTACAGCGGCTGGTCGCCCGTGGTGAGGTTCTGGGAGACCCAGACGACCCAGGCGGCCGGCTCAGTGCCGTCCTGCGGAGTGTTGAACTGCGCGATGAGCATCGGGATGTACAGCAGCGACGAAGCGAAGATGATCGGGATAACACCGGCCATGTTCACCTTGATCGGGATGTACGTGTTCGTGCCGCCGTAGGTGCGGCGTCCGACCATGCGTTTGGCGTACTGGACCGGGATTCGTCGCTGCGATTGCTCGACGAAGACCACGAGCCCCGTGACCACGATTCCGACCGCCAGCACCAGGAGGAAGACCTCGAAGCCGTTCGACTCGAAGATCGCCCACATCGCCGACGGGAAGGTCGCAGCGATCGAGGTGAAGATCAACAGCGACATGCCGTTGCCGATGCCGCGCTCGGTGACGAGCTCGGCGAACCACATGATGAGTCCGGTACCGGCAGTCATCGCCATGATGATGAGCAGCTGTGCCCACCACACATCGTTGGTCAGAAGCTGCTGACAGGCCGCGATGTCGGTCTGGCCGAACAGCTGCCCACTGCGTGCCACGGTGACCAGCGTCGTCGACTGCAGCAGCGACAGAGCGATGGTGAGGTACCGCGTGTACTGGGTGAGCTTGGCCTGACCGGCCTGGCCCTCCTTGTGCAGCGCCTCGAAGTGCGGGATGACCACACGCAGCAGCTGCGTGATGATCGTCGCGGTGATGTAGGGCATGACGCCCAGCGCGAAGATCGAGAGCTGCAGCAATGCACCGCCCGAGAAGAGGTTGACCAGACTCAGCAGCCCCTCCGTGCCGGCGTTCAGACGCAGGCACTCCTCAACGTTCGGAAAGTGCACGAACGGAGCCGGGACATGGGAGCCAAGTCGGTATACGGCGATGATCGCCAGGGTAAAACCGATCTTCTGACGCAGGTCAGGCGTGCGGAAGATCCGCGCGATAGCGCTAAACAAGGGCGTTCCTCCTGAAAAGGGATGCCGCCCCGCAACGGACGGCTGAAAGACCAGCGTAACGCAGAGAGGGGCCGGAGAAACTCCGACCCCTCTCTGACATGGTTACTTGACGGTTCCGCCCGCAGCCACGATCTTCTGCTCGGCAGAACCCGAGACCTTGTCGACCGAGACGGTGAGCTTCACGGCGATGTCGCCGTTGCCGAGAACCTTGACCTTCTCGTTCTTGCGAACGGCACCCTTGGCGACCAGGTCGCTGGTGGTGACCTCGCCACCCTTCGGGTACAGCTCCGCGAGCTTTTCCAGGTTCACAACCTGGTACTCGACGCGGAACGGGTTCTTGAACCCGCGCAGCTTCGGGGTGCGCATGTGCAGAGGCATCTGCCCACCCTCGAAACCGATGCGGACGGTGTTGCGGGCCTTGGTGCCCTTGGTTCCGCGACCGGCGGTCTTACCCTTGGACGCCTCACCGCGACCGACACGGGTCTTTGCGGTGTTGGCGCCGGGGACGGGACGCAGGTGGTGAACCTTGAGGACTGCGGGACGGGATGCCGGAGTATCCGCCTTCGGAGCCGTCTTGGCGGCGGCCGGCTTCTTGGCCGGTGCCTTCTTCGCGGCAGCAGCCTTGGGAGCGGCAGCCTTCTTCGGGGCCTTCTCGGCCTCGACGGCGTCGTTCTTCTCAGCCATTAGTCGATCTCCTCAACCTGGACGAGGTGTGCGACGGTCTTGACGTAACCGCGCACCTGCGCGTCGTCGGGGCGAACGGTGGTGTCACCGATTCGCTTCAGACCGAGGCTGCGCAGCGTGTCACGCTGGTTCTGCTTCTCGCTCACCTTGGACTTGATCTGGGTCACCTTCAGACGGGCGGCCATCAGGCACCTACCTTTGCAGCAGCCGCAGCAGCGGCCTTGGCCTCGTTACGGAGGATGATGTCCGGAACGACGGCGTCGTAGTCGAGGCCACGACGAGCCGCGACAGCGCGAGGCTCTTCGAGGCTCTTCAGAGCCGCAACGGTCGCGTGCACGATGTTGATCGTGTTCGACGAGCCGAGCGACTTCGAGAGGACATCGTGGATGCCGGCGCACTCGAGTACAGCGCGGACCGGACCACCGGCGATAACACCGGTACCGGCAGCAGCCGGACGCAGCAGCACAACGCCGGCTGCGGCCTCACCCTGAACCGGGTGCGGGATGGTGTTGCCGACGCGGGGCACGCGGAAGAAGTTCCGCTTTGCCTCTTCGACGCCCTTGGAGATGGCCAGAGGAACTTCGCGGGCCTTGCCGTAGCCGACGCCGACCAGTCCGTTGCCGTCACCGACGACCACGAGGGCGGTGAAGCTGAAGCGACGTCCACCCTTCACGACCTTCGAGACGCGGTTGATGGTGACAACGCGCTCCAGGAACTGGTTGTCGCCACGGTCGCGCGAGTTGCGGTCGCGGCCACCCTGGCCTCGGTCACGGCCGCCGCGGCGGCCTTCGCGCTGCTCGCGGGCGGGCTCAGCTGCGGTGGTCGAGGCAGCAGCCTCGGTACCGGCAGCGGCCGTCTCGGGAGCGGCAGCAGCCGTTTCGGTCACTTCTTTCTCCTTGTTGTCACTCACAGTGCCAGCCCTCCTTCGCGGGCGCCGTCCGCGATGGCCGCAACGCGACCTGCGTAACGGTTGCCACCACGGTCGAAGACGACCTCGGAGTAGCCGGCGGCCTTCGCGCGCTCGGCGAGCAGTTCGCCGACCTTGCGTGCCTTAGCGGTCTTGTCACCCTCGAACGAGCGCAGCTCGGTCTCGAGTGTGGATGCCGATGCAACGGTGTGGCCCTTGCTGTCATCGACCAACTGGACGAAGACGTGGCGAGCCGAACGGTTGACGACCAGGCGCGGACGCGCTTCGGTGCCGACGATCTTCTTGCGAAGACGGGAGTGGCGACGCGCGCGGGCGTCAGACTTTGTCTTGACAGCCATGTTTACTTACCAGCCTTTCCGGCCTTGCGACGCACGACCTCGCCCGCGTAGCGGACACCCTTACCCTTGTACGGCTCAGGCTTGCGGATCTTGCGGATGTTCGCAGCTGCCTCGCCGACAGCCTGCTTGTCGATGCCACTGACGGTGAGCTTGTTGGTGCCCTCCACAGTCAGGGTGATGCCCGCGGGCGGGTCGATCAGAACCGGGTGCGAGAAGCCGAGAGCAAACTCAATCGAGCTGCCCTTCTGCTGCACGCGGTAACCGGTGCCGACAACCTCAAGGCCCTTGGTGTAACCCTGGGTGACGCCGAGGATGTTGTTGTTGATGAGCGTGCGGGTCAGGCCGTGAAGCGACCGCGACTCGCGCTCGTCGTCGGGGCGAGCAACAACCACCTGGTTGTCCTCAACCGCGACCTCGATGGGGCTGGCCACCTGGAGGGTGAGTTCACCCTTGGGGCCCTTCACCGCAACCACGCTGCCGTCAACCGAAACGGTGACGCCTGCGGGGATTTCGATGGGAAGTCGTCCAATACGCGACATTTCGAATTACCACACGTAGGCGAGAACTTCTCCGCCCACGCCCTTCTGCTCAGCCTGACGGTCGGTAAGAAGACCGGAGGAAGTGGACAGGATGGCAACGCCGAGGCCACCGAGGACCTTGGGGAGCTCCGTGGACTTCGCGTAAACGCGCAGTCCAGGCTTCGATACGCGCTTGATGCCCGCGATCGAACGCTCCCGCTTGGGGCCGTACTTCAGCGTGAGGGTGAGGTTCTGGCCGACGCGTGCGTCAGTGATCTCGAAGCCCGAGATGTAGCCCTCCTGCTGGAGGATCTGAGCGATGTGCGTCTTCAGCTTGCTCGACGGCAGTGACACGGAGTCGTGGTGTGCCGAGTTCGCGTTGCGCAGACGGGTCAGCATATCTGCGACCGGGTCTGTCATTGTCATGAGTTTTTTCCTTTGTTCACGAGGTTTCGGCTGCCGTTACGCGACAGACGACCTGCTATGAGATGCAATCTTCAATTGTAAGCGCACACAGGACCCCCGCCTGACAGACGGGGGTCCGAAGTGTTACGCCTTTGCGTCCTCCGACTGGAACGGGAAGCCGAGGTGACGCAGAAGTGCGCGGCCCTCGTCGTCCGTCTTCGCCGTGGTGACAACAGTGATGTCGAAACCGCGAACGCGGTCGATCTTGTCCTGATCGATCTCGTGGAACACGCTCTGCTCCTGGAGACCGAACGTGTAGTTGCCGTTGCCGTCGAACTGCTTGGGCGAAAGCCCACGGAAGTCGCGGATACGGGGCAGAGCCAGCGAAACCAGACGGTCGATGAACTCCCACGCACGGTCGCCACGGAGGGTGACGTGTGCGCCGATGGCCTGGCCTTCACGCAGCTTGAACTGCGCGATGGACTTGCGGGCCTTCGTGACGATCGGCTTCTGGCCGGTGATCTTGGTGAGGTCTGCGACCGCACCATCGATCACCTTGCTGTCGCGAGCTGCCTCACCGACACCGGTGTTGACGACAACCTTGACCAGACCAGGAATCTGCATCACGTTCTTGTAGCCGAATTCTTCCTGCATCTTCTGCAGGATTTCAGCCTTGTACTTCTGCTTCAGGCGCGGCTGGATTTTGCCAACCGGCGCGGCAGTCTCGGTGCTCATCAGAGGTCCTTACCTGACGTCTTCGCGTACCGCACACGGACGGTGCGCTTGACGCCGTCCTTGGTCTGCTCCTCGACCCGGTGACCGACGCGAGTCGGCTTCTTGGTCTCGGGGTCGACGAGTGCGACATTCGAGATGTGGATGGGCGCTTCGAGAGTCTCGATGCCGCCCGTCTTGGTGCCACGCTGCGTCTGGCCGACGCGGGTGTGCTTGGTGATGTAGTTCACACCTTCGACGATGACGCGGTTGCGCTCAGCAAGGATCTCGAGGACCTTGCCCTGCTTGCCACGGTCGCCGCCCTTGGCCTGCGTACGGCCCGTGATGACCTGAACGAGGTCACCCTTCTTGATTTTCGCCATGATTAAATAACCTCCGGCGCCAGCGAGACGATCTTCATGAACTTCTTGTCACGAAGCTCGCGACCGACCGGTCCGAAGATACGGGTGCCGCGAGGCTCGCCGTCCGTCTTCAGGAGAACGGCGGCATTCTCGTCGAACTTGATGTAGGAGCCGTCTGGACGACGAACTTCCTTCTTGGTGCGGACGATGACCGCTTTCACGACATCGCCCTTCTTGACGTTGCCGCCCGGGATCGCGTCCTTGACCGTGGCGACGATGGTGTCACCCAGACCTGCGTAACGACGGCCTGTGCCACCGAGAACGCGGATCGTGAGCAGCTCCTTCGCGCCGGTGTTGTCGGCGACCTTGAGGCGGGATTCCTGCTGAATCACTATTACTCCTTGAAGTAAGCCGGAGGCTTACTTGGCCTTTTCGACGATTTCGACCAGACGCCAGCGCTTCGTGGCGCTGAGCGGGCGGGTCTCGCTGATGACAACGAGGTCGCCGATGCCCGCCGAGTTTGTCTCGTCGTGCACCTTGCGCTTCTCCGTGCGGCGGATGACCTTGCCGTACAGGGCGTGCTTCACGCGGTCTTCGACCTCGACGACGATGGTCTTGTCCATCTTGTCGCTGACGACGTAGCCACGCTGCGTCTTGCGGTATCCGCGAGCGTTCTCGTCACGCACATCGTGCGAGACGGGAGCTTCCGCTTCCTTCTTGGTAGCCATTACTCGGCCTTCCCTTCAGCGTCAGCCGAAGCATCCTCGGTCTTCTTCGCCTTCGACTTGGACGCCTTCTTGGCCGGGGCCTCGACGGGTGCGGGCGTGGCACGAATGCCCAGCTCGCGCTCGCGGATCACGGTGTACAGGCGCGCGATGTCGCGCTTCACGGCGCGAATGCGGCCGTGGCTTTCCAGCTGGCCGGTGGCCGACTGGAAACGGAGGTTGAACAGCTCCTCCTTGGCCTTACGCAGCTCCTCAACGAGGCGCTGGTCTTCGAACGTATCGAGCTCTGCCGGGGCGAGCTCCTTGGTGCCGATCGCCATTACGCGTCGCCCTCCTCGCGCTTGATGATGCGTGCCTTAAGCGGCAGCTTGTGAATTGCTCGGGTGAGTGCCTCGCGAGCGAGTTCCTCACTGACGCCGCCGACCTCGAAGAGGACGCGGCCCGGCTTGACGTTTGAGACCCACCACTCGGGCGAACCCTTACCGGAACCCATGCGGGTTTCGGCCGGCTTCTTCGTGAGCGGACGGTCGGGGTAGATGTTGATCCACACCTTTCCACCACGCTTGATGTGACGCGTCATCGCGATACGAGCTGCCTCGATCTGACGGTTGGTCACGTACGCGGGGGTCAGTGCCTGGATGCCGAAATCACCGAAGGAGACCTTCGTGCCACCAGTAGCGTGACCCGAGCGACCCGGGTGGTGCTGCTTGCGGAACTTGACCTTACGGGGGATGAGCATTATGCCGACGCTCCTTCTGCGACAGGTGCCTCGTTGCGCGGGGCACGGCGACGGTCGCCGCCACGGTCGTCACGACCGCGCGACTTCGGCGCGTTGGCCTGCTCGCGAGCAAGCTCCTTAGCGGTGAGGTCACCCTTGTAGATCCAGACCTTCACGCCGATACGGCCGAAGGTGGTCTTTGCCTCGTAGAAGCCGTAGTCGATGTTCGCGCGCAGGGTGTGCAGCGGCACACGACCTTCGCGGTAGAACTCCGAACGGCTCATCTCGGCGCCGCCGAGGCGGCCGGAGACCTGGATGCGGATGCCCTTGGCTCCAGCGCGCTGCGCGCCCTGGAGGCCCTTGCGCATCGCACGGCGGAACGCCACACGAGCAGAAAGCTGCTCGGCGATGCCCTGTGCGACGAGCTGAGCGTCAGCCTCGGGGTTCTTGACCTCGAGGATGTTCAGCTGGATCTGCTTGCCGGTGAGCTTCTCGAGGTCGCCGCGGATGCGCTCGGCCTCGGCGCCACGACGACCGATCACGATGCCCGGACGGGCGGTGTGAATGTCGACGCGGACGCGGTCACGGGTGCGCTCGATCTCGATGTTCGAGACACCGGCGCGGTCCAGCTGAGTCTTCAGCAGGTTACGGATCTTGATGTCCTCGGCCACGTAGTCGGCGTAACGCTGGCCCGGCTTCGTCGAGTCCGAGAACCAACGCGACACGTGGTCCGTGGTGATTCCGAGGCGGAAGCCGTACGGGTTTACCTTCTGTCCCATTACTTGCTCGCCTTCTTCTTGCTGTCGTCTTCGGCCGCAACAGCGACCTCAGGCGTCGAGAGCACGACCGTGATGTGGCTCGTGCGCTTCTTGATCTGGAAAGCGCGACCCTGAGCACGGGGGCGGAAACGCTTGAGCGTTGCACCCTCGTCAACGTATGCGTTAGCTACGTACAGGTCCTGCTCGTCGAGGTACTCGCCGTCACGATCCGCCTTCACCTGTGCGTTGGCCATGGCCGACGCGACAAGCTTGTAGATCGGCTCACTGGCACCCTGTGCTGCGAACTTCAAGATCGCAAGGGCCTCCTGGGCCTGCTTGCCCTTGATGAGCGCGACGACACGACGAGCCTTCTGAGGGGTCACGCGGATGTGTCGCACGCGTGCGATGGACTCCACCATTTCTCTCTCCTCTTTCGCCACCGCCTTAGCGGCGACGGCCCTTCTTGTCGTCCTTCTCGTGGCCGCGGAAGGTGCGGGTGGGCGCGAACTCGCCCAGCTTGTGGCCGACCATGGTCTCGGAAACAAACACAGGAATGTGCTTGCGTCCGTCGTGGACCGCGATCGTGTGTCCCAGCATGGCCGGGATGATCATGGACCGGCGTGACCAGGTCTTGATGACGTTCTTGGAACCAGCTTCGTTCTGCACGACGACCTTGCGAAGCAGGTGCTCGTCGACGAAGGGGCCCTTCTTGAGACTCCGTGGCATCTTCTTCTACTCCTACTTACGCTTCTTAGACGCGGTGCGACGACGAACGATGTACTTGTCGCTTTCCTTGTTGGCGTGACGGGTACGGCCCTCTGCCTGACCCCAGGGGGAAACAGGGTGACGACCACCGGAGGTCTTACCCTCACCACCACCGTGCGGGTGATCGACAGGGTTCATGGCGACACCGCGGACGGTCGGGCGGATGCCCTTCCAGCGGTTACGGCCGGCCTTGCCCCAGTTGATGTTCGACTGCTCGGCGTTGCCGACCTCGCCGATCGTGGCGCGGCAGCGTGCGTCGACGTTGCGGATTTCGCCCGACGGCAGACGGAGCTGCGCGTAGGGGCCGTCCTTGGCGACGAGACGAACGGATGCACCGGCAGAACGAGCCATCTTGGCACCGCCACCGGGACGGAGCTCGATCGCGTGGATCACCGTACCGGTCGGGATGTTCTTGAGGGGCAGGTTGTTGCCGGGCTTGATGTCAGCGCCAGCACCCGACTCGACGACGTCGCCCTGGTTCAGCTTGTTCGGGGCGATGATGTAACGCTTCTCGCCGTCGAAGTAGTGAAGCAGCGCGATGCGTGCGGTGCGGTTGGGGTCGTACTCAATGTGAGCGACCTTGGCGTTGATGCCGTCCTTGTCATTACGACGGAAGTCGATGACACGGTACTGGCGCTTGTGGCCACCACCGATGTGACGGGTCGTGATGCGGCCCTGGTTGTTACGTCCACCGGTCTTGCTCAGCGGGCGCAGCAGTGACTTCTCCGGCGTCGATCGTGTGATCTCGGCGAAGTCAGCCACCGACGAGCCGCGGCGACCCGGGGTCGTGGGCTTGTACTTGCGAATAGCCATTATTGTCCTTATCCCCCGGATCAGCCGATTGCCGTGAAGATGTCGATGGTGCCCGACTTCAGGGTCACGATGGCGCGCTTGGTGTCCTTGCGCTTTCCCGTGCCGAAGCGGGTGCGACGGGCCTTGCCGACGCGGTTGATCGTGTTGACGCCTGCAACCTTGACGCTGAAGATCTTCTCGATGGCGAGCTTGATCTCGGTCTTCGTAGCACGCGGGTCGACGAGGAAGGTGTACTTGCCTTCGTCGATCAGCGAGTAGCTCTTCTCAGAGACGACCGGCTTCAGGATGATGTCGCGGGGGTCCTTGTTGAACGCCGACTGGAGGGCGCCTGACTGCTCGGTCATGCCGAGACCTCCTCGGTTGCGCCGGTCTTCGAGGCGATGAAGCCCTCGAGTGCGGCCTGGGTGAAGACGATGTCGTCAGAGACGATGACGTCGTACGCGTTGAGCTGGTCGAAGCTGATCACGTGGAGGTTCGGAAGGTTCCGGATGCTCTTGGTGGTCACCTCGTCGTTGCGCTCGGTGACGACGAGAACGTTCTTCGACGAAGCAACGGTCGCGAGGAACTTCGCGGCGGTCTTCGTGGAAGGTGCTCCGTCGATGCCGAACGACTCGATGGCGTGCAGGCGCTCACCACGGAAGCGGTCGCTGAGCGCGCCCAGGAGGGCGGCGGCGATCATCTTCTTGGGGGTGCGCTGCGAGTAGTCACGCGGCTGCGGGCCGTGGACCGTGCCACCGCCGCGGTGCTGCGGCATGCGGATCGAGCCCTGGCGTGCGTTACCAGTGCCCTTCTGCTTGAAGGGCTTGGAACCCGAACCGGACACAGCGCCACGAGTCTTCGTGGAGTGCGTGCCCTGGCGTGCCGCGGCGAGCTGTGCGACGACGACCTGGTGGATCAGCGGAATGTTCGTCTTGACGTCGAAGAGCGCGGCGGGCAGCTCGATGGAGCCAGCCTTCTTGCCGTCGGCCTTCAGAACGTCGAGCGCGAGAGTCGAGTCAGCCATGATCAGGCACCCTTCACTGCGTTGCGGACGTAAACGATGCGGCCGCGAGCACCGGGGACTGCGCCCTTGACGAGCATGAGTCCCTTCTCGATGTCGATGGCGTGCACCTTGAGGTTCAGGACGGTTACGCGCTCGCCACCCATACGGCCGGCCATGCGCATGCCCTTGAAAACGCGGCTCGGAGTCGACGATGCGCCGATGGAGCCGGGCTTGCGGTGGTTACGGTGTGCACCGTGCGATGCCGGGGCGCCCTTGAAGTTGTGACGCTTCATGACACCGGCGAAGCCCTTGCCCTTGCTGGTGCCGACAACGTCGACCAGCTGGCCTGCTTCGAACAGACCGTCAACCGTGAGTTCCTGACCAAGCGAGTAGTCAGAAGCATCCGCCGTGCGGATCTCGGTGACGTGGCGACGCGGCGTAACGCCGGCAGCCTCGAAGTGAGCCGAGAGGGGCTTGTTCACCTTGCGGGGGTCGATCTGACCGGCCGCGATCTGAACGGCGTTGTAGCCGTCCTTCTCGGGGGTACGGATCTGAGTGACCACGTTGGGTGCCAGCTCGATGACGGTGACGGGGACGAACTTGCCGTCCGCGTCCCACACCTGGGTCATGCCGAGCTTGGTGCCCAGCAGTCCCTTGGAAATCTTTGCGTTGATGTCAACCATGCCGAGCCTCAGAGCTTGATCTCGATGTTGACGTCAGCCGGAAGGTCGAGACGCATCAGCGAGTCGACTGCCTTCGGCGTCGGGTCGACGATGTCGATCAGACGCTTGTGCGTGCGCATCTCGAAGTGCTCACGGCTGTCCTTGTACTTGTGCGGCGACCGGATAACGCACACGACGTTCTTCTCGGTCGGCAGCGGCACGGGGCCGACGACAGTCGCGCCCGCGCGGGTCACGGTGTCGACGATTTTGCGCGCCGACGTGTCGATGACCTCATGGTCATACGACTTCAGGCGAATGCGGATCTTCTGTCCCGCCATTGTCTGCTCATCTCTCTATAAGCGTCTTACCGACCTGACTCGGGTGAATCAGGGGCATTGGACGCACCATGGCGCTGTTCGCGCCGGGCACCACTGTTCTTCTGTCATTCCGCAGGCCTTTCGACCCACGGCAGAGCCTCCGTAAGGAGGTGGCTGCTGTTCTGCCATCTGCGGCCTAGGACCCTGCATCCGTCTCCGGGGAGATGACGCCGCCTATGCACTGCCATGATGGTGATCCGGTGAACACGCATAGTGCACCACCGGAATGTGGAACCTGTCTATTCTGCCATGCCGGATTTCACTTACGCAAACCCGGGCGTGTCGCGCTCCCCCGCCGCGTCATTCCGAGCCACCCACGCCCTCACTTTCCGCCCACGCCCCGCGCTATTTGCGCATCTATCCCAGGGCCTCGGCGACGCCCCCGGGCCTCGACGCAGAACACCGCCCCAGGCGCCTCCCAGAAAATCGGTAGGGCGAGGCATCCCCATGCCTCGCCCTACTTTGGGGAGCGTGCTCAGCGCGAGGGGGCGCGCCGAACACGAGGACCCGGGCGTGAAGGGACGCCCGGGGCCTCGTCGAAGGCGCGACGGATGAACCGCCGCGCGGGCGGGACGAAGCACGGGCGCCGGATAGGCGCACAGTGCACGATGATCCCCAAATCGATTTCCCCAGTATTCAGCACGACCCCAGTCGTGCAGTGCAGTTCGTCAGACCCCTCCGACGAACCCGGCCGCAAGATCCCCAGGCGGCTGAGTTCAGCCTAGACGCAAGACGGGGTGGATGCGAGCATTTCGCATCCACCCCGTCTCACTATTGCGTTACGCCTCGATGCGGCGGCGACGCCAGTGCAGCAGCAGGAACACGATGCCTGCGCCGAACAGCAGCGCCACGACGAGCCACAGCGATCCGGCCATACCCAGACCGGTAGCCGGCAGCTGCTTCACGAACTCGTTCGTGATCTCGACGTCGACAGCGCCTGCGGCCGTGACATCAGCCGCTGTTCCGGCGGTGACGACTCCGGCGACAGCGATGGTCGTCTTGACTGCTCCTCCGGCATCCGTCTCGACGATGCGGCAGTCCGCACCCTCGGGCAGGTCGCCGAACACGGCGGTGTAGCCGCCTTCGACGCGCAGCTCGCGCACCGTGCCACCGGGGATCTCGATCTGTGAACCGTCCACGGTGCACTGCAGCTCGACGAGGAACACACCGTGTGCCCCCTCGGCATCCAGGTCACCGGTCACGGTCTTGGTCACCGTGATGGCGGCGACGTCGAAGGTGTTGGTGGCGGTGACGGCGGCGCCGGAGTCGGCACCGATCACGACGGTGCCGTCGCTCGGATCGAGCACGGTGCTGGTGGCTCCCCCGGCTTCGGTCTCCTCGACGATGCACGAGGTGTTCGTCGGGTACGGGCCGAACGAACGGCTGTCCCCACCGGCGAGCGAGAACGATGCATCCAGCAGCGTGTCCCCCTCGTAGGTGCATACGGCGGTGAAGTCGAAGGAGCCCTGCCCGTACAGGTTGGCGCCTTCCCCGTCGATGATCTTCGAGACGGTGAGCACACCGGCGTCGTAACCGTTGGTGAATTCGATCGCGGATGCTTCGACACCCACAGCAACTACGGCGCTGCCGTCACCGTTGTCGGTGACGTTGTCGCCGGTCACAACGATGCTCGAGGCGTTGCTGCCCACCTCGGTGACGAGGCAGTCGGCGCGGGCCGGGATCGTGTTCTCGGGAACGGTGAAGGTTCCGTCGGACGCGAGGGTGAACTCGATCGAGGTCCCGTCTGCGCCGAACGTCACCGGGATGCCAGTTGCGCTCGTGCAGCTGAGGGTGAAGTCGAACGGTCCGAACTCGCCCTCAGCATCCGTCGAGACGCGCTTGGTGATCGACAGACCGGAGAACGCGTAGTCGTTGACGACCTCGGCGGTCTGCCCCGCGGGCATCTCCTCGTCCGCGTCAACCACGGCACTGGCTGCGAGGACGGTCGTCGAGGCGGGGCGACTGGTTTCGCCGAAGTCTCCGACGGCACCCTGCTCGGTGACATCACACACGGCACCGGTGGGGATGCCGCCGATGCGCTGCGTGTAGTCGTTCGCGGTGTTGAGCACGGCGACGCTGTTCGCGCCGAGCGGTACACCCACTCCGCCGACCGTGCAGACCACGTCGACGAGGAACTCCCCTGCCGCATAGTCGGTCGCTTCCCCAGTGATGGTCTTGCCGACCTCGATCGAGGTCAGTGCGAAGGTGTTCGTCGCGGTCACCGTCGACGAAGCGGATGCTCCGGCAACGAGTTCGACGATTCCATCGGTCGGTTCAAGCACGGTCGTGGTGGCGCCTGCGGCCTCGGTCTCCTCGACGGCGCACTCGGTGCCGGCGGGATAGGTGCCGAAGGTGCGCTGCGCGTTGGCGTCGAGAACGAAGATCTCATCCAACAGCGTCTGGCCACGGTAGGTGCAGACCGCGCTGAACTCGAAGGGGCCTGCGCCCCAGAGCTCGGCACCGGCACCGTCGACCACCTTCGCGACGGTGAGCACACCGGCATCGAAGCTGTTCGTGTACTCGATGGATGCTTCGGTCGTTCCGACCTCGACGCGAGCGGTGCCGTCACCGAGGTCGGTGACGTTGTCGCCGACGATGACGATGTCATCTGCCGCGGCGCTGTCGACCTCAGAGATGAGGCAGGTCGCGTAGGCGGGGATGGTGCCCTCGGGAGCGGTGAACTCTGCGTCGGCTTCCAGCGTGAAGGCCAGCTCGGTCACGTCACCGTCGAACGTCACCGGGATGCCGGTGCGGCTCGTGCAGGTGAGGGTGAAGTCGAACGGACCGAACGTCACATCAGCATCCGTCGCGACGCGCTTGATGACCGACAGACTGGCGAAGGTGTAGTCGTTCGTCAGCGTCGCTGTCTGCTCGGCGGGAACGCCTTCATCGATTGCCACCACGGTGGCCGCGTCGATGATCGACGGCGATCCGGTGCGTCCGGTCTCGCCGTACTCGCCGATCGCGCCCTGTTCGGTCACGTCGCAGGATGCGCCGTGCGGGATGCCGTCGATGCGCTGGGTGAACCCGTTCGCCGAATTGAGTTCGACGACCGCGTTCTCGCCGAGGGCGACGGTGATGCCGCGCACCGAGCAGACCACGTCGACGAGGAACTCGTCGGCCGCGTAAGAAGCTGCGGCTCCCGTGATCGCCTTCGTGACCTCGATGGAGGTGAGGTCGAAGGTGTTGGTCGCAGTGACGGCGGCCGCGGCATCCGGTTCGTCGCTGATCACGACGATGCCGTCTGCCGGGTCGATCGCCGTGCTGGTCGCGCCGCCGGTGGCCGTCTCTGCGACGACACAGTTCGTGCCGGTCGGGTAGACGCCGAAGGTGCGGTTCGCGTTCGCGTCGAGGCTGAATGCGACGTCGAGCAGCGTCTGTCCGCGGTAGGTGCACACGGCGGTGAAGTCGAAGGGTCCGGCGCCATAGAGCGCTGCACCTTCGCCATCGACGACCTTGTTCACAGTGAGCGTGCCGGAGTCGAAGCCATTGGTGAATTCGACCTCAACCGGTGTGACGCCAACGAGCACCGAAGCGCTGCCATCGCCGTTGTCGGTGACGTTGTCGCCAACGACGACGATGCCATCAGCATCCGCACTATCGACCTCGGTGATCACGCACGTCGCACGCGCCGGGATGAAGTTCTCCGCAGCGGTGAAGGTCTCGCCGTCTTCGAGCGTGAACTCGATAACGGTCGCACCGCCCTCGAACGTCACCGGAATACCGGTTGCGCTCGTGCAGGTGAGGGTGAAGTCGAACGGACCGAACTGGCCCTCGCTCGCGTCGGTGTCGACGGTCTTCGTGACCGACAGGCCCGAGTACGAGTACTCGTTCTCGATGACCGCGATCTGGTCTTCAGGAATGGCACCCTCAGAGTTCTCCAGAGCGACCACGAGGGTCACCGGGGAACCATAACGGGCGGTCTCGCCGAACTCGCCGACGGCGCCCTGCTCGGTGACATCGCAGGCTGCTCCGAATGGGATGCCGTCGATGCGCTGCGTGTACGCGTTCGCGGAGTTCAGCTCAACCACGGCGTGCTCGCCCAGATCGAGCGTCACACCCTGGATCGTGCAGACCACGTCGAAGAGGAACTCCTCCGGGGCGTAGCCGGCCGCGTCTCCGGTGATCTCCTTCGAGACCTCAATCGATCCGAAGATGAGGTGCACGCCGACGCGAGCCGGAGCGCTCTTCACATAGCTCGAGCTGTCCCGGAAGAGGAACTTTGCGCCGAACTGGTTCCAGGCGAAGGAGTCGGTTCCCGGCACTGCGGCCGAAGCGCCGCTCGGGTTCGCGTCGGAGGCGACGACGTTCGTGGAGCTGTAGGTGACGTCGACAAACTCGCCCGGGTTCAGGTAGCCGGAGGCCGTCGTGCCGAAGTCCAGGTAGATGCGCACACCTGAGACGTTGGCCCAATCGGCGTCGGCGATGGCGCCGGCCGAGACCCAGCCCTCACCGTTCTGCGCACAGGGCTCCTGGTTCTCGAGGTCGCCGTAGGTGCCCACGCAGACGCCCGGTGAGAACGTCACCTGTACGTCGGTGGTGGTGCCTTCCGGTGCCACGAGGTTCAGCGTGTCGAGCATCTGCGGGCGGTAGACCGAGCCGCGCGAGGCACCCGAGAGCAGGTAGCCGTCGCCGGCGACCGGAAGCTGATCGAACAGCACCAGTTCCTGCAGCGGAATCGTGCCGCCGTTCTGCGCGCGCAGCACCCAGTCGTCGGTTCCGCCGATCTGGCTGTTGGCCGCGCACGGCGTGCGGTAGTACGCACCGCCGGTTGCGACGAGGTTCTGCTGGCAGATGGCGTCGGGGTTGTTCGGGTTGATAGCCCCGTCGCGCTCGCCGCGCACGCCCTTGACGACGTACAGGTTCGGGGCGTTCGCCGGCTGCACGTACTCGGTCGTGCCGCAGGTGGTTTCGTCGTTTGCCCAGGCGTCGGTGAGAGCGCTGGGGTTTCTGACGTTGGTGCACTGCGTGAGGGTTTCGACGGTCGAGACGGTCATCTCGTTCGTGGCACGCTCGCCGGTGAGTAGTCCTGGCTGCAGTTCGAGCATGATGCGCACGGTGAAGCTCTCACCGGGCAGCATCTGCGCGCCTTCGGCCCACGTGAATACGAGGTTCTCGTATTCGGTGCCACCGTCGGCGACAGTCTCGATGTCCATGCTCTCCGGTGCCGGGAGCAGTCCGTCGGGGTCGGGCGTGTAGACCGGGTCCTCGCCGAGGTACACGAGGTGCGTCGGCAGCTTGTCGCGCAGCTCGGTGATGGAGAGGTAGCCGGTTCCGGTGTTCGTGAAGATCAGATCCCACGACAGCGGCGCGCCGGGGGTCGCGACACGCGAGGTGCCGTCGTTGACCTGCTTGTGCACGTCGATCTGGAAGGATCCTGGGCCCATCTCGACGAGCGCTGCGCTCGCCTTCGCCTGGGATGCTTCACCGTTGAGTCGATCGGCGACGACGATGACTTCGTTGTTCACGGTGTGCTGGTCGGTGAGGTCGATCTCATCGCCGCTGTCGCGGAACGTGTCGCGCAGCTGCACGGTGAATGCAGTGGTCGTGCTCCACGCCGGTGCGGGGAACGCGGTGGAGAAGAACGCGCCATCGGCACGGGAGAACTCCAGGTGGATGCCCTGGATGTCGCCGTACTGCGCGACATCGACGGGAACCGCGGCTTCCGCGATCGGGGTGGGCGCGGACTCTGCCCACGCCATCTCGCCGTCTGCTCCGAACGGCCCGTAGACGGCGACGACCACCTGGTCGGAGCCGCCGGGTGCTGCGATCGCGCCGAGCCCGGTGAAGTCGAAGCTGTTCCAGAACTCGGGTGAGCTCTCGAGGTCGTCGGTCAGCCGCACTTCCTTAGCCGGAAGGGTGCTCACCGGGTTGATGCCCTGGTTCGCACCGATCGTCACGGTGACGGGGTCATGGCGCGTGGGCTCGGTGATCGCCTCGGGAGCGATGGTCTTCGTGGGGCCGACGTTGATGTCGCCACCGGTGAGGACGACGGAGACGTCGTCGTTGGCTCCGGTGCCGGTCCCGTCAGCAAGAATCGGGTCATACGACTGCGCGAAGACGCGGTTGCTCACGTCGACCTTCTCGTTCGCGGGGACGACCTGCGGTACGCCGGTGCTGCGCAGCGTGGTGCGCAGCTGGGTGCCGAGCACGACATTCAGCCCGTTGGCTGAGGTGATCGTGCCGCCCGTGTTTTCCGGGTCCGTTCCCTGGAACGTGACGCTGATGCCGACGACGGATGCCAGATCCTCTGCCGACGCGGCGTTGACAACCGAAGCGGTGGTCGGCGTCGAGGTGTATTCGCCGTTCTCGTAGCGAAGCAGCCACACGGTGGAAGCCGCCAGATCGACCTGTGCCGGAATGCCGGCAGAGATCGTGACGTTCTTGAGGTCGAACCGCTCGAACGGGTTGCCCTGACCGGAGGCGGTCAGCCACTCGACGTCAGCGGTGAATGGGTCTCCCACAGCGCCGGCCACAGTTGCTGCAGTCTGGCAGTCGGTGACCGGGTCGCCGTCAACGCAGGTCGCGGGATCGGTCACCCGAACGTACGAGGCCTTCGAGACGGAGTTGTTGTGCGCCTTCAGCGTGAATGTCGTGGTCGGGTAGCTCGCGGCATCCGTGCCTTCCATCGGCACGTACAGCGGGCCGGCATCGCTGACGGTCTTGTTGACGCGGACGCCCGGGCCCGGGTTCGTGATGAGGATGGTGTCGTTGTCGGTGTCACTCACGACCGCACCGCCGTCGTTGGGCGTGCCATCGATGCGGACGGTGTTGTCTACGACACCGTCATCTGCGGTGTTGTAGAGCGCGCCCTCGGTCACCCAGGTGTCGTCGGAGCGCTTCTTGTCACGAATCTGCCAGCTCAAGTTGAACTGACGCGGCGCACTGCTCGTGGCGACGCCGCTGCCGGGCGCGGGTGCGTAGGGGTCGAGGTTCGGGCCGTTTTCAGCGGCTGCTTCTCGTGCCGGAGTGTTCTCTTCCAGCAGGATGCGCACACCGGTGGCCCCGGCCTGTTGGTCTGCCGTCAGCGTGTAGCCGACGAAGGCGCCGTTCTGGATCCAACCGGCGGCAGGGACCGGCATAGCGACCCAGGCACCGTCGATGTACAGCTCGACAGCAGTGATGACGTCGTAACGCAGGTACCAGCCGTTCGTGTAGGGCTGGTTGCTCGCGTTAATGACGTTGACGCGCGTGAGGTTGAACGCGTCAAAGACGGTTTCGGCCGGGTTCTGCGGAGCGCCGAGTTCGGTCGCCGGGGCGGAGTCGGTGATCACGACTTCCTCATACCCGGTTCCCACACGCCAGCTCAGGGTCGTGCTGCGCGTCTGGCCCGACTGAGCTGCGACGGTCGGCTGATCCCAGTGCTTGTCGATGCCGAGAACACCGGTACCAGCGTGGGTGATGATGGTGGCTTCACCGGTGTCGACGGTTTCATCTTCGAGCGGCGTGCCACTTTCGGTTTCGCCCGTTCCGGTGGTCGTCGCCGAGTTCTCGTACTTCACCGGCTGATCGGTTCCCGGGGTGGTGTGCTCGGCGGGGTCGGAGCGCAGTTCGTCACGTGCTTCGGAGACCACGTACGGCGTTACCGTCGTGTCTGAGGCGAAGCCGGTCGGGTTGTCGAAGACGAAGCGGATGCCGGTGAGGTCATCGGTCGTGTCGCCAGCCGGCAGCAGCGCCTGGATCTCAGCGTTGTTCAGGGCGACCAGCTGCGGGCCTTCCTCCGCGGGGAAGACCGTGAGGTCGATCCAGGCGCCGTCAGCGTCGCGCACCTGGATGGTGAGGCCGGCTCCGCCGGGCACCTGGGTGGGGGCGATGGCGTCGAGGTTGAAGGCGTCCCAGAAGCCACCGGCTTCGGTCCACGCGTCTTCGACGACGATCTGCGTCGCGGTGATGTAGTCAGACGTGGTCTTCAGGTTCGAGGTCAGCTGTGTGACGACGGTTTCGCCGGGCTGCACTGCTGAGCCCGGGCGGACAGTCTTCGTGAGGGTGACGTCGATCGCGGGCTTGAGTAGATCCAGCGTCGCGGGGTCATCGTTGGTCGCTTCAACGCCGTTCTGCGCGACGACGGTGGTGGTCGCGGTGTTCGTGGTTGTCCGCGACTCGGCACCCTCAGCGATCGCAGCTTCTGCGGTGTCGATCGTGAAGTCGATGGCGGTGTTCGTGCCGGGGGTGATGCCGCCGTCTTCGGCCGTGAACACGATCTCGAAGCCGGAGATGAGCACGCCGGGCAGCGCGGGGATCTCGCCGTCGACGAGAGCGATCTCGATGGGGTCGCCGCCGTCGAGCGGGTGGTAGATCAGCATTCCGGCGGTCGCGGCGACCGGCCGGGTGGGGGCGGCGGTAAAGCCAGCGAAGGTGATGTTCTCGTCGAAGTAGTCGAGGTCCGCCACGCGCAGTTCGTTCACGCCGACGTCAGAGGTGTTCGTGCCGACGATGCGGGCGGCAGCTGAGTCGCCGGCTGCGATGCGCGACGGACTGATGCTCTTCACCGTTGCCGCGGCGATCTCTGCGGGGATGACTTCATATAACGCATTGGCCGTTGCCGTGGCGGGGTCGCGGCCCTCGACCGAAGCGGTTGCCGCTACGACGTTGTCGACGGTCTGCACTGCGACCGACAGGTCTGCGTCGGTGTCGCGCTGGGTTTCGCGCTGAGCCAGGTTGAGGGCAAGGGCGCCGGCGGCACCCTCTTCGATTGCTTCGCCGGTGTAAGTCACGCGGATGCCGCCGACGTCGGCGGGGTTGATGCCATCCGGAAGAGCAATCGCATCAGATGGAGGGCCAGGAACCCACTGCCATGTACCGTCGGCCTGCTTCAGGTAGAGGTCCAGCTGAACTGCCTCGGCGCCGGCCGGCAGGGTGGTGTCGCCGAAGCCGGTGAGGTCGGTGATGGTGAAGGGGTTGCTGGCGTCGAGAGCGGCGGCGCCGTCGGCCGCAGTCTGCGGTTCCTGAATGGTGAGCTTCTCGACCGGACCGTTGGATGTGTTCGTGACGCTGAGGTCAATCGTCGAGGTGGCGCCGGGGCTGAAGCTCTGCGGCGTCGGCGACCAGGCTTTGCTTGTCGCCACGTCGATGATCTCGGGCGTGATGACGACGATGGTGGCGTTGTCGCTGTCGGGCGACGAGTTGTCTGCGGCAGTGTGGGCCGTGTTGGTGATGCTCTGCTCGCCCGGCTTCAGGTCATCGGGGGTCTGCAGCGTGATGGTGACGCTGAAGGTCACGCCCTCTTCGAGGCCGGCGCCGGCCGGAGAGGTGACCGCGCCGGTGAAGTCGACGTGCAGCGCGGTGTCTGCGGTGAGGGTGTTCGGGTGCGTTGCACTCGGGGTTCCGTCGGTGGTCCACTCGATCTGGCGGGGCACGGCCGCGGCACTCGGCGCGTAGGTGACATTCTGCACCGCGTATCCGGCGAGCTCTGCCGGGAGGGCGTCGTCGAGCGTGGCGTTGAGGCAGGATGCCTCGGCGCAGTTCACCGTGATCGTGTAGGTGAAGGGCTGTCCGGGAGACACCTGCGCCGGCTGGACGTTCTTCGTCACCGTGAGGTATTGCGGATCGCCTTCTGCAGCTACTGCCACTTGCGGGACGAAGACGAGGCCAGCCACTGCCAGCACCACCGTCAGAAGTCCGGCCCAGATCGAACGGATTTTTTGCGTGCGCGCGCGCATATTCAGATGTTCCTCAGATGTCCCGGCTCAACGAGACACCCCAGTGTGACCTCAATAAACACGACGCTTGCCAGATCGGCGTCGCCCCCAACTATTCCCACAATGGCATATACGCGTTGCGGTATCAAAACGCGTGGCGCGAAACGAAGAGGGCGGCGCGTCCGAAGATGCGCCACCCTCTGAAGTCAGATGACTACTCGTTGCCGATCGACTTGTCGGCGCTGTCGCGGATCTCGTCGATCTTGTCGGATGCTCCGGGAGCAACCTTCTTGGCGAAGTCTGCGACTCCGTCGAGAACCTTGTCGCTGACGTCTTCCGCCTGCTCGCTCTTGACGACTTCAGCGATCTTGTCCTTGTTCTGCTCGTAAAGGTCTTTGCCCTTGTTGACCAGGTCGTCGATTCCCATGTCGGGTCCTCTCCAAGTGGTTGCAATGCCAGCAGTTTCTGCAGGCATCTTCATTCTGTCTGCCTGCGCGTCAGAGCGGAAGACCTCGAACGGGGATTGATCAGCGGGCTGATGTGCCCGGCGCTACGACGGCGCGCACCGTGCGGAACAGGATGATGATGTCTTGTGTGAGCGACCAGTTCTCGACGTAGTACAGATCGAGACGGATCGTCTCTTCCCACGACAGGGCGGAGCGACCGCTGACTTGCCAGAGCCCACTCATCCCGGGCTTCACGAGCAGCCGGCGGTGGGCGATGTCGTCGTAGAGGGCGACCTCGGAGTCACGCTGCGGGCGGGGGCCAACCAGGCTCATCTCCCCCCGGAACACGTTGATCAGCTGAGGCAGCTCATCGATGGAGTGCCGGCGCAGGAACCGGCCAACCCTCGTGATACGCGGGTCGTCGTTGATCTTGAAAAGCGGTTTGTCGCTGCTGCCCTGCAGATCGAGAAGAGTGTCCAACTGGTCGTCGGCATCCGCGATCATGGAGCGGAACTTACGCATTCCAAAAGTCTTTCCGCCACGGCCGATGCGCTCCTGGCGGTAGAAGATTTTTCCGGGACCTTCGATGCGAATGGCGATCGCGACGATCAGGAACACCGGCAGGAGAAGCACCAGGAAGAGCGACGAGCCGATGAGGTCGAACATTCGCTTGGTGAAGCGTTGAGCCCCTTCCATGCGCGGGAAGTCGACCTGCACGAGCGGGAGGCCCGCGACCGGGGTGTTGTGCAGCCGGGGTCCGGCTATGTCCGTGAGCGCTGGCGCCATGATCAGCTGAATGTCGCGGTCAGAAACGGCGTAACCGAGCCGCCGCATCGTGTCGGGGTCGAGGTCGTCCGAGCCGACGATGATGAGCGCATCGATGTTCGCGTCTTCGAGCGCCGCTTCGGCGTGGGCGATGTCGCCGAGCACGTCGATGTCTGGCACACCCGCAGACGGCCCCTTGTTCGTGATGACTCCGACGATCTGATAGCCGCTGCCGTGGGTTCGTCTGATCTGTTTGGCCACGTGCTGGACCTTCGATGGCTCACCGATGAGGACGGCACGGTGGAGGTACTCCCCCTTCCTCTGGCGGCGGCGCAACCACTGACGCCACATCCATCGCGAAAAGAGCAGCAGCAGCAGCCCGATCGGAAAGACGACGGCAACCAGCATGCGGGAGAGGGACATGCCAAGGAAGAACACGATGGCGACGGTCGCCGCGAACACCACGACCGATGCGTTGATGATGCGGCGGTACTCGTCAGC
Source organism: Microbacterium wangyouchuni (assembly GCF_051546305.1). Lineage (NCBI taxonomy): Bacteria > Bacillati > Actinomycetota > Actinomycetes > Micrococcales > Microbacteriaceae > Microbacterium > Microbacterium wangyouchuni. The sequence goes on from NZ_JBPTMA010000012.1 coordinate 24,041, forward strand.
CCCGTGTCCGACGATATGGCGGTCACGGGAGTCGGTCGCGTCAAGCGCGATCAGCCAGAGGATGCCGACGATGACAAGTGCGGCGAGATACGACAGCCGCGGGCCTCCCGGCCAGCTGACGCTCGCGAACAGCCCGGGTATCGCAATGAAAGAAGAGATCACGAGTGTGAGCACAATGACGATCACGTCGCTATAGAACAGCCTGCTCGCATAGCGACGCGGCCACGCTCCACGACGGGCCCGCTGCACCGGCACTCCGCCGGAACCGAGGGTCGCGGCACCGACGTCGGCTTGCTCACGCTCGATCTCGACGACTATGACGGCCACCCCATCCGGTCAGAAACAGTTCCTTGTGCGCGATGAAGCTCGCACAGAACCGGAAGTCATTCTAACCGATTCGATCTCTTTCGCCCGGTCTGTGAGGATCGGTCAGCTGTTGCAGCCGTCAGTGATGCTCGGTTTCGCTCCGTTGATCATCGGGTTCGTCTGAATCTCAAGCGGACCGAAGTCGTTGCCCTCACCGGCGAAAGTCGCCGTAACGCTGACCTCATCTCCCGGGTCGAACCATGCTTCGAATGCGACGACCGGTCGTCCGAGGTCATCGATGTCGCGGTGCATGACAGACACTTCTTCACCGGCGAAAGTGGCATCCGTCAGCGTGGTTCCGGGCGGGCCGTAGATATAGATCCAATCGCGGAATCGCGCCCCGAAGGTCATGCTCTGCACATAGCGCGGCAATGCTTCGGCCTGCTGTTGCGTCAGAGGAAGGGAGAGCGAAGCGTCAACGGTGAACGTTGCGACATCTGCTTCGCACACGGCCGTGGCGGCAGTCGCGGTCTGCGTGAAGTAGTCAATCTTCGAACCGTTGCTGTTGTTGAAATACACGCCGACAGTCGTCGATTCGGTGTTGTCCGTGGGCAGGATGCCGCTGGCGCGAGACCCCGCGACCATCTCGGTCACCTGCTCGTCTTCGCTCCAGACGAAGATGTCGCCCGCCTCAGCGCTTTCGGTGAGCGCCCACATCATGTCTTTGATGTCGAACTCCCCCGCTGCGATCTTGCTGAAGATCGCAGCGGCCGCGTCGGCGAAGAAGCCGTCGACCTTCTCCGGCTCGACATAAGAATCCCAGCGACCGTAGATCTGGCTCAGCAGCAGCGAGACCGCCGTGTCTGATTCGAGCACGTCTCCCGAGGCCAGATCGATCGGTCCCGTCGCGACGAGGATGCGTTCGATTGCGAGGGGGTCAACGGAGATGACTCCGGCGATCTCGTCATTCGAGATGTCGCGCTGCCACCACGCGCGCATGATTTGCGCTGCCGTGGGGAAGTCGGGCCGGCTCATGCTCGTATTGACGTGCTCGACGAGGTAGCCGGTGTAGAGATCGATAGCGCTCTGCGGAACGTCGACATCGACCGCCACGCCATTCTGATATTTGCCACTGTCGCCCTGGGCCCCCATCGAGATGACGCCGTTGTCGACGTGCACCATGGTCTGCGCCGCCGCGCTGCCGCCCAGAGCGAGTGTCTCGGCGTTGTTCTGGAACACCAGCAGGTAGTTTTGTGGCTCGTCTCCGCCGAGCAGTGAAGGCGCAAGTCCCAGTGCTGGCGCTGCGACCTCCATCACCTGGTCGACCTGGTCGACGCCGTCCCGAACCTGCCCGATCAGAAAGCTCGATCCGCTGACCGAGCGGATCTCCTCCGCCAGTCGACCGATGCGTTCGCCATGCTCCTGAGCCACCGAGAGCAGTCTCGTCGTGATCGCGTCGTCTGATGACTCCATCACCGGCAGAGCGACGTCGTTGACAAGAGCGTCGAGCGACTGGGCCGCGAGGCGCACACCTCTCAGGTTGTCTCCGACGACAGGGACCCACTCCATCACCGCCCACACGGGGTCGCTTGCCGCGGCCCCGGCGCTGGCAGCGTTCTCGGAGATCCCTTCCAGCGCTGCGTCTACATCCCCGCCGTTCTGAATCTCATCGACGTACTGCTGACTCGCGGTCAGACCATCCTTCACGGTGATCGCCCGCAGTCCGACCCAGCAGACGGCGAGCAGCAACACGATGATGACGAGAACAACGATCAACCAGACGCGTCGCACCAAGCGTCCGCGCTTTTCTGATTGGGTTTCAACGTCCGTGGTAATAGCGTGCACCGATGAAGTGTACCGAGCCGTTTCCTGAGGTTCCCTGATGATGGATGCGTCTAGTCGGCAGAAGCTTCGACCGGCGATGAGATGAAGACGGGCGATCCGCTCAGCGTGATCGTGACGTTGCCGTCTACCGTTTCGAGGACCTCCGTGTGGCCCGACAGGTGAGTGACGGTCAGAGCGCTGTCCGACGGGAACGCGCGCTGCGTCTCGCCACCGGGTGCCCACGCGACCCGTGTCGCATCCGAATCGCTGCCGAACACCTCAACCTGCGTGGTCTCGTCGGACTCGGTGGCTGCGTGATCCTTGCCCCCGAGTTGCGCGATCATCAGCGCTTGCGCGAATGCACCGGGCTTCGGCGCTCGCGCGACGACGTTGGCGCGGGGTGAGTTCTCGTAAAGTCCGAAGTTGGCCTCGCCTGCGGCCGGGTCAGGCTTGTCGTTCACGAGGTCGTACCAGAAGTACTTCTCGACGCCGTTCGCAAAAGCCAAGGTCTCGTTGCGCACGAGCATCTCGCCCTGCTCCAGAATTCCGACACCGTCGTAGTGAGTGGGGAACCCCATCTCGCTGACCCAGACCGGTCGCGTCTCACCCGTGTGTTCCTGCATGTCGGCGTAGGACTGCTGAACTGTGCCCGCGATCAGGTCGGCGTTTCGATCGATCCATCCCTCGTAGGGGTGGTAGCTGACGACATCGGTGACAGCCATTCCTCCGGCCTGCCAAAAGCCCACGAACCACTCGCTGTCATACAGCGCCGTGGATCCGGTGACAAGCGGGAGATCAGGGTACGCGGCGCTGACGTGGTCACGCGCGGCCTGCGCGATCTCCACGTAGCACGCCGGGGAATGGCCGCATGATGTGCCGTTGTCGCGGTGGTTGTACTCGTTGAGGATCTCGAGTCCGACGACGTCAAAGGTGTCGGCGATGGCCTTCGCATACGCGCCATACGCTTGGATCGCCTCCTCGTTGGACGGCGACCGCTTACTGCCGTAGAGCTCGTTGCCATACGCCACGATGCCGAGCAGCTTCACCCCGTTGACGTGCATCCGAGCGAACTCGCGCACATAGTTGTCTTCCCAGGCGTAGACCCCGCGACTCTTCTCGTTTCGCTCCCAGGTGATGTCATTTCGCACTTCAGCGAAACCGAGAGCGGCGGCCATGGTGCCGGTGCCGACGAACGGTTCCTTCTCCACGTGCGCTCCGACGCCGAAGCGCGAGTCCTGTTCGACGTAGAAGGTGTCGCTGTCGATGACGGCGACGTTCGTGCTCGCTTCGAAGCCGGATGAATCCCGCACAGAGACCGCATAGTGTCCCTGGGGCACGCCTTCAAGAGGAAGTGCGGCCACGGGTCCGCTCACGACAGAGCTGCCGGTGATCGGTTCGCCACCGGAGCTCGACGTCGCCGTCCACGCGACTTCTCCTTCTGCCGCTGACACGGCCAGGACAGCCGACGTGTTCGTGACGATCAGCGAGTCGTTGAGGATGCCTCGCGGCGCCGAGACCTGTTCGAAGGAGCCGTTGCCAATGAGGTTCCCGCCGCCGTCTGCGGAGATCGAGATGTTGTCGATGCCGAACCCACGAACGGCACCAGACAGGACGATGCCGATGGTGCCGTCGCCGACTTCACTCGAGGTGGCGAAGGGAAATTCGACGGTCTGCCATTCGGCGTTCAGCTCAGGAAGTTCGAACTGGTCGCCGCCGGCGGTGAGGCGAATTCCGGAGTCCTGTTCGTACTCGGCGAGCACTCGGACCGACGCGGTGAGGGTGTACTCGGTCGAGGGGACGAGTGCTACTGGCGCGCTCGCGGCCACGATGTCAGCGTCGTCCGCCGGTGCGTCCACTCGCAGAGACACGGCTCCGTCAGCTGCGTTGCCGACCTCCGGCAGAACAGCACCGACCACGGTCCGCTCTGCCAACGTCCAGCCGTCGATACCGGCGCGTGCGACGTTCGTGGCAGGAACTACGACCGGTCGTTCCGGGAATTCGACCTTCGTCCCGACGCGCGGGATCGCTTTCGTCTCGGCTTCTGGTTCGCTCTGGTTCATCACGACGGCAGTAGCCGCGACGCCTCCCCCGACCAGCACGACCGCCGCGCTGACCAGAATGATGATCGTCTTCTTCGTGAATCGCAATGCCATAAGTCGAAAGCCCCCCTGAGCTCGATCAATCGATCCCCACAATACCTACCCGCTGGGCGCGCGCCGACACGAGGAGCACAGAGGCTAACATCACCCTCCTGAGAGCGAACTTCCTTAGACTCATCTCCATGCCATCCGAGGATTCATCGCCGCGACAACGAAGGCTCCTCCCGCAATGGCAAGAAGGGGTCGGCCGGTGAGCGGCGCACTCGTGCACGAATGGTTGGCCCGCACCGGCGGGTCGGAGAACGTCTTCGAGGCGCTGACCCGAGTGTTTCCGGATGCCGCGCGCTACTGCCTGTGGAACGATAGCGGCGACCGCTTCTCGGTGGATGGCGAGACCTGGCTCGCCAGGACACCGTTGCGTGGCCATAAGGCAGCTGCGCTCGGGCTCATGCCCCTCGCGTGGCGGCAGCTTCCTGCCATCGATGCCGACTGGGTGCTCGCCAGCAGTCACCTCTTCGCCCATCACGCACGCTTTGCAGGTCCAGCGCGCGATGTACCCAAGCTCGTCTATGCGCACACACCCGCACGGTACATCTGGAATCCCGAGCTGGATGGTCGCGGCAGCTCTCTGCCGGCAAAGGTCGTCGCCGCGACATTGAAGCCACTGGATCGTCGTCGTGCTCAAGAACCCGTCGCGATCGCCGCGAACAGCAGCTTCGTCGCCGAGCGCATCGCTCAGGCGTGGCAGCGCGAGAGCACCGTCATCCATCCGCCCGTCGACGTCGTCAGCTTCACCCGTGAGCCAGCCCCGAGCGACCGCGATCAAAAGGTGCTGCAGGCGCTACCCGATGAGTTCCTCCTGGGTTTCTCCCGATTCGTTCCGTATAAGAGGCTCGATTTGGTGATCGAGGCGGGGGTCGCCGCGAACCTCCCCGTCGTCCTCGCCGGCGCCGGCCCGGATGAGGCTCGCCTGCGGGCGCTCGCTGAGGAACAGGCACCGGGGATGGTCTCGTTCGTTTCGGCACCCAGCGGTGAGCTGTACCGCGCTCTTCTGCGTCGCGCGCTCGCTCTCGTCTTCCCCGCGGTCGAGGATTTCGGCATCGTTCCTGTCGAAGCGATGGCAGCCGGAACGCCTGTTATCGCCAGCGCGATCGGCGGCACCGCCGAGACAGTGATTCACAAGCGCACTGGCGCCCTACTCGAAGACTGGTCGCGCGGTGAGCTCCGGCGCACTGTCGGGGACGCGATCGACGCCTCCGCCGACGCATGTCGCGCGCAGGCCGCACTGTTCTCCGAGCAGGTGTTCGCCGATCGTATTCGAGCCTGGGTGCAGGACTCGACGAGGACGGCGTCATGAATCAGCTGTTCGTCGACGACCGCTATCGTGGCGCACACGGCATCGGCCGGTATGCCGGAGAAGTGCTCAGCCGACTCCGCCTGCCGTGGACACCGCTCGGCCTCGACGGCAGCCCGTCGTCGCCGCTCGACTCTTTCCGGCCGGTACGCAACGCGAGTGGGAATGCCCTGGTGTACTCGCCGGGGTACGGCGCTCTGCTGCGTGCGCCACGACAGCTGTTGACATTGCACGATCTCATCCAACTTCGCGCGTCAGGGCTTTCCCGGTGGAAGTTCGAAGCGTATTACGCAGGCCCGGTCCGTCGCACGGTTCGAAAGACCGGGGTGGTGCTGACTGTCTCTGAGACTTCTGCCCGTGAGATCCGTCGCTGGCTCAATGACGATGCGGTGCAGATCGTCAACGCGGGAAACGGCTGCTCAGCAGCGTTCCACCCCCACGGTCACGTCGAGGCGGCAGACGACCCGTATGTGCTGTACGTCGGAAACGCCCGCGCCCACAAGAATCTCGATGTGCTCTTGCAGGCGCTGATTTCAGCTCCCGATGTTCATCTTCGGGCGGTGGTTCCGGCCGCCGAGGTCGCTGAGTTGGCCGCGCGCGCAGAAGGCTTGGGCATCGGCTCGCGGGTCCAGTGGATGCACGGACTGCACGACGAGCAGCTGGCTGCGCTGTATCGGGGCGCTGCTGCGACGGCGATGCCATCCACTCTTGAGGGGTTCGGCCTGCCCGCGCTGGAATCCGTGTGCTGCGGAGTCCCGGTTCTGTATTGGCGTGGTTGCGAGGCGGTCGCTGAGATCGTCGGCGATCGCGGCTGGGGGCTCGGATCCGCGCACGACCCGCAGGAATGGGCCACGGCACTGACGTCTGCCGTGGCCGCCCGGCGGCGTGTTGAGCCACCCACCGGATACGACTGGGACCGCACGGCGAGCATCGTTTCCGAGACGCTCGAGCAGCTGATCAGCTGAGTCGCTGGAGGAACGCAACCAGTTCATCGGTTTTCCGCTCCCAGGAGGAATCGGATGCCGCACGAACTCCACCGTCGTTAGGTGAGGCGTGAGCGAGGGCACGATCCAGCGCAGCGTCGGCGTCGTCACCACCTGAGTACGTGTAGATGCCGACCCCCTCATGGCGTTTGATGCCCGGTGTCTCTCGAGCGACAACGGTGAGTCCTGCCGCCAGATACTCGTAGAGCTTCATGGGACTGCGTCCGGCGTTGAGTGGGTCGTCAGACAGCGGCAGCAGCCCGACCCGGGCATCGTGCAGCAGCGCAGGCACGGCGTCATACGCAATCGGGCCGAGAAGGTCGACGTTGCTGGGCAAAGATGACGGCGGATCGGCATCTGGTCCAGCGACGAGGAATCGAACGTCAGGGTGAGAACCCGCCCACGCAGACAGTTGAGCCCAGTCGAATCGTCCGTCGAGCGCTCCGACATAAACGCATCGGATCGGGCGAGGCCCCTCGTCCTCGTTCGTCGAGGCGAAGTGCGCCGTGTCGGCGCCGTTGTTCAGGACGAGGGTCGGCTGGCCGAGCGGCCCGAGGCCGCGCAGTACTTCTTCCGACGTTGCGATGATGCCGTCGGAAGCATCGATGATCTGCTGTTGGATTCGGTGTTTGAGTCCCGAGGGATAGAGATCAGTCGGGCGATAGATCAGTGTGTCGGTGAGCCCGCGGATCGAGGTATCCCAGAGCAGCGGTTGATCGATCAGTATCGCGTCGAACCGGCCCCTGATGCCGTTCTTCTCCAGGTACCGCGCCACGCGGAACGATCCGAGAGGGGCGGGCATCATTGTGCGGGGAACGAGGTGCACCACGCCGTCGACCGTGCGGTGCGGACCGCGGGGGACGTTCGCGACGTCTGACGGCCGCGCCCGACCGGTGATGCGATGAGCGAGAGAAATGGGAGTCCCCACGTGCACGACTTCTCCCCCTCGTGACGCAAGAAGTCGCGCGTAGTGGTGGCTGCCCACACGAAACGGCCCGAACGGATGGCTGTGAGAGAGGAACAGCACTCGCCGATCCCCCACAGTCATGCACGCACCCTGCTGATGATTGTTCTGATCTCGTCGTGGATGCGTGTCAGGCTCTTTTCGGCCTCGTGCACGCATGCTGCTGTCTCTGGTGCACGATCCTGCTGAGAGTCAAGGAACGTGGTCATCTCATGCGTGTCACCGGACGCGGCATCCAGCGAGAGCCCGTGGTAGCCGATCGCCGCGAATGCCTCGGTAATCTTCGCCGTGGGACGGGGCACCAGTTCCACAGGCACAGCACCGCTGAGGGCGGCAAGCACTAGAACGTGCATCCGGTCGCTGATCACCATGCGCGCGCCGTCGTAGCGTTCACGCAAGAGCTCCTCCTGTGCGAGCGGATCGGTCGTTCCCCACGGCTCGAAGGTCCCACCCAGCGCGTCTGCCAGTTCGCGTGCGCGTTCCTCGTCTTCCCGAACCTGCACGATCGTGCGAATCGTCAGGCCGGCTCTGTCCGCATACTCGCGCACAGCCCGAACCCAGGCCTCGTCGGGCATCGGTCGTGTTCCGCGGAGGCTCACCAACAGTTCGGATCGCTCCTGCCATGGCTGCCCACCGCGGATGCCGGAGCCGAACCCGATGTCGGGGGCCAGCCGCCCGCAGCGCGCAATCGACAACGTGGCAGCGTCTCGCCACAACGTGATCTGCGACGCGCGCGCAGCGAGTCGGTGAATCGTCAGCGGCAGCCATGAAGGCGCCCGAATGCCGCGCGGCGGTCGGACGACGATTCCGCCCTTGAGCCGGGTGATGAGAGTCTCTACGAGAAAGACCAGTTCACGTATTTCATTGCCGCGGTCGAGTGGGATCTCGCCCGCCTCGAAGATGAGAATCGGATGACGCGGAGCTGTCGCCAGCAACCAGAGCCAGCGCGCCACCGACCGCTTCGAACGCAGGACCACCGCGCCTTCCGGCATCCCCAACTGGCGCAGCCAGACGTCAGGGGCGGAGCCTGTGTATGCGATCAGTTCCGTCGATGTCTCACGGGCCCATTCGAGTGTCTCTCGCCGAATGAGCGCATCACCGATATTCCCCGCGGGGCCGGTGAGCGAGACAAGGGAACGGGTGGCCCCGCGTCGCGCAAACAACGTCAGTCTCGGCCGTAGATATCGCGCGTGTAGATCTTGTGCGCGACGTCGTCCAGCGCTTCGGTCGAACGGTTGGCGATGATGACGTCAGCCCGCGACTTGAACTCATCGATGTCTCTCACGACCTCGGAGTGGAAGAACTCGTCCTGTTCAAGAGCGGGCTCGTAGACGACGACCTCGATGCCCTTCGCCTTGATCCGCTTCATGATCCCCTGAATAGACGAATCGCGGAAATTGTCCGATCCCGACTTCATCACAAGCCGGTATACGCCGACCGTGCGCGGTGCGCGAGCGAGAATATCGTCGGCGACGAAGTCCTTGCGGGTGCTGTTGGCGTCGACGATGGCCGCGATCAGGTTCTGCGGCACCTCGGAGTAGTTCGCGAGAAGCTGTTTGGTGTCCTTCGGCAGGCAGTACCCGCCGTAGCCGAAGGACGGGTTGTTGTAGTGCGATCCGATGCGCGGATCGAGCCCTACTCCCTCGATGATCTGTCGAGTGTCGAGCCCGTTCACGGCAGCATAGGTGTCGAGTTCGTTGAAGTACGCCACTCGCAATGCCAGGTAGGTGTTGGCGAAAAGCTTGATCGCCTCGGCCTCGGTGGCGTCGGTGAGCAGTACGGGAATGTCGGTAGCGATCGCACCCTCGATCAGCAGGTCGGCAAAGCGCTGCCCGACAGGTCCACGGTCGCCCACGACGATGCGCGACGGATGCAGGTTGTCGTGCAGCGCGCGGCCCTCACGCAGGAACTCGGGAGAGAAGACGATCGTCGCCCCCGGGTGCTCCTCGTTCATCCGCGCGGTGAACCCGACCGGCACGGTGGATTTGATCACGATTGCGGCGTTCGGGTTGATCCCGAGTACGACATCGATGACGCCTTCGACTGAGGACGTGTCGAAGTAGTTGGTGGTCTCGTCATAGTTCGTCGGTGTCGCGACGACGACGAACTCCGCATCGCGATACGCGGCCTCTGCGTCGAGGGTTGGCGTGAGGTTGAGCGCGTGGGTCGCAAGATAGTCCTCGAGCTCGACGTCGGCGATCGGCGAGATCCGACGGTTGAGCAGCTCCACCTTCGCGGGGTCGATGTCGACGGCGATCACCTCATGATGCTGGGCGAGGACAACTGCGTTGGACAAGCCGACATAGCCGGTGCCTGCGATGGCGATCTTCATCCTCCTAGGTTATCGCGGTAAGCCGGGAGTGGAGGTTAGGGAGCCGCCGTCTAGACTTGGTGCCAATGTCAACGGCACCTCTGGTCTCGATAATCGTCCCGGTATATAACGACGAAGCGACGATCGCTGCGACTTTAGACAGCGCCCTGGCACAGTCCTTGTCTGAGATTGAAATCATCTGCGTTGATGACGCGTCGACCGATGCGAGCCTGAGGATTCTCGAGTCGTATCAAGAGCGCGATCCGCGGGTCCGCGTCATTCGTCACGATCGCAATCTCTCGGCATTACAGAGCCGCCGAACGGGCGCGCTGTCCGCGTCTGCCGACTATTTGCTGGTTTTGGACGGCGACGACGAGCTCGAGCCGAACGCTGCCCGCGTCGCACTCGAGCTGGCGCACGAAGCGGAAGCGGATCTCGTCGGCTTCGGTGTAACCGTCATTGAAAAGGACGGGCGCACGGGCGGATCATACGAAGGCCGCCTGCAACCCGCTCATCGCGTCCTCGACGGGGCTGCTGTGCTGCAGGGGTTGTTCCCGATCGGCAAGCCCGCGCAGGGGCAGCTCTGGCGCTATCTGTTCCGGACCGATCTCTTCAGAAGTGCCTACACGCATATTGCGGACGGAACGACTCTGGCGCGGGTCAATGATCTGCCTCTGATGTTCTTGATCGCGGCGCTCGCGACTCGGTACGTCTCAACGGAGACACGGCTCTATCGCTATCACTTTGGCCGCGGCGGCAGCGGCCAACAGGTCGACACCATCGAGCGCGCGGAGTTCTACGCTTCGGCGATCGCGTCAATCGATCTCATCCGACCGGCCGTCGACGTTCTCGCCGAGACGTACTCCGATCCTGCGTTGCTGCGGGAATCATACGAATCGACACGGCTCTCGATCGTGGGCTACGTATGCTCACAATTGATCGACCGGAGCGACAGCACCGTGCTTGACGACGCATTGTCGCACCTCCATACGGTGGCATCGGCTGATGACATCGTGCGCGGAACCGCGCGGTTTTATCCAGCCAAGCTGTCCACCCTCAAGTTCCATCTCCCGGCGGTGGGGACGGATGACTCAGCCGTTGCCCAGGTACGGAGCGTGGCTCTCGTTACTTCGTCCCTGCGTTCGGGTGGCGTGACGATGGTGATGCTCGCGCAAGCCCACTATCTACGCCAGGCAGGGTTCGAGGTCATTCTCGTCGCACGAAGCGGCGGCAGCGATCGGACTCTGGTTCCGGCCGGCACGACGTTCATCGAGCTGAGCGGGCGAACCTTCGTCGAGCGCTTACAGGACTGGGCGGCGATCTGTCGCCGCCATCAGGTCGATATGGTCATCGATCACCAGCTGCTCTACACGGATCGTTGGCCAGAGTTCGCGCTCATGGCGCGGGCCGAGCATGCCAGGACGATCGGGTGGATACATAATTCCTTTGCGCGCCCGCTGTACGACGGAAACGACCGGTTGTCCCTCATCGAGAAATGCAGCAATGCTCTTGCACGGCTGGTCACACTCTCCCCTCTCGACTCGGCGTACTTCGCTCTCCGCGGAGTCTCGCATTCTTCATACCTGCCCAATCCGCCGTCGCCTCTGCTGAACGAGTCTCTCTCGCAATCAACAGCAAAGAAATCACCGGCCGGACACATCGAATTGGTGTGGTGGGGCCGATTGGAAGATCGCACCAAGAAGGTCCTCGATCTCATCGAGGTAGCAGTGCAATTGAAGGCCTTCGGCGTCAGCTTCCACCTCACCGTGATCGGGCCGGACTGGGAAGACATGACCGCGAAGCGGTTCAACGCACACGCCCGGCGACGTGGCGTTTCTGACTGCGTCAAGGCCGTCGGGCCGCTACGCGGCGCACGGCTTACCGAAGCGATCGATGCAGCCGACGCGTTCGTGTCCACCAGCATCATCGAGGGGTATCAGCTCACGATCGCCGAGGCGCAGGCTCGCGGGCTGCCCGTGTTCATGTATGAGTTGCCCTGGTTGCTTCTCACGCAACAGAATGAAGGCGTCGTCGCGGTGCGTCAGAGTGACCCACGCGCCCTCGCCGCGAAGATCGCTGAAGTGGCCGGGAACCCAGTGCGCTACCAGCAGCTTTCTCACGCTGCTGTGGAAGCAGCGAAGCGAGCCCGCGACTACGATTTCGCAGCTCTCTACCGTGGCGTTGTGACCGATACTCTGCCCGCAGAATTCTCCCCGCAACCGTCGCTTGAGGATGCGAAGGAGCTGCTGGGACTCAGCGTCTTTTACTCTGAGCGAGCACGCAGCAGAGGCAAGAGCCCATTGAGCGTTCCCACATCACGCGGTGCCCGCGCTTGGAGCACTCTTGCGCCAGCGGGGCGGGCAGTTCTGGGTCTTTTTCCGAGACTCCGCCCGATGGTGCACCGAGTAAAACAGCGGCTCCGGGTCGACTAGCTAAAAGGGGCCGGCTCGGTGGGCGGTTCCGGGACTGGGTCCGGAACTGGTTCCGGCACTGGTTCCGGCTGCGGATCCGTCGGCTCAGGCTCGGGGGCTGGTTCGGGGGCCGGTTCCGGCGCGGGTGCAGGATCACTCGGCGGAACTGGCGCAACGGGTTGAGTCGGAGCGACCGGCTGCGTGGGAGGTTCAGGCTCAGGTTCAGGAGCCAGCACGCGTGACACTGTGAGAGGCGCGTTCACGCGGACGCCGTCTTCGTTCTCGGCGGTGAGAGTGTAAATAGTGGTTTCTGTTGCGCAGGTGAAACCGACGGCGTATCCGGATGCCTGTGCGGGGAGCGCGGCACGCGAGGGGTTGTCGAGCGCGTCTACCTCGCTCTCGGCAGCGGCGAGTGCCACGTTGATCGCGTTGTCGATCTCCCAGCTCAGCTGAATCTCGACTTCCTCTTCTTCTGACGCACATTCCACCGAGGCGGCACTCGCGGAGAAGTTCGCGATCGCCGGAGCCTTCACTGCTGTGGAGGGCTCCGGAGTGGGTTGCGCGGTGTCAGCCGTTTCAGACGGACCCGCAAACGAGGCCAGCGCGCCGACAATCGCCCCCGCAGCTACCGCCAGCAGAATCGCAGATCCAGTGAGCACCATCAGCGCCAAGCTGCGACGCTTTCGTTTGAGGGTCTCACGCCGATAGCGTTCCCGACGAGCAGCCGTACGCGGCCCTTCTCCAGTATCGGTCACGATTGCAGTCGGAGTTTCAGCCGCTCGCTGCTCGCCCGTTTCGGCGGTGTCAACGGCCGTCGTGCGCGTACCAACGACTGGGGCATTTTTGACCCGTGGTTTCGTTGCCGATGCAGCCCCCACGGCCCCCGCTCCGGGCTTCTTCGTCCATGCGACATAGTCCTTGATGACGTCGCCAGCAGGGCCGTCAGCGACCAGCTCCCCCTTATGTACCCACAACACGCGCTCGCACGTGTCCCGCAGGGAACCGACGGAGTGGCTCACGATCATCACGAGACCGGCATTATCGCGTAGCTCACGAATACGCTTCTCGCTCTTCGTACGGAATCGGCGGTCTCCGACAGCGAGGGCCTCGTCGACGAGCAGGATCGAGTGCGCTTTCGCGGACGCGATGGCGAATCTCAGCCGCGCGCCCATGCCCGAAGAATATGTGCGCATCGGGTGATAGATGAATTCGTTGAGTTCCGCGAACTCCGCGATCTCCGCAACCTGCGCGGCCGCCTCTTCAGGGCTGAACCCCATCGCCAGTAGCCCGAGCTTGATATTGTTCTCGCCCGACAGCTCCGGAACGAGTGCGGCGTTGACCCCAAGCAGCACGGGCCGCTCGCGAGCGAGGATCGTTCCGCTCGATGCGGGGATGAGACCGCTCATCGCCCGGAAGAGTGTCGACTTGCCCGAGCCATTGTGCCCGACAACGCCGATCGTCTCGCCCTCGGACGCGGTGAAGGTCACCCCACGGAGCGCTGGGATCGTTTTGACGTCACGACCACCTCGGAACGAGCGCAAGCTCGTGAGCGTATCCCGCGGGGTCATACGCTTCCCCGAAGCGAAGACGCGGTAGTCGACGTGTACGTCATCGGCGACGATCATGGGCCGCCGAGACTCGCCATCGATGTTCCGCGCCTCGTCGGGAAGAACAACGTTATTCACTGAGTCCGTACCTCGCTTCTGCCTGCCAGAAGAAGATGGTTCCGCCGACAATCATCACCAAAGCCCATATGGGCGCGGCGACCCACGCGATCAGCGGGGCGGTGTGTCCCGAAAGCAGCACGTCACGAGCGAGCGAGATGAACTCATAGGTAGGTATGAGGTGCGCGATGGTGAGAAGTGTCGGGAAGTCCGCCAGCGCGCCGTCGATGTTGAAAAAGATTCCACTCGCGTAGAAGAGGATGCGGTTGATGATCGGAATCATCTGCTGCACATCGCGCGTGCGCACTGAAAGACGGGCGAAGACGAACGCTACACCGAGGTTGAACACGCCCATGATCATGAGGATCGGAATCATCAGAAGCCAGGACCACGTCACTGGCTCCCCGAAGATGATGAGCAGAATGCCCAGTAGCACCATCACCGGAACGATTCGCATCGCTTGTTCCGCGACTGCTGAAATCGGAAGGAGGATGCGTGGGAAGCCAAGACTCTGCACCAGCTTGGTGTTCGCGATGATTGATTTCGACCCAGATCCGAGAGAACCCGAGAAGAACTCGAGAACGAAAACGCCGACGATGAGGAACTGCACAAAATTGTCGGGCCTCGCGGCACCGGAGAGTATGAACTGGAAGATTGCGCCGTAGATGATCGCCATCGCCAGGGGCTTCAGAACGATCCAGAGCACACCGAGGCGATTGGGCAGCAGGCTCGCAATCAACCGGCTGCTCGAGAGCCGCATCGCGAAGGCGCGTCGCCTCCAAGCCTCGGCCAGGTACTTGCGGAGCGGTGGCCGCTCCCCCACTGGGTAAAGATCGGAGAAGGCCGAAACCGACGGGTGTGCATCAACCATCAGTGCGTATCCTTCCCCTTCCAGCACTGCGCCAAGTATTTGACGCCCAGTCGTTGGATCATTTGAGCTCCATCAATCTTAGCGGGGCACTCCCGTGCGGATGGCCGCCAGCTTTCAGGGACAGGGCCTTGCCCCTGAGGTAGGGTCGAAACGCCCGTATCCCTGTGCCAGAGCGTGTCCGGTCCACGACGCCACCGCTGCTCCCTGATGAGGTCCGATCTGTGAACACCGCCCCACGCGTATCCATCGTCATCCCGCTGTTCAACGATGAAGAGCATGTGGCGGCGGCGCTCGATAGCTGCCTGTCGCAAACGGTCACCGACTTCGAGGTCATCTGCGTCGACGATGCCTCCACTGACAGCACCGCCTCGATCGTGGAACAGTACGCGGCGCGGGACCCGCGCATCACACTGATCCGCCTGGACACCAACGGCTCTGCGTTCCAAGCTCGACGCATCGGCGTGATGGCTGCTTCCGCCCCCTTCGTGCTGTTCCTGGACGGCGACGACGAACTCGTGCCTCGAACAGCGCAGACCGCATTGACAAAAGCAGAAACAACTCGTGCCGACGTCGTCGGGTTCGGAGTGACGATTCTCGCCTCCGATGGAGTCCCCTCCCGATTAGAGGCAGCGCTTCAGCCCCAGCACAGCGAGCTGACAGCCCCCGGCATCACCCCAGCGCTTTTCCCCGTCGGCGAAGTGGCCAACGGCCACATCTGGCGCTACTGCTTCTCCACGGCTCTCCTGCGGGGTGCCTATGAAGGTGTTCCCGGGAACCGCGCCTTTTACCGGGCCAACGACCTGCCAATCACTTTCCTCGCACTTGCCCTCGCCGAGAAATACGTCTCCATTCCCGATCGACTCTACGTCTACTACTTCCGCCGTGGTACGAGCGGGCACGCGATCGGCGACATCGAGCATTTCAAATTCCTGCTCAGCGGTGTCGAACCGATCATGTCAATCGATCCGCAGGTCAACGCGCTGGCCGCGGCTCTTACAGACCCGGCGGTACTACTCAAGCCCTATGAGTCAGCACGACTGCACATCATTGGCAACGTACTCCGGTATTGCATACGAGACACCTCAGGCGATCTCCAACGAGAGTGCATCGCGCTGCTCCTCGACAAAGTGGGCGCCACGGACACGGTGCGAGCGGCCGCAGCATTCTGCACTGAAGCGCTTGGCGCCCTCACCAAGCACACACCGGAACCCTCGCAGCCTGAGCACGTGCGCAACGTGTTGCTGACGACATCTCACCTTGAGACCGGTGGCCTGCAAGAAGTGTTGCTCGAGCACGTCGGTCTGCTCGCGGCTCACGGCCACCGTGTCACGGTCGCCGTGATGCAAGACACCGCGCGCGCGGTGGAGCTACCCGACGGCGTCGACCTGGTGCTGGTGACCGGAGAAAGCAGGGTCGAGAAGCTCGATCACTGGATGGCCATCTGCCGAGAGTATGAGGTCGACGTCGTCATCGACCACCACATCCTCTACAACGACAACTGGCCGTGGTTCGCACTCGCAGCGCTCGCCGCGGGAGTTCCGACCATCGGTTGGATCCACAACTTCGCGCTGCGCCCGCTGTTCGACGGAAACCAGCGCACATCGTTCCTCACTCATCACATGAGCGTTCTGCTCCGCATCGTGACGCTATCTCCCACGGATGTCGCTTTCTGGAAGCTGCAAGGTCTCGAGCGGGTGGTCTACCTGCCCAACCCGCCGACGAGACTCGCTCGGCAGGCTGCCGCCGAAGGCAAGGAACGTCGACTGAACGGCAACCGGATTGAGCTGGCATGGTGGGGCCGACTCGATCGGTTGACCAAGCAAGTACCGCATCTCGTCGATGCGGCCGCGATCCTAAAATCCCGCGGCATCGACTTCCGACTAACCCTCATCGGCCCTGACTCGAGGACGTTGAGCGCGAAGGACGTTCGGCAGGCAGCAGCTGCACAGAACGTCGCCGATCAGATCGACCTCCTCGGTGAGCAGACCGCGGCCGAGCTTCTCGCGACGTTGCGCGACGTCGACATGATGGTCTCTGCGAGCGCGATCGAGGGATACCAGCTCACAATCATCGAGGCGCAAGCTCTCGGGATACCCGTCGTCATGTACGATCTGCCCTGGCTCGCGACCGTCGAGGGCAACAAAGGACTCATCTCCGTAGAGCCAGGCGATCCCTCGGCTTTGGCCGATGCCATCGCCGGGATCGCCGCGAGCCCCGATGAGTACAGCAAACTGTCGCGTGAGTCGCGGACCTACGCACAGGGCGTCATGACCACCGACCTCGGCGCGCTACTCGATCAGCTGCTCCACAATGCACTTCGTGGGGAGTATTCGCCACCGCCGACGACTGAGGACGCGACCATCCTGATGCCGCGACTTGTCGAGGTCGCAGAACGCAACATCGGCAGCGGGCCGGGCGGGCGGGCACAGCTCGAGGCCGAGATAACAGCTCTGCGCCGCGAGCGGGACCGTGCGAAGCGGAAGCTTCGAGACATCTCCGAAGGCCCGTCCTTCCGCATCGGACGGATGATCACCGCGATCCCGCGCCGGGCCCGACGGCTTCTCGGCAAGGGCACGATCAGCCATCACACCACCTCGCCCGCAACGGGCAGCGCAAACAGCCTCACGCTTGTCGCCTCACCACCGCCACCACTGCGCCGTTCCACTCAGGACGCCCCACCGACCCGCGTTACCAATCCGGATGTGACTGTGGTCGTGCCCGTGTATAACTCGGAGCTCTGGTTGGATGATTGTCTGTCAAGCGTGCTCGCCCAGACCGGCACAGATATCGAGCTGATCTGCGTCAACGACGGTTCCACGGATGGCTCACGCGCGATCCTCCAGCGATTCGAGGACAACGATCCGCGGGTGACGGTGATCGATCAGCCCAACAGCGGTCAGTCCGTCGGGCGAAACGTCGGTCTTGACGCAGCATCTGGACGTTATGTGATCTACCTCGATAGCGATGACTACTGGCCGCACGACTCGCTCGCAGCCCTGGTCCAAGACGCCGACCGGGACTCGCTTGATGTCCTCCTGTTCGATTGTCTGGCGTTTCGCGACGGAGAGATCGACGCGAAGACTTGGAAGAGGTATTCCACCTACTACCAGCGGGCACACGCGTACCGCGGCGTAACCCGTGGCGTGGACCTCATGGCAGCGATGCGGCGTGGGCGAGACTATCGACCGCATGTCGGGATGTACTTGGCTCGCACCGATCATGTGCGCGCGACTGGCGTGAGATTCATTCCCGGCATCGTGCATCAGGACAACCCGTACACTTTCCGTTTGCTGCTCCACGCGCAGCGCGTGGCGCACACGCGAGTCGACGTGTATGCGCGCCGCATGCGCCCCGGCTCCACCATTACCACGCTCAAGGCGGAGCGTTCCGCTCGTGGCTACTTCCTGTCGTACGTGGAGATGTCGCGCGAGCTCACCAGGTACAAGCTCGAGAACGACACAGCTGGCGAACTGGATGAGATCGTCGACGGGGTCTACGACGGCGCACGTAAGCAGTTCGTTCTGCTCCCCGACGCTGCCGCGGAAGAGATCAGAAGACTCGATGTTTCCGACGATGCACAAGCTATATTCCAAGAACTTCGCACAGGGGAATGATCATGAACGATACGGCTCCTTCTCGCGCAGCATCACGTTTGCGGACGCCCAGCTGGGTGCAGAAGCTCGTCCCGGGCCAACGTGCTCAAGCGACGGGATTTGCCTCGAAGCCAGGCGAAGGGCGGAATGCCCTCATCGTTGGCCCCTACCGTGCCAAGAATTTCGGCGATGACCTCGTCGGAGCGATCCTCACCAGACATCTTCAAGGGCTCGGCTATGAAGTCAGCATTCCTCGCCTCGGTGAGGAGAACTGCAAGTGGCTCGGCACGACGTATGCCGCGGACTACTCCGGCGCGTTCGAGCAGGCGGACGTTATCGTCGTGGGCGGTGGCGGCATAATGAGCGACACATCGGGCGCCAAGCCAGGGGCGTCCTATCTGGAAATCGTCGACAAAGCAGCTCGCGCCGGAGACCTCAAGAACAAAAATATATATATCACCAGCGTCGGCGCCGGCCCCTGGTTGCGCGAACGGTCGCGCGAACTGGCGCTCTCCGCATCGAACTTGGCGAGCCACGTTGGAGTACGCGAGCTCGAATCCTTCGAGCACCTTCGCGGACTCGGAGTTCCCGACGATAAGATCGTCCTCGGTGCAGACCTCGCCTTGCTGACGCCTGAGATCCTGAGTTACCGACCTGCACGCAGCCGCAAACTCGGTTTGCAGTTCGACGTCAACGCGTTCGACGACGTGAAAGAGAACCCGCACCTGAAAGAGATTGTCGCGACAGTCGGACAATACGCAAGCGATCACTCCTCAGGCGTTGTTCTCATCCGCAACGGCAAGGCACGTTCAGAGATCTCGCATGCGGCGCCTTCCGCAGCGTGCCTGAGCTATACAGACCTTCAGACGTTCCTTCCGCAGCTAGCAGGCTTGCGAGCACTGTTGACCTCGCACCTGCACCTCGCGATCACATCCTATTCACAACGGATCCCGACGTACTCGCTATACGTGCGTGAGAAAACCCGCCGCTTCTACGAGCAGATCGGGCATCCGGAACGGGCTCTCGATCTTCGTACTGCGACGGTTGATGACGCCGCCAGATTCCTCAACGCTGCAGCGGCGGCACGCTGGACCGAAGAGGATGAAGAAAAGTTGCTCAGCCTCAAGCAAGACGCACGGAAATTGCTGGCATTCGTACGTTAACTCGGTGTTGGCGCGGCAGGGAAAAGGCAGACCCACGTAAACGTCATGAGCGGTCTGCACGAGTAATGCCCCATTTGGTGGTGTAACCGCTCGGTGGCTGACCTCGTCGTAGACGTGGACGCGGTCACCGTGTGATCCTTCGAGAAAGCTCTCTACTTCTCACTCGAATGGAGTCATCACGATGACCGCTCCTCATATTGTCGACAGTGAAGATGGAGTTGGCACCTTCAGGCGGTGTCTGACCCGATTGTCGACGGGCGTCACCGACTGCCTTTGCATGGGATTCGTCGACTCCGTTCTGAAGGTGCCACGCACGCGACCGGCCGAGCTGCGTGACCTCATAGGAGTTTGAGCAAAGGCCCCATCACTGTCCTGTCCGTCGACCGACCGGTCGCGTGCCTGTGAAAGGGCGGGCAGATTCTGATGATGAGAGATCTCTCAGTACTCGAAGTATTTGGCGGCGTGGATACTCACACGCATACCCATCACGTGGTTGTAGTCGATCAGCTCGGCCGCGAACTGGCGGACCGCGAGTTCCCAGCAACACGCGCCGGCTACGAAGCCGGCACGCCTGGCTAGTGAGCTTTGGCCGACTCGTCCGCGTCGGCGTCGGCGTCGGCGTCGGCGTCGGCGTCGAGGGCACGGGGTCATACGGGGGCGGGCGTGATGCGGTTTGTCGACGGCGCTCGAACTTTGAACGTTTTCGGCGTTCGAAAAGTGAACGGTTTTGGGCAGTCTAGTCAGGGTTTTCGTTGGTCGTGGTTCTGATGCTGGGGAGGCTGTCGATGCCTCG
>NZ_JBPTMA010000013.1:0-38824 GCF_051546305.1 Microbacterium wangyouchuni
CCACCTACGTCGGCAACGGCAAACCCCGCGGCTTCATGAACCGTTACCCATCTCCTGAGACAGAAACCGTCACCAATGTTCTGAGACAAGAACCGTCACCGAAGACCTGAGACATCACAGCACCTGTTTCATGCGGCAAACCATTTCTCGTGGTGTGAGGAGTTGTTCTCCACAATTCGCCGACCGAGCTGAAGCTGGGGATAGCGCCGTGTGAGAGCGCCGGTTCGGGCACGATGAGCGGATGCCATTGACACTGCTCGACCGCGCGTGTGCGGTCTCCCCGCTTCCGCTGTGCACGACCGAGGATGCTCGGCGGCTCGGCATCCGGCTGAATTCGGCCTGGCTGCGCGTGCGTAAGGGGATATATGTCGACCGCGCCGCGTATGAGAAGCTTCCGGCGCGCAAGAGGTACGCCGTGCGCGTGTATGCCTTCCTGCGGAAGAACCCGGATGCTGTGCTCTGCCTCGAGTCGTCGGCTGTCATCTGGGGCCTGCCGCAGTTCAACGAGCCCAAAGACATCCATGTCTTCGACCCTGATCGCACCGCGTCGTGGCGGTACGGAGATGTCTGCGTGCACACCAGTCGTGATCCCCGTGCGATCGAACAGGTGAACGGGGTCTCCGTGACCAGCCTGCTCGATACCGTTTGCGATCTCGTTCGGGTCGTTTCGCCGGCGCAGGCGCTCGCAATCACGGATGCTTCGATCTCGCCGGTGCAGGGCGGATTGCTCAGCCTCAGCGAACTTCGGGAGCGGGCCAGCGGACAGCAGAATCAGCGTGGGCGGGCACGAATGCAAGCGGCGTGGGAACTGGCTGATCCGCTGGCGGAGTCACCGGCTGAAAGCTTGAGCCGAGCGGTCATCCTCTGGAGCGGGTTCGAGGTGCCAGTGCTGCAGCGCGAGTTCTTCTATGAGGGCGAGCTCGATCGGGTGGACTTCTTTTTCAAGTCGGTCCGCGGTATCGGCGAGTCTGACGGCTGGGGCAAATACAACCTAGAAGATGCTGCGGAAGCGGCGAACAAGCTCAAGGACGAGAAGCGCCGTGAGGATCGGCTTCGCCGGCACCAGCATCCATTCGCTCGATGGGAAATGCGCGACATCTGGAAGGTGAATCCGCTCTGCCAGGCGTTGGCGTCGATCGGTGTGCCGATCGTCCGGCCGCGGCAAGACGCAATGCTGGTCACGCTTAAGCACAATCCGCGGGCGAAGCCGTGGAATCGCCGCGCCTGACCTCGCCTGCGCTGCGCGCGAGAAATGGCTAACTGCATGAGACAGGTGTTGGCACCACGTTTCTCATGCAGAAGGACGTTTCTCGCGGGGGGGAATGGCCCGGGGCACGGGCGAGCAGGGGCGGCGCGCAGGGGAGCGCACTCACTGCGGGGGCATAGGATTTTGGGGAAAGATGAAATGGTATGGGCGCTCGGCGCCACCCTCCTTCTACTGATCGGAACGTCATGGCTGCTGCCGCCAAGAGCAACACCAACTGGTTCGCCGTCGGAATCTCCATTGCCGTCGTCGTCGTCCTCGTCGGGCTCGGTGCCCTCGTCGTCTTCCTGAACAACCAGGCCGGTGCACCCGGGGTCGCGCCGCAGAGCACGATCATCGACGAGGACAGCGGTGCGATCGTCGTCGGTGAAGGCGACACCGAGGTCGATACATTCGTCGACTTCATGTGCCCCGCGTGCAACTCGTTCGAGCAGAGCTACGGCGCGCAGCTCCAGCAGGCTGCCGTGGACGGCGACATCACCCTTCGCCTCCACCCGGTCGCGATCCTCAACCACCAGTCGCAGGGAACGGACTACTCCTCGCGCGCAGGTGGGGCTGTCTACTGTGTTGCAGCCGAGGCGCCCGACTCGACGCTGGACTTCTTCGACCTGCTCTTCGCCAACCAGCCGCAGGGCGGTACGGCGGGCCTCAGCGACGACGAAATGAGCGCGCTCGCTGAGCAGGTAGGCGCGGGGTCCGCTGCCGATTGCATCGCCGACGGCACCTACATGAAGTTCGTCGAAGACCAGACCAACGCACACGACATTGCGAGCACGCCGACCGTGATGATCGATAACGAGCTCGTCAATCTTCAGGCGGGCGGCCAGGAGCAGCTCAACGAACTGCTCGGCTGATCCAACCTGCTCCACAAAGCGGGTCGCTCCTTCGGGAGCGGCCCGCTTTCTTGCTGATGACCAGGCCGGCGGCGGCTCAAGTTGCCGGATGCGCCTGTGGCGGATAAGATGGAGCGTTGGTGCCTTGCGCCCGGTTTTCGGCGTGTCCGTCCGGTTGAGGCATCACATTCATCCATCCAACGCAGATCGACCGGTCTGCAGAAGCGTCAGCGAGGCTATGGCTAAGAAAGACGGTGTCATCGAGATCGAGGGCGTCATTTCCGAGGCGCTGCCCAATGCGATGTTCCGCGTTGAGCTCAGCAACGGACATAAGGTCCTTGCAACGATCTCTGGAAAAATGCGGCAGAACTACATCCGCATCATCCCCGAAGACCGCGTGGTCGTGGAGCTCAGCCCCTACGACTTGACTCGCGGCCGTATCGTCTACCGCTACCGCTGATCGGTCGAGAAGTAACGGTTGTCCTGCCCCTCGACAGGCTCGGGGAGCGAGACAGCACGAAGACAGCGAACAAGGAAACAATATGAAGGTCAACCCCAGCGTCAAGCCCATCTGCGATCACTGCAAGGTGATCCGCCGCCACGGCCGCGTCATGGTTATCTGCAAGAGCAACCCGCGCCACAAACAGCGCCAGGGCTGAGCACTCTTCAGAACACAACTGAATAAACACAGGCAGGATCAAGACGCTTCCCAGGCTTAACGGCCGAAAGAAGCTGACACCTCGGGAAAGAGGCCCGGGTCCATATTCTGCCCCACACCTCTACTCACTCAGGAGAACCGCATGGCACGTCTTGCCGGCGTTGACATCCCGCGCGATAAGCGCGTGGTGATCGCCCTTACCTACATCTACGGCATCGGCCGTACCCGCGCCGTTGAGATCCTCAAGGCGACCGAGATCGATGAGTCGATCCGCGTCAAGGACCTCTCGGACGAGCAGCTCATCGCGCTGCGCGACCACATCGAAGGCACCTACAAGGTGGAGGGTGACCTGCGCCGCGAGGTTGCAGCAGACATCCGCCGCAAGGTCGAGATCGGCTCCTACGAGGGCATCCGCCACCGTCGTGGTCTGCCTGTTCGTGGACAGCGCACCAAGACCAACGCCCGTACCCGCAAGGGCCCGAAGCGCACCGTCGCCGGCAAGAAGAAGAGCCGCTAAGCGCGGCCAGGGACTAGGAGAAGACTTTCATGGCTGCACCTAAGGCCGCCGCGCGCAAGCCGCGCCGCAAGGAAAAGAAGAACGTCGCGCTGGGCCAGGCCCACATCAAGTCGACGTTCAACAACACGATCGTCTCGATCACCGACCCGTCCGGCGCTGTCATCAGCTGGGCATCCTCCGGTGGCGTGGGCTTCAAGGGCTCGCGCAAGTCGACCCCGTACGCCGCTGGTATGGCTGCCGAGTCGGCAGCCCGCCAGGCTCAGGAGCACGGTGTCAAGAAGGTTGACGTCTTCGTCAAGGGTCCGGGTTCGGGCCGCGAGACCGCGATCCGCTCGCTGACGGCCGCTGGCCTCGAGGTGGGTTCGATTCAGGACGTCACGCCTCAGGCACACAACGGATGCCGTCCGCCTAAGCGTCGCCGCGTTTGATCCGGTAAAGTCGCTCGCCCTCCGGGGTGAGCGACTTTCCGCCCGTCCTTCGACAAAGTTCAGGAACCGGGCACTGACTTTCAACAACTCAAAACCTCACCCACCACATGTCATATAGCGGGCATGTGATCGAAAGGAACACAGAGTGCTTATTGCACAGCGTCCCACACTGACCGAGGATAAAATCTCCGAGGATCGCAGCCGGTTCGTTATCGAACCGCTTGAGCCTGGCTTTGGTTACACCGTTGGCAACGCGCTGCGTCGTAGCCTGCTCTCGTCGATTCCCGGCGCCGCTGTCACCAGCATCCGGATCGATGGCGTGCTGCACGAGTTCAGCACGATCCCCGGTGTCAAGGAAGATGTCACTGAGATCATCCTGAACATCAAGCAGCTCGTCGTTTCGAGCGAGCGCGACGAGCCCATCACCGCTTACCTGCGTAAGACCGGTGCTGGCGAAGTTACCGCCGCTGACATCTCGGCTCCGGCCGGTGTCGAGGTGCACAACTCCGACCTCGTCATTGCAACGCTCAACGAGACGGCGAAGTTCGAGCTTGAACTCACCATCGAGCGTGGCCGTGGCTACGTGTCGTCGACCCAGAACCGTAACGAGTACGCCGAGGCCGGACAGGTTCCGATCGACTCGATCTACTCGCCGGTTCTCAAGGTCAGCTACCGGGTCGAGGCAACTCGTGCCGGTGAGCGCACCGACTTCGACAAGCTGATCCTGGACGTCGAGACCAAGTCCTCGATGCTCCCGCGTGACGCTGTTGCTTCGGCAGCGAAGACCCTGATCGAGCTGTTCGGCCTCGCTCGCGAGCTGAACGTCGAGGCTGAGGGCATCGAGATCGGCCCAGCGCCTGTGGAGCCTGTGCTCTCCAGCGAGCTGTCCATGCCGATCGAGGACCTCGACCTTTCGGTCCGCTCCTACAACTGCCTCAAGCGTGAGGGCATCAACACGGTGTCTGAGCTTGTCGCACTGTCGGAGACGCAGCTCATGAACATCCGCAACTTCGGCCAGAAGTCGGTCGACGAGGTGCGCGACAAGCTCATCTCGCTCGGTCTGTCGCTCAAGGATTCGGTGCCCGGTTTTGACGGCGCCCACTTCTACAGCGCAGGCGAAGACGAGTCCTTCTGACCTTCCCAAAATTCTGACCAGGAGTTAGATCAATATGCCTAAGCCCAGTAAGGGACCCCGCCTCGGAGGCGGCCCCGCTCACGAGCGTCTGCTGCTTGCCAACCTTGCCGCAGCGCTGTTCACCCACAAGTCGATCAAGACGACGGAGACCAAGGCCAAGCGCCTGCGTCCCTACGCTGAGCGACTGATCACCTTCGCTAAGCGTGGCGACCTGCACGCGCGTCGTCGCGTTGCCAGCGTCATCGGTGACAAGAGCGTCGTGCACACTCTGTTCACCGAGATCGCACCGCTGGTCGCCGAGCGTGAGGGTGGCTACACCCGCATCACGAAGGTCGGCTTCCGCAAGGGTGACAACGCGCCTATGGCCGTGATCGAGCTCGTTCTCGAGCCCGTCACCCCGAAGGTGAAGAAGTCCACCAAGGCTGCTGCCCCGAAGGCCGAGAAGGCCCCCAAGGCTGCTGACGCCGGCGCCGAGTCGCAGGAGGAGGGCGCAGCTGCTGAGGCTGTTGCCGCCGCTGCACTCGTCGAGGGCGACTTCGGTGCAGACTCCGCCGCTCCGAACGAGGACGGCACCGCACCTGAGGGCTTCGACATCAAGGGCAACAAGGACTCGATGAAGTTCCACCGCCCCGAGGGCCAGTGGTACGACCAGACCGTCGCTGAGGTCTGGTTCCGCACCGCTGAAGCCGCTGAAGCCGCAGGCTTCGCCGAGGCCGGCAAGTAATACCAGCACGAACAGTCGAAACCCGTCACCCCTGGGGTGGCGGGTTTCGTCGTTTTCGGCGGCTTCGCGCGTGAAGCACGGCCTGGGCAGGCCCGGTGCAGGCCCGGTGCAGGCCCGGTGCAGGCCCGGTGCGGGCCTGGCGCGGAGCCGGAGCAGGCCCGGCGCTGGCCCGGAGCCGACTCGACTTGACGGCGGCTGTGTTCACCTCGTAAAGTCGTGCTGGTCCCAATATGGGACACTGTCCCATAGCACGGGACGCGCGACGCATGAGTCGCGACCACAAACCAACGACGGCATCGACTTCAGGAGTCCGACGATGAACTCACGCCCCACCCGTACCAAGAATCCTCAACGAAACACTGTGCTCGCCAGTGTGTTCGGGTCGGTGATCGAGTGGTACGACTTCTTCCTGTACGCGACGATGGCCGCGCTCGTCTTCAATAGCGAGTTCTTCCCCGAGTTCGACCCGCTGATGGGCACGCTCGTGGCGTTCGGAACGTTCGCGGCCGGTTTCGTCACCCGCCCGATCGGTGGGCTCATCTTCGGACACTACGGCGACCGCATTGGCCGCAAGAAGATCCTTGTGATCACGATGCTCATCATGGGCATCTCGACCTTCCTGATGGGATGCCTGCCGACCTACGAGCAGATCGGCGTCGCAGCCCCGATCCTGCTGCTCATCCTGCGGATGCTGCAGGGCATCGGCCTGGGTGGCGAGTGGGGTGGCGCGGCCATCCTCACCTTCGAGCACGCCCCGCGCGGCAAGCGCGGCCTCTTCTCATCGTGGCCGCAGACCGGCGTTCCCCTGGGCCTGCTGCTGTCCACACTCGCGGTCAACCTCGTCTCGATCCCCGGCGATGAAGCGCTGTTGGAGTGGACCTGGCGGATCCCGTTCCTGGCCAGCATCCTTCTCGTCGTCGTCGGACTCGTCGTGCGCCTCCAGGTGAGCGAGCCCAAGGCGTTCACCGCCATGGTCAAGACCGGCGACGTCGTCAAGGCCCCGGTGTTCGAGGTCATCCGCCACTACCCGAAGCAGATCCTCGTCGGCATCGGCGCTCGCTTCAGCGAGAGCATCACCTTCAACGTCTACAACGCCTTCATCCTGACCTACACAACAACAGTCCTCGGGCTCTCCAGCACCTATGCCCTCAACGGACTGCTGATCTCCAGTGTGATCGGATTCGTCGTCATCCCGTTCGCGGGGAAGCTCTCCGACCGGTACGGACGCCGCCCGGTCTTCGCCGCCGGTGCAGGTATCGCCCTGGTCACCGCTTTCCCGGTCTTCGCCCTCATCGACACCGGTGTGGAGCAGCTGATTTGGATCGCAATCATGCTCGGCTGGGCGCTCGGCGCGTGCACGATGTTCGGTGCGGAAGCAGCCTTCTTCGCAGAGCTGTTCCCGGCTCGTGTCCGTTACACGGGAATGTCGCTCGTCTACCAGCTGGGCGTTCTTCCCTCCGGCGCGATCGCTCCGATCATCGCCATCTGGCTGGTGTCGATCTCCGGATCGTCGTGGCCGGTCGCTGTCTACATCATGGTCGCCGCCGCCATCGCACTGATCTCGCTGTACTTCGCGAAAGAGACCGCGCACGATGACATCGACGTCGATCTCCACGCCAAAGCGGCCCAGCAGGAGAGCGAAGCCGCCGCCGTCCAGCCGGTTCGCTGACGTCCCCCCGACACCGAAAGACACTCATGACTGAGAAGACCAACACGCCACCCAACGTCGTCCTCATCCTCGTCGACGACATGGGATTCTCCGATATCGGATGCTTCGGGGGAGAGGTGCTCACCCCGAACATCGATGCTCTCGCGGCCGGTGGTGCATCGCTCACGCAGTTCTACAACACCGCCCGGTGCAGCCCGTCGCGCGCCTCGTTGCTGACAGGGTTGCACCCCCACCAGACCGGTATCGGCATCCTCAACTACGACGATGCCCCGGAAGGCTACGCGGGCAATCTCAACCGTGATTGCGTCACGATCGCCGAGGCTCTGAAGCCCGCGGGCTACCGCAGCTACGTCTCCGGCAAGTGGCACATGGCCGGCGATATTCACAACCCGACGGATGCCTGGCCCACGCGGCGCGGATTCGATGAGTTCTTCGGAACGCTCGAGGGTGCCGGAAGCTTCTTCCAGCCGCGCACGCTGACCCGCAACGAAGTAAACGTCGAGGCGGAGACCGAAGCGGAGGACTTCTACTACACGGATGCCATCAGCGATAACGCTGTGGAGTTCATGAAGAAGCACGAAGCTGAGCACGGCGACGACCCGTTCTTCATGTATGTCGCCTACACCGCACCGCACTGGCCGCTGCACGCGCTGGAAGAAGACATCGCCAAGTATGCCGGCCGTTTCGACGCCGGATGGGACGAGCTGCGCGCCGAGCGGCTGGCTCGCCTGGTGGCATCCGGAATCATCGACGAGCAGTGGAAGCTCACCGAGCGCGATGCGCGCATCCCCGCCTGGGACGACGTCTCGGACAAGGAGTGGGAGGCCATGCGCATGGCGGTGTACGCCGCGCAGATCGACCGGATGGACCAGGGTGTCGGACGCGTCGTCGACGAACTGCGACGCCAGGGCACGTTCGACAACACGATCATCCTCTTCCTCTCCGACAACGGTGGATGCGCCGAGGAGATGCCGCTGGAGACCGCGAAGGAATTCGTCACCACGTACGTCTCCTTCGACGCCACGACCCGTGACGGTCGCGAAGTCCGGCCAGGCAACGATGCGAGCATCATCCCCGGTGGTGAAGACACGTACGCGACCTATGGACGCGCGTGGGCGAACCTCTCGAACACACCGTTCCGCGAGTACAAGCACTGGATTCATGAGGGCGGGATCTCCACGCCGCTGATCGTCAGCTGGCCCGACCAGCTGCCCAGTGGCGTCATCCGCAACCAGCCCCACCAGCTGCCGGATGTCATGGCCACGGTGCTGGAAGCAGCCGGCACCGAGTATCCGGAAACCTATCCCGACCGCACCCCGCTGCCCCTCGAAGGTGTGAGCATGCTCGACACCCTCCGCGAGGACGCCGCCGATGATGCGCGACTGCTGTACTGGGAGCACGAGGGCAACTGCGGTGTGCGCCGGGGCCAGTGGAAGCTCGTCAAGAAGTACGCGCAGCAGTGGGAACTGTACGACATGGTGCGCGATCGCACCGAGCTGCACGACGTTGCCGTGTCGCATCCGGCGATCGTCGCGGAGCTGTCGGCAGCCTACGACGTCTGGGCATCGCGCTGCGGGGTCATCCCGCGCGATCGCGTGCTGGCACTGTATGAGTCCCGCGGCAGCGGACTGCCGTCGGAGTGATGTGCGCAGCCGCGATAGTCTGACGTGATGGAAGGAACCTCGGACAACGCCGTATCGAAGGCGATCCAGATTCTTTCCGCACTCCGAACGCACACCGATGGGGCAAGCGCTCGCGAGCTTGCCCCGTCGACGGGCTTCGCCCGAAGCACGGTGCAGCGGATCCTCGCGACTCTGGCTGCCAGCGGCATGGTGATCCAGGATGCTTCGACCCAGCGGTACCGGATCGGTCCGCAGGCGCTCGTGATCGGCCTCGGATACAACGGTGGCAACGTGCTCGTTAATGAGTCGCGCCCCTACATGTTCGCGCTCCGTGACGAGACCCACGAGACGGTGGGGCTGTCGGTCGCCGTGGGCAACGCCCGAGTCTTCCTCGAGGAAGTGCAGAGCAACGCCGAGATCCGCTTCGCCTCGGAGATGGGCCGGCTGTACCCGCTGTGGTCCGGTGCCAACGGACGCATTCTTATGAGCGGAATGTCGGATGCTGAAATCGATCGGGTGCTGGCCGACCATGAGCATGACGCCTCACTGTTCGACTCCCTGACGCCGGATGAGATCCGAGAGCGCATCATCGACATGCGCGAGCGTGGGTTCGCGGTGGCATCCAATGAGACGATCGCGAATGTGAGTTCCGTGGCAGTCGGCGTCCGTGACGGGTCGGGTCAGATCTGCGCAGCTCTGTCGATCTCCGGGCCTGCCGACCGCTTCACCGCAGACAAGATGAATGACGCCGCCGGGCGGTTGCAGGAAGCTGCCGCAGCCATCGCCAAACGACTGGGCGCAGGACGAGGGATGAATTGACCGAGACACCCGCAGCAAGAATCCGCGGTCCGCGGGCGTACATTACCTTCGTCATCATCGGGCTCGTCGCCGGCCTCCTGTCCGGTCTGTTCGGTGTCGGCGGCGGAACAATCATCGTTCCGTTGCTCGTGCTCACGCTGCCGTTCGATCAGCGTCTGGCAGCGGGCACGTCTCTCGCCGCGATCGTGCCGACTGCGAGCGTCGGGGTCATCTCGTACGCGGCATCCGGATCGGTCGCCTGGATTCCCGCACTGATCCTCGCCGGAGGCGCCGTCATCGGCGCCCAGATCGGCACCTGGCTGCTGCCGCGGATCTCGCAGACCGCGCTGCGCTGGGGCTTCGTCGGGTTCCTGCTCCTCGTGATCGTGAGCCTGTTCCTCGTCGTGCCATCGCGTACCGCCGTGTTCGAACTCGGCTGGATCAATGGCGTGGGCCTGGCCGCAGTCGGCGTCTGCACCGGTGTCATCGCCGGACTCATCGGCGTCGGCGGCGGCGTGATCATCGTGCCGGTGCTGATGCTGGTCTTCGGCACCAGTGACCTCGAAGCCAAGGGCACGAGCCTGATGATGATGATTCCGACCGCGATCTCGGGGACCATCGGCAACCTTCGCCACCGCAACGTCGACCTGCTCGCCGCCGGAATCATCGGGCTCTCCGCCTGCACTATGACAGCCCTCGGCGCGTGGCTCGCGACCCTGCTCGACCCCTTCGCCGGCAACATGCTCTTTGTCGGATACATTGCAGCCATCGCCGTACAGATGACCATCAAGGCCATTCGCGGGCGCCGACGCTGAGGCTGGGCTGGGGCTGGGGCTGGGGCTGGGCTGGGGCGCGTTCGCAGCCTCGGGCGGAGGCCGCGCGTTCGGGAGGAGTTCGCACGTTTGGGCGGAGGATTCCAGCACGGATGGCCTCCCAAGGCTGCTTTCTCCGCCGAAGCGTGCGGCGCATTAACCGGACGCGACGCTGAGGCTGGCCGCAGCCTCGGGAGGAGTTCGCACGTTTGGGCGGAGGATTCCAGCACAGATGGCCTCCCAAGGCTGCGTTTTCCGCCTGAGCGTGCGTTCGCAGCGGAAGCCGCGCGTTCGGGAGGAGTTCGCGCGTTCGGGAGGAGTTCGCGCGTTTGGGCGGAGGATTCCAGCACGGATGGCCGCCCACGGCTGCTTTCTCCGCCGAAGCGTGCGGCGCATCGAACGGACGCCGCGCTGAGGCCGAGGCATCCACTCGGTAGACTCGATGGGTGTCTGTGAACTCCGAACTGGTCGGCCGGGAATTCCCGCCGACACCGCCGTACCTGGTCGGCCGTGAGAAGGTACGCGAGTTTTCTCGCGCCGTCTTCGCCGACGCCCCGCTGCACACCGACGTCGAGGCCGCACGCGCTCTCGGCTACGCGGATGTCGTGGCGCCGCCCACCTTCGCGATGGTCGTCCAAGACCTCACGCTGCAGCAGCTGCTCGCCGAACCCGACTCCGGAATCGTGCTGGCCCGAACCATCCACGCCGAACAGCGCTTCGCCTACACGCGGCCGATCGTCGCGGGCGACGAGCTCACCGGACGGCTGAAGGTCACCGGCATCCGAATGATGGCAGGAAACGCGATGATCACCAGTGAAGCTGCGATCACGGATGCCGGCGGCGACCTCGTCGTCACTGCGACGAGCGTGCTGCTGGTCGGCTCGGACGAGGAGGACGCAGCATGAACCTCTCTACTCTCTCTGTCGGTGATGTGATCGCTGAGCGCACCGTGCACCTGACTCGTGAGTCGCTGGTGCGCTATGCCGGAGCATCCGGAGACTTCAACCCCATCCACTACCGCGACGATGTTGCGGAATCCGTGGGCCTGCCCGGCGTGCTCGCGCACGGCATGCTCACGATGGGACTCGCCTCATCTGTCGTCGTCGCAGCTCTCGGTGACGTCGCGAAGATCACCGACTACGGCGTGCGCTTCACCCGCCCGGTCGTCGTCGATCCCACCGACGGCGCGGACGTATCCGTGCTCGCCAAGATCGGCGCCGTGGATGCCGAGACCGCACGCATCGACCTCACCGTGAAAGCCGCCGACACCACCGTGCTGGTCAAAGCGCAGCTGCGCGTCGCGCTATGACGACGCCGATCCCGCTCTCGCAGCTGACAACCCTGCGCACCGGCGCCGCCCCCGAGCGGATGCTGGATGCCACCACAACCGCGTCGCTGATTGAAGCGCTGCGTGAAGTGTGGGCGCGGCACGAGGAGTGGTTCGTGCTCGGCGGCGGGTCGAACCTGTTCGTCGGTGACGAGCCGTTCGAGGGCACCGTCATCCGTGTGCTGACCACGGGGATCTCGTTGATCCCGTCGCCGCATCCGGGGCGTATGCGCGTGCGCGTGCAGGCCGGACACAACTGGGATGACCTCGTCGCCTACACGGTCGAGCAGGGGCTCGCCGGTATCGAGGCGATGAGCGGGATTCCCGGGACGGTCGGTGCTGCGCCGGTGCAGAACATCGGGGCGTACGGGCAGGAGATTCAGGAGACGCTGGTCGAAGTCGAGCTCATCGACGAATCGACCGGTGAGGTGTCGACGGTTCCGGCGTCGGAGCTCGGACTCGGTTTTCGCACGTCGGTGCTCAAACACCACTACGACAGCGTGCCGCTGCGGCATGCGGTCATCCTCTCGGTGACGCTTGATTTGGCGGAGGTCGGCGCGGCCGGACGTGTCGTTCGCGGCGAACAGCTGCGTCGAGCGCTCGGACTCACCAGCGACGAGGCTGTTCCGCTGGCGTGGGTGCGCTCGGAGATTCTGCGCATCCGGGCAGCGAAGGGAATGCTGCTCGACGATGCGGATGCTGACACCAGCAGTGCCGGTTCGTTCTTCCAGAACCTGATCGTGTCGGAGACCGTGGCGAACCAGCTGCCGCCGGAGTGCCCGCGGTGGCCTGTCGCCCCAGACCTGGATACGGTCACGGTCATTCCGCTGGAGGCCTACGACGGCCAGGTGCCTGCGGCGCCCGCTGTGCGCAGCGAGGTCAAGGTCAGTGCCGGCTGGCTGATCGAGAACTCTGGAATTTCCAAGGGGTTCAGGCTGCCGCGCTCACGTGCCGGGATCTCGACCAAGCATGCGCTGGCGTTGACCAACCGCGGCGGTGCGACGGCGGGGGAGCTGGCGGAGCTTGCCCGGTACATCCAGGCCCGCGTGCATTCGGAGTTCGGGCTGCTGCTGCAGCCGGAACCGGTGCTCATCGGCGTGGAGCTGTAGCGGTTGGACCTCCGGGCTGTTGCCCGTTCCGGGCTGTTGCCCGTTCCCTCTCATTTCCCCCGCGCATAACTCCTGAGAACTAGTGGCTGCGGCCGTGATTCTGGCCGGTTCCGGGGTGTTTCCGGCCATTGTTCAGGAGTTGTGCGCGGTGGTTGCGGGTGGCGGAACCGTGGCTGGCCGGTGCGCGGCGGGGCGTTGCCTGCTCCGGTTCGCGCATAACTCCTGAGAACTGGTGGCTGCGGGCCTGATTCTGGCCGGTTCCGGGGTGTTTCCGGCCATTGTTCAGGAGTTGTGCGCGGTGGTGGCGGGTGGCGGAGCCGTGGAAGGGCAGTGCGCGGCGGGGGAGTACGCTCGCAGGATGACTGGACTTGTGCCGTACCTGTTCTTCCCCGGCAACGCGGCCGAGGCGCTCGGCTTCTACCAAAGTGTGTTCGGTGGCGAGCTCGTGCTCTACACCTACGCAGATGCGCAGCGCACGGACGGCCCGGCAGATGCAATCGGCCACGGCATGCTGCAGGGCACCGTTGAACTGTTTGCCGCGGATGCTGCCGGAGACGAGGACGCCGTGCACATCGTCGGCGCGAGCTTCTCGCTGCTCGGCACTGCTGAGCCCGAGGTACTGCACGACTGGTTCACGAAGCTGTCGGATGGCGGCACCGCAATCGATCCGCTGCAGCAGCGCCCCTGGGGCGACTTCGACGGCCAGGTCACTGACCGCTACGGCATCCGTTGGCTGATCGGGTACCAGGTCACCGCCTGAATCGCGCTGCCGCTGCCGCTGCCGCTACCGCTGCTGCCGCCGCGCTGCCGCTGCTGCCGCTCCGCGACGCTGCCGCTGCTCCGCGACTCGCCGCCGCAACGTGAGTCGTGGGTTTCCCCGCGAGTCACCACTTCGCCAGTGGTGACTCGTGCGGAAAGTGGTGACTCATTCGCGAGGTGGTGAGTCGCTGCGCGAGCAGTGCTAGGCGAACATGCGCTGCAGGCGCTGCATCCCCTCAAGGAGCTGCTCATCGCCCAGCGCGTACGACAGACGCAGGTAGCCGGAGGGGCCGAAGGCCTCGCCCGGCACCACGGCCACTTCGGCCTGCTCGAGGATCAGGTCGGCCAGCTCCAGCGACGTGGTCGGGGTGACGCCACCCCAGGTGCGGCCGAGCAGCCCCTGCACATCCGGATACACGTAGAACGCGCCGAGCGGGTTCGGCACACGCACGCCATCGATCTTCGACAGTTCGGACACGATCAGGCGGCGGCGGCGATCAAACGCCTCGCGGAACTGCTCCGACTCCGTCTGCGGACCCGTCAGAGCGGCGATCGCCCCGTGCTGCGCGACGTTGTTCACGTTGCTGGTCAGGTGTGACTGCAGGTTGCCGGCGACCTTCATCGCATCGGTCGGGCCCACCATCCAGCCCACCCGCCAACCGGTCATGGCATAGGTCTTCGCGACGCCGTTGACCAGGATCGTCTGGCCGGCGACATCCGGAACAGCCTCCACAATCGAGGTTGCCTTCACTCCTTCGTAGGTGAGGTTCTGGTAGATCTCATCCGAGATGACCCAGATGCCGTGCTCAACCGCCCACTCGCCGATCGCGCGGGTCTCTTCGAGCGTGTACACAGCGCCGGTCGGGTTCGACGGCGACACGAACACCAGCGCGGTGGTGCGCTCGGTGCGTGCAGCCTCGAGCTGCTCGACGGTCACCTTGTAGTCCTGGTCGGCCCCGGCGAAAACCGACACCGGGATGCCGTCGGCCAGAGCGATCGCTTCGGGGTAGGTGGTCCAGTACGGAGCCGGTAGCAGCACCTCATCGCCCGGATTCACCACGGTCTGGAACGCCTGGTACACCGCCTGCTTGCCACCGTTGGTGACGATGACCTGGCTCGCCGCGACCTCGAGACCCGAGTCCCGCAGCGTCTTGGCGGCAATCGCCTCGCGCAGCGCCGGGAGGCCGCCCGCCGGCGTGTACCGGTAGTTCGCCGGGTTCGCGAGGGCGGTGGCTGCAGCATCCACGATGAACTGCGGGGTGTTGAAATCGGGCTCGCCCGCGGCATAAGAGATGACGGGCTTGCCCGCGGCCTTGAGGGCCTTGGCCTTCGCGTCGACCTTCAGGGTCGCCGATTCGGCAATGGCGGACAGCTTGCGGGAGAGGGGGGCGCGTTCAGTCACGCCTCAAATGCTACTCGGCCGCGTCGCAGTCCGGAACTGGAGGATGCCGCGCGGGCATCGTCCGTGACGAAACGCCGACGCGCGGTAGTCGGAAGGCCGCCATGCCCTAGACGCGCCCGTCACTGAAACGCGGGCACGAACGGCCACGGAAACAGGCCCTCGCCGGCGAGAATAATGGCGGCCGCGGTGAACGAGATCGCCGTGATCGCCGCCCAGACGAGCTGCGGGGCCGGGCTCGGTGTGCGGATGCTTAGACCGAGGCCGAGCAGGAACATCGCCGCGAACAGCCACCAACCGAACACGAACGCGAACCATGGCACCGTCAGCAGAAGGAACGCTTCGGGCGGCGCGGCCCACGACAGCAGAACAGGCAGCGTCAGTGTGGCGAGAGTCAGAAGCGAGTGGACACCGGCTATCGCGAGCAGGGCGAGAGCGACAGCTCCGCGGATCGAGCCGCGCGGGGCGGATCGGCGTTTGCTCCGCTCCGCCGTGTGGGCACGTGCGAGCGCGGGTGGGAGTTCGCGATCGGCGGCATCGGCGGTGGCATCGGCGGCGGTGGCATCGGCGGCGGCGGCAGCGACGGCGGCATCGGCGGCATCGGCTGCACCAGCGGCGCCGCCGACATCGCCGACATCGCCGACATCGCCGGCACCGGCTGCATCGCCAGCAGCAGCGGCATCAGGTTCGGGGCCGGAGGAATCGCGGCGGGGAGGATCGTCCATGCGCAGCAGGTTATCGAGAGCGCGGGCGTCGGATCGGAGTTATCCACAGGTGACGGTGACACCCTCTAGCCGTGAAACTCGGTCTCAGATAGAGTGAGCCTGAGTGTCTATCAATTGGAGCTGACGATGACTGCTGCCTACATCCCGCCCGTCGCGGACTATGCCTTCCTCTACAGCGAGGCCTTCGGCCGTGACATCGTCGCCGCGGCCTCCGAAGGCGCACTCAGTGCCGAGGACGCCGTCGAGATCATCGCGGGCGCCGGCGAGTTCGCTGCCGAAGTACTCGCACCTCTGGACCGCACCGGCGACCAGGTCGGCGCACAACTCGTCGACGGTCAGGTGCGGCTGCCCGAAGGCTTCGCCGCCGCATACCAGGCACTGGTCGAGGCCGGATGGGTGGGCGCCACCGCTCCGGAATCCGCCGGTGGTGACGGACTCCCCGGCTCAGTTGCTGCCGGACTCGGCGAGATCTGGAACGCCTCCAACGCGGCCTTCGCGCTGTGCTGGATGCTGGGAGCCGGTGCCATCCATGCGCTCGATGCCGCAGCATCCGAAGAACTGCGTGAGACCTACCTGACCAAACTCGTCAGCGGCGAGTGGACCGGCACCATGAACCTCACCGAGCCGGAGGCGGGCACCGATCTCGGCGCGATCCGCACGATGGCGACCCCGCGCGAAGACGGCACCTGGTCGATCAGCGGGCAGAAGATCTTCATCACGTGGGGCGACCACGACATCGCCGACAACATCGTGCACCTTGTTCTCGCGCGCACGCCGGATGCCCCGGACGGAGCCCGCGGACTCTCACTGTTCGTCGCACCGCGCCTCATGGTCGAACCGGACGGTTCACTGGGGGAGCGCAACCGCATCGAGACGGTCGCGATCGAGCACAAACTTGGCATCCACGCGAGCCCTACCTGCGTGCTCTCCTACGAAGAGGCCACCGGCTATCTCGTCGGCGAGCTGCACGGGGGCCTGGCCGGAATGTTCGTCATGATGAACTCCGCCCGCGTCGGCATGGGCCACCAGGCGACCGGCATCGCCGATCGCTCATACCAGGGCGCCGCTGAATATGCCGCGGGACGCATGCAGGGGCGCGTGCTCGATCGTCCCGCGGGGACGCCGATCGCCGAGCATCCGGATGTCCGGCGCATCCTGCACTCCATGTCGAGCCAGGTGTTCGCGATGCGGGCGCTGTCGGTGTTCGTCGGCGACCTGTTCGATCGGGCGGATGCCGACGCCGACGTGCTGCGGATGGCCGAGCTGTTCGTGCCCATCCTCAAGGGGTGGGCGAGCGAAGAGGCGCTGCGGGTGACGAGTGATGGCATCCAGGTGTACGGCGGGATGGGATTCATCGAAGAAACCGGCGCCGCCCAGCACTACCGTGACGCCCGTATCGTGCCGATCTACGAGGGCACCACCGCGATCCAGGCGAACGACCTCATCGGACGCAAGGTGCTGCGCGATCAGGGCGCGACCGTTGCGGCGCTGTTCGAGCAGATGGAGGAGACCGTGACGGCGCTGCGCACGGGTGATTCGGGCGTCGGAACGCGGGCGGCCGACCGGCTCGAGCGGGCAGTTGTGGCTGCGCGTCAGGCGACGGAGGCTGTGCTGGGCTTCGCGGATGCGCCGCGCGATGCGTATGCGGCGAGTGTCCCGTATCTGATGCTGCTCGGCACGCTCGCCGGTGGCTGGATGCATGCGCTCGCCGTGGTCGCCGTGGTCGGGCACGCGGCTGTGGAGGAATCGGATGCTGCGCGCCTCACCGATGCAGATTTCTACGGCGCCCACCACCTGGTGCGCGTGCACGCGCTCGCCGAGACGGTGGCTGCCGGCGAAGTCTGAGCCGAACGCGCGAGCCGAACGCGCGAGCCGAACGCACGAGTCGAGCGCACGAGCCGAGCGCGCGAGCCGAGCGCGCGAGCCGAACGCGCGAGCCGAGCGCGCGAGCCGAACGCGCGAGAAAGGTCCTGCTGCACGAAACACGTGCTGGCAGGACCTTTCTCATGCAGTTAGGCCTGTTTCGCGGCTCAGCCCTCTTCGACCAAGAACTTCGAGTACGCCGACAGCGTCAGGAACGCGGGGAACTCCGTACCCAGCGACACCTCGCGGAACACCTCCGCAGCATCCTCGAAGCGATCGGACTTGGAGCGCGGAACCTCCGCCAGGACCTCGGCGATCAGCCCTTCGACGTACTCGGGCGTGATGCGGGTGCCGTTCTCCGTCGTGCGGTCCTGGTGGATCCACTGCCACACCTGCGAGCGCGAGATCTCTGCGGTCGCGGCATCCTCCATCAGATTGTCAATCGCCACGGCGCCGAGCCCACGAATCCACGCCTCGATGTAGCGGATGCCGACCGAGACGTTGTCGCGCACGCCCTGAGCGGTGATCGGACGCCCGATCTGCAGGTTCAGCAGATCCTCGGCGGTCACGTGAACATCGTCGCGCTGCCGGTCGACCTGATTCGCACGATCGCCCAGCACGGCATCGAACTCCGCCTGCGCGGTCGGAATCAGATCGGGGTGCGCCACCCACGTGCCGTCGAAGCCGTCGTTCGCCTCACGCTTCTTGTCTGCGGCAACCTTCTCCAGCGCGATCGCAGTGACCTCGGGGTCTCGACGGCTCGGGATCGATGCGCTCATGCCGCCGATCGCGAAGGCTCCGCGCCGGTGGCAGGTCTTCACCAGCAGCTCGGTGTACGCACGCATGAACGGCACCGTCATCGTGACCTCGCTGCGATCGGGCAGCACGAAACGCGCGCCGCGGCCGCGGTAGTTCTTGATGATCGAGAAGATGTAGTCCCAGCGTCCGGCGTTCAGGCCCGCGCAGTGATCGCGCAGCTCGTACAGGATCTCGTCCATCTCGAACGCTGCAGGCAGTGTCTCGATCAGCACGGTCGCGCGGATCGTGCCGTGCGGGATGCCGACGTACTCCTCCGCGAACGTGAAGACGTCGTCCCAGAGCCGGGCCTCTTCGCTGGATTCGAGCTTGGCGATGTAGAAGTACGGGCCGCGGCCCGAGGAGATCAGCGCCTTCGCGTTGTGCAGGAAGTAGAGACCGAAATCGGTCAGAGATCCGGATGCTGCCATGCTGCGGCCGGTGCGATCGATGAAGTTCAGGTGCTTCTCGGTCAGGTGCCAGCCGCGCGGACGCATCACGATCGTCGGCGTCTGCTCGGCGGTGACCTCGTAGCGCTTGCCTTCGGGTGAGGTGAAGGAGAGCTCACCGCGGATCGCATCGCGCAGCGACAGTTGCCCGCCGATGACGTTGTGCCAGGTGGGGCTCGTAGCATCCTCCTGGTCGGCGAGCCAGACCCGTGCGCCGGAGTTCAACGCATTGATGGTCATTTTCGGGTCCGTCGGGCCGGTGATCTCCACGCGGCGGTCTTCCAGGCCGGGGCCCGCACCGGCGACCTGCCACGCAGCGTCCTCGCGGATGTGGCGAGTGTCGTCGCGGAACCGCGGGTCGTGGCCGTTGCCGATCTCGAAGCGGCGGCGCATGCGGTCGGCGAGCCGGTCGTGGCGGCGAGCCGCGAAGCGGTGGTGCAGCTCGGTGAGGAAGGCGAGCGCCTCGGGAGTGAGGATCTCGTCGAACCGGTCGTACAGCGGGCCCGTGACCTCCAGGGTCGGGCCCTGCTTGATCGTCTGCGTGGGAGCGGTGGTCGGGGGAGCGGTGGGAGTGGTCATGATCGGAATCCTTTTCGTGGAGTGCGTCTCAGAAGATGCGGGTATGCCAGGCGTGGGGCGGCACTTTCTGTAACGCGGAGATGGGGGTGTCTCAGAAGATGCGGGTGCGGGCGGTGGTGACCCGCATCTTCTGAGACATGAGCGGTTAGTGGAACTGCGCGGCTTCGGTTGAGCCGGCGAGAGCGAGTGTCGCGCTGTCGGGGTTGAGCGCTGTGGAGATGACGTCGAAGTAGCCGGTACCCGCTTCGCGCTGGTGCTTGGTGGCGGTGTAGCCGTGTGCTTCGGCGGCGAATTCTGCTTCCTGCAGCTCGACGTATGCGCTCATGGCGCGGTCCGCGTAGCCGCGGGCGAGCTCGAACATCGAGTGGTTCACGGCGTGGAAGCCGGCCAGGGTGATGAACTGGAACTTGTAGCCCAGGTCAGCCAGTTCCTGCTGGAACGTCGCGATCTGCTCGTCGGACAGGTGGCTCTTCCAGTTGAAGCTCGGAGAGCAGTTGTAGGCCAGCAGCTTGCCGGGGAACTCTGCGTGGATCGCCGCGGCGAACTCGCGGGCGAGCTCGATGTCGGGTTCACCCGTCTCCACCCAGATGAGGTCGGCGTACGGAGCGAAGGCCAGACCGCGGCTGATGACCGAGTCGAGGCCCGCGCGAACCCGGTAGAAGCCCTCGGGGGTGCGCTCGCCGGTGGTGAATTCCTGGTCGCGCTCGTCGATGTCGCTGGTGAGGAGGTCTGCGGCGAGAGCGTCCGTTCGGGCGATGATGACGGTCGGAACGCCGGCGACGTCGGCCGCCAGACGCGCGGCGTTCAGCGTGCGAATGTGCTGCTGGGTCGGCACGAGCACCTTGCCGCCGAGGTGGCCGCACTTCTTCTCGCTGGCGAGCTGGTCTTCCCAGTGGATGCCGGCGGCACCGGCCTGGATCAGCGAGGATGCCAGTTCGTAGGCGTTCAACGGACCGCCGAAGCCGGCCTCAGCATCGGCGACGATCGGTGCCAGCCAGTCCTGGGTGATGGTGCCCTCGGCGTGCTCGAGCTGGTCCTGACGCAGCAGCGCATTGTTGATGCGGCGCACGACGGCGGGAACGGAGTTCGCCGGGTACAGCGACTGGTCCGGGTAGGTCTGACCGGCCAGGTTGCCGTCAGCGGCGACCTGCCAGCCGGAGAGGTAGATGGCCTTGAGCCCTGCGCGAACCTGCTGAACGGCCTGGCCACCGGTGTAGGCGCCGAGCGCCCGGACGTAGTCCTCGGTATTGATGAGGTTCCAGAGGTTCTCGGCGCCGCGGTGGGCGAGCGTGGAGGATTCGCGGACGGAACCGCGGATGCGGACGACATCCTCTGCCGTGTAGGTGCGCTCGATGCCATCCCAGCGGGGATCGGTGTCCCAGATCTCCTGCAGCTCGGCGGCGGTCTGCGTCTGGTCTCCGGCACGAAGGGGCGGCTGTCCTGGAGTTGCGTGGATGGTCATTCTGTCTCCCTGAGTCGACGTTGATCGGTGGCTTGGCATCCACTCTGAGTGAACTTCACACGCTCAAACGACCAATTACGTAGAGAAGAATCCAGAAATTTCTGCTTTCGTGACAGAATCGGCCCCATGACCGCTTCTCCGGGCTCAGCATCCGCTCTCACCGAGGACGACACCGACGCGCTCACGATCGGGCGTCGCATCCGGCAACTGCGCACTGCCCGCGCGATGACGCTGGAGGATCTAGCATCTGCCGTCGACCGGGCGCCGAGCCAGTTATCGATGATCGAGACCGGCAAACGCGAGCCGAAGCTCACGCTGCTGCAGGCCATCGCGCGGGCGCTCGGAGTCGGAATCGACGCGCTGCTCGAGGGCGAGCCGCTGGACGAGCGCAGCGCGGTCGAGATCGCGCTGGAGCGTGCGATGAAGGGGCAGACGTTCCGCGCACTCGGCATCGAGCCCTTCCGCATCGGCAAGACCGTGCCGACGGATGCCCTGAAAGCCCTGCTCGCGCTGCACAGCGAAATCGACCGGCTGAAGGACGAGCGTGCGGCGACTCCCGAAGAAGCGCGCCGCGCGAACGTGGAACTGCGCCACCTCATGCGCAGCCAGAACAACTACTTCGCAGACCTCGAGGCCACGGCGGGTGAGATTCTTGCAGCGGTGCGCCACCCCGGAGGTCCGCTCACTCAGCGCACAGCATCCGAGATCGCGGCGTATCTGGGCTTCACCCTGCACTACGCGCCGGACCTGCCGCAGACCACGCGCAGTGTCGCCGACCTCGCCAATGGGCGGCTTTATCTGTCCAGCCGGGTGCCCGCGAAGGGCGATGCGCGCACCGCCGTGCTGCAGGCGCTGTCATCGCGGATGCTGGGACACGCCGAGCCGCGCAGCTATGCCGAGTTCCTGCGCCAGCGGGTGGAGACGAACTACCTCACCGGCGCGTTGCTCATGCCCGAAGCGCATGTCGCGCCGGCGTTGAAGGATGCCAAGCAGCGCCGAGCCATCTCGATCGAAGACCTCCGGGATGCCTATTCGGTCTCGTACGAGACGGCAGCGCACCGCTTCACGAACCTCGCCACCGAGCACCTCGACATTTCGGTGCACTTCCTCAAGGTGCACGAGTCGGGCACGATCACGAAGGCGTATGAGAACGACGACGTGAACTTCCCCACCGACCGGCTTGGGGCCATCGAGGGGCAGATGTGCTGCCGCCGCTGGACCAGCCGCGTCGTGTTCGACGAGGATGACCGCTTCAACCCGTACTACCAGTACACCGATACCGGGAACGGCACCTACTGGTGCACGGCGCGCGTCGAGGCATCCAGCGAGGGGCTGCACTCGGTCAGCGTCGGCGTGCGCTTCGACGACACCCGCTGGTTCGTCGGACGCGACACCACCAACCGGGGCGTGTCGAACCACTCCGTCGAGGCCTGCTGCCGCCGCGCGCCCGCCGACCTGGAGGAGCGCTGGCGCGAGCACTCCTGGCCGAACGTGAAGACTCCGCGCACGCTGCTCGCGACGCTGCCGACCGGTGCGTTTCCCGGGGTGGACACGACGGATGTGTACGAATTCTTGGAGGCGCACGCGCCGCGGTAGCGCGTTGCCCGCCGCGAGAAATGGTTTGCAGCATGAGACAGGGGTTGTGAAGGCCTGTTTCATGCGGGAAAGCATTTCTCGTGGCTACACCGCCCCGCCCGCCGCGGATCAGGCGCGGGAAGCCTGTAGCAGCGCCCACAGCTCGGCGCGCGCGGGGAAGGTGCTCAGGTCCATTCCCAGCAGCTTGGATGCCTGCGCTACGCGCGAGCGCAGCGTGTGGCGATGGATGCCCAGGGCTGCAGCAGCGGCTTCGAACCGGGCGTCATGCTCCAGCCAGACGCGCAGCGACTGCTCGAGATCTGCGTCGTGATCGGCATCGCGATCGCGCAGCGGCGCGAGCCGGGACTGCGCGATCAGGCGCGCATCATCGGTGGTGAGGGCGGACAGGATGCCGGATTCCACTGCATCGGCGAAGCGGATCGCCCCGTAGCCACCCGCGGCCCCGGCGGCCCCGGCAGCCCCCGCGGCGCCGCCCGCACCGCCCGCACCCGCCCCGCGCCGCAGCGCACTGAGTGCCTGCGCATGCGCACGGGAGAACTCCGCGTACGAGGCCGAATCCGACACCCCGATGCGGATGCCGAAGCGCTCGGCAGCTTCATCGAGCAGCACGGCATCCGCCGCCGGCAGACAGATCACCACGCCCTCATCCGCTGACGCGAGGAACGACCGTGACCCGCGCTCTGCGCGCCGTCGCTCCCACCACTCCTCCAGGGCTTCGGGGAGGGCATCCACCGCCACCGCCACGATGATCTGTCCGGTCGGCAGCGACGACAGCACGCGCTGAGCCAGCGTCGCGTCATCGAGCAGGAGCGAACGCAGCAGCTGCGTGTGCAAACGGCGACGTTCGCTGACGAACTGATCGTTCTGCTCGAGTGCGAGCCCCGCCATGGCGATGACCGATGTCACGACGGCGCGTGCCTCGGCATCCAGCGCAGGCGCGGCGATCGCAATGACGCCGCGCAGCCCGTGCCGCCGGCCGAGCGTGAACAGCTGCATCGTCTGCTCGTCGACCACGATTGACCTTCCGGTCTCGGCGCCCCGGGTGAGCACCTCCGCGACCTGAGCTGCGACAACCTCTCGGGTCGCGGCCGCAATCCCACCGGGCGGATGCTCGAAGGTGAGCGTGCCGGAGGCATCGAACATCGCCACCCAGGCGCCGAGACGTCGGCCGAGCTCGCTGATGATCGCCGCCAGTCCGTGTCGGCGAAGAGCGGCCACGGCCAGGGCGCGCTGCGTGTCCAGCGCCCAGCTTCGTCGGGCGTACGCCTGGGCGGCGATGGCCTCGGCGTGCGCCCGGGCGACGGCGATGAACGGTGTACGGTACGGCACCTCGAACAGCGGCAGTCCTGAAGCAGTGCATGCGGCGACCAGATCGGCGGGAACCTCGGGGTGGCGGACTCCGGTGCCGAATCCGAGCCCGACGACTCCGCGCGCGCTCAGCTGCGCGACATATACGGATGCTGTGACCGGGCCGTCTAGCTGACTCCCCGTGGTCAGTAGCGCCAGATCATCCGCCAGAAACGGCGTCGGATCGGCGAGATCAGAGGAGTGCACCCAGCGCAGCGGTCGGTCCAGCGCCTCCGGGGGTAGCGCCTCGGAGACCAGTTGCAACCCGAGGTCGCGACGACCGAGCAGCGCGCGTAGTGATGGCTGGTCCACGGCATCCGTTCTGAGCACTCGTTATACGTACTGGCGAGTAGATAGCTCAGATTGTACAGTCCGGCGAGTGCGTGGGGCAGGGCTTCGG
The DNA here is from genome assembly GCF_051546305.1 of Microbacterium wangyouchuni. Taxonomy (NCBI): domain Bacteria; kingdom Bacillati; phylum Actinomycetota; class Actinomycetes; order Micrococcales; family Microbacteriaceae; genus Microbacterium; species Microbacterium wangyouchuni. The sequence continues at coordinate 24,271 of NZ_JBPTMA010000013.1, forward strand.
CCTACGCTCACGAGCATGAGCCTCATGCCAGCCACGCAGATCCCCCTCGGTGGACCCGACCTGCCACAGCAACGCCGGCTGGTCACGGAGTTGCCCGGTCCGCGATCTGCCGAGATCCTCGCCAGAAAAGCGGATGCTGTGCCCTCCGGCGTCGGCCACACCGTCCCGGTCGCCGCGGTGGCAGCCGGCGGAGGAATCGTCGTGGACGCCGACGGCAACGCCCTCATCGACCTCGGCAGCGGCATCGCCGTGACCAGCGTTGGCAACGCGCATCCGAAGGTCGCCGCCGCGATCGCCGCCCAAGCCGCGCAGTTCACGCACACCTGCTTCATGATCTCGCCGTACGAGTCGTACATCGCGGTCGCCGAGGCGCTGAACAGGCTCACCCCCGGTGCCTTCGCGAAGAAGACCGCGCTGTTCAACTCCGGCGCTGAAGCCGTCGAGAACGCGATCAAGATCGCCCGTAAATACACCGGTCGCGCGGCCGTCGCAGCCTTCGACCACGGCTATCACGGCCGCACGAACCTCACCATGGCGCTCACGGCGAAGGCGATGCCGTACAAGAGCGGTTTTGGCCCCTTCGCCCCCGAGATCTACCGTGCGCCGATGTCGTATCCGTTCCGCGACGGACTGACCGGACCGCAAGCCGCTGAGCGGGCGATCACGCAGCTCGAGAAGCAGGTCGGCGCCGACAACCTCGCCGCCGTCATCATCGAACCCATCCAGGGCGAGGGCGGATTCATCGTCCCGGCCGACGGCTTCCTGAACAGGATCCAGGACTGGTGCCGCGCGAACGGCATCGTCTTCATCGCCGACGAGGTGCAGACCGGATTCGCCCGCACCGGCCGGATGTTCGCCAGCGAGATCTTCGGCATCGAACCCGACCTCGTCACCACCGCGAAGGGCATCGCCGCGGGCCTCCCGCTCGCCGCCGTCACCGGACGCGCCGAGATCATGGATGCCTCCCACCCGGGTGGTCTCGGCGGAACCTACGGCGGCAACCCCATCGCCTGCGCCGCGGCGCTCGCCGCCATCGACATCTTCGAGAACGACGGGGTCATCGAGCGCGCACAGCAGATCGGCGCGCTGCTGAAGGGTCGGCTCACCGCGATCCAGGCGCAGGATGCCCGGATCGGAGACATCCGCGGGCATGGCGCGATGATCGCCGTCGAGTTCGTCGATCCGCAGACCGGAGCACCGGATGCTGCGCTCACGGCCGCGGTCGCCCGGGCCTGCATCGCCCAGGGAGTGATCATCCTCACCTGCGGAACCTTCGGCAATATCATCCGTTTTCTGCCTCCGCTGTCGATCGGCGACGCACTGCTGAACGAGGGCATTGACATTCTGACCGCCGCACTCGCGGCACAATAGAACCGTCGGCCGTGATTCGTATCGGGGGATTCGGATCACGGCCGATGCTTCTCCGGCATCACCGCTGATACGGAAGGGCGGCACCGTGGCTCGATTGCACGCGTCGTCTTCAGCATCGCGGACACCCCGATCCTGAAGGAGACGACCATGACCACTGCATCCGACGAGCGCGCTCTGCTCGACAGCATCCCGACTGGCCTGTTCATCGGCGGTGAATGGCGGGATGCCACCGGCGGGCGCACCTTCGACGTCAACGACCCGGCAACCGGTGCGGTGCTCGCATCGATCGCCGACGCGAGCCCCGAGGACGGCACCCTGGCGCTCGACGCGGCAGTCGCCGCCCAAGAGGGTTGGGCCGCCACAGCCCCGCGCGAGCGCAGCGACATTCTGCGCCGCGCATTCGACCTCGTGCAGCAGCACAAAGAAGACCTCGCCCTGCTGATGACGCTCGAGATGGGCAAGCCCCTCGCCGAAGCGCGCGGTGAGGTCGGCTACGGCGGTGAGTTCCTGCGCTGGTTCAGCGAAGAGGCCGTGCGCATCGCCGGCCGGTACGGGCAGAACCCCGAGGGCACCGGAACGATGATCGTGTCGCAGCGTCCGGTCGGGCCGTCGTTCTTCATCACGCCGTGGAACTTTCCGTTCGCGATGGCGACCCGCAAGATCGCCCCGGCGCTCGCGGCTGGCTGCACGGTCGTGATCAAACCCGCAGCGCTCACGCCCTTGACGACAATTTTCTTCACGAAACTGCTCGAACAGGCCGGGCTCCCGAAGGGCGTCGTCAACGTTGTGCAGACCTCGTCGTCGTCGAAGCTGTCGGCGCCGATTATCGCCGATCCGCGGCTGCGGAAGCTTTCGTTCACCGGCTCCACCGAGGTAGGGCGAAAACTCATCGCCCAGGCCGCGGACGGGGTGCTGCGCGTGTCGATGGAGCTCGGCGGCAACGCGCCGTTCGTCGTGTTTGACGATGCCGACCTCGACAAGGCCGTCGACGGCGCGATGCTCGCAAAATTCCGCAACATCGGCCAGGCCTGCACGGCAGCGAACCGTTTCATCGTGCACTCCTCGGTCGCGGCGGACTTCGCCGACCGGGTCGCTGCTCGCGTCAAGGAGATGAAGGTCGGACGCGGCACCGACGATGCCGTCACGATCGGCCCGCTGATCGACGCGGATGCTGTCGCCAAGGCCGGTGCGCTCGTCGACGATGCCGTCGGCCGTGGTGCGCGCGTTCTCGCCGGTGGCAGTGCGATCGACGGCGAAGGCACTTTCTTCGAACCCACGGTCATCGCCGATGTGGCCGCGGGCAGTGACATCCTGCGCGAGGAGATCTTCGGGCCGGTGCTCGCCATCGCCACCTTCGATACCGAGGAGGAGGGCGTTCGCCTGGCTAATGCCACCGAGTACGGTCTGGTGTCCTACGTGTTCACCGAGGACCTCGCCCGCGGACACCGGATGATCGACGCACTCGAGACCGGCATGATGGGCCTCAACGTCGGAGTCGTCTCGAACGCGGCAGCCCCCTTCGGCGGCGTCAAACAGTCCGGCATCGGCCGCGAGGGTGGGCTCGAGGGCATCCACGAGTACCTCTCCACGAAGTACACCCTGATCCCGAACAGCTGACCCCCGTCAGCTGAATCCGCAGACAACGAGAGGACGATGATGACCGCTTACTCTGTCACCAACCCCGCGACCGGCGAGATGCTGGCGACGTATGACACGTTCACCGACGCCCAGATCGAGGATGCTGTCGCACGGGCGCATCGCGCAGCATCCACCTGGTCGGCCACGGCGCCGGCCGATCGCGCTGCCGTGATCCGCCGCATCGCGCAGCTGCACCGCGAACGGACCGACGAGCTCGCCGCGATCATCGTGCGCGAGATGGGCAAGCCGATCGCTGCCGCCGTCGGCGAGGTCGAGTTCGCCGCGGACATCATCGAGTTCTATGCCGACAACATCGGGCAGATCACCGACGATCAGCCGCTGAATATTCTCGGTGAGGGCACCGCTGTCATCCGGCGTGCGGCGCTGGGCGCGCTGCTGGGGATCATGCCGTGGAATTTCCCGGCCTACCAGGTGGCGCGGTTTGCTGCTCCCAATCTCGCCGTCGGCAACACGATCATCCTCAAGCACGCCTCCCAGTGTCCGGAATCGTCGGCAGCACTGGAGGCGATCTACCGGGATGCCGGGCTGCCAGACGGCGCGTACATCAACGTGTACGCGAGCAACGAGCAGGCAGCGACGATCATCGCCGATCCGCGGGTGCGCGGGGTGTCGCTCACCGGGTCCGAACGTGCGGGCTCCGAGGTCGCCGAGGTCGCCGGTCGCCACCTGAAGAAGGTCGCGCTGGAGCTGGGCGGGTCCGACCCGTTCCTGCTGCTGTCGACGGATGACCTGGATGCGGTCGTGCAAGCGGCCGTCGATGCGCGCCTGGACAACAACGGTCAGTCCTGCAACGGAGCCAAGCGCTTCATCATCGTCGACGGGCTGTACGAGGAGTTCGTGTCGAAGTTCGTCGCCGCGCTCGCGGCGGTGAGCGCTGAGGATCCGACCGCTGAGGAGACCGTGCTCGGACCGCTGTCATCGCTGGCTGCGGCGGAACGACTGCAGGCGCAGATCGATGGCGCGGTGTCGCAGGGGGCGACGCTGCTGACCGGCGGCACGCGGGACGGGGCCTTCTTCGCACCGACCGTGCTCGCCGATGTCACAGCCGACATGGATGTGTACCGCGAGGAGCTGTTCGGCCCGGCAGCGGTCGTGTACCGGGCGGCGGGGGAGGAAGAGGCCGTTGCGATCGCGAACGACACGCCCTTCGGGCTGGGGTCGTACGTGTTCACCACGGATGCCGCGCAGGCCGAGCGCGTCGCCGACGGGATCGAGGCGGGCATGGTCTACGTCAACCTCGTGCTCGCAGATAGTCCGGAGCTGCCGTTCGGCGGAGTCAAGCGCAGCGGCACGTCGCGCGAGCTCGGGATGCTGGCCGCCGATGAGTTCGTCAACAAGAAGCTGATCCGGATCGGGTGAGTGTGCCGCCGCGGGTGCCGCCGCGGGAGGTGGCGCTTGTTGCCGCGCGCAGCGCCGGGATGCGGCCGTTTGCGACACCTGGCGCGGGCGTGCGCGGGGTTGCGCGGGGTGGTACCGATGGGAGGTGGCGCTTGTTGCCGCGCGCAGCGCCGGGATGCGGCCACACGCGCCACCTGGTGAGTCGCGGCGCTCGGGAAGGCGCCCCGCCCGCCGGCGCGCTACCGTTGTGCTATGAAACCCGAACGAGTCTCCCGCACGCAGTCCGTCGTGGACGGGTTGCTGGATGAGATCATCGCCGGGCGACTCGAGGCCGGAGAGACCCTTCCGGCCGAGGCCGATCTCGCCGCTCTCCTCGGCGTCTCACGGCTCACCCTGCGCGAGGGCGTCCGTCTGCTGCAGGCGCAGGGCGTCATCGTCCCCGTTCCCGGCAGCCGCCACCGCGTCGCACCGGTCGACGAGTGGACCGGGCTCGAGGCCGTCGTCCGCTTCTCCCGCAGTGGGGGAGCGCGGCGTCGCTCGTCCCTAGACCTCATCGACATGCGCGTCATGTTCGAGACAGGAGCCGCCGAGCTCGCAGCTCCCCGCTGCACCGATGAGCACATCGAACGGCTCGAGGAACTGCTCGAGGAGATGCGCTCCGCGCACGCGAACGGCGATGTCCCCGGGTTCGTGGATGCCGACCTGGCGTTTCACGACGTGATCTTCGCCGCCGCCGACAACCGGATTCTGGTGGCATCCGTGCGTCCGCTCACCGCGATCCTGCAGGACTCCCGCAGTGAGACCAGTGCCGTGCTGGAGATTCGTGAGCACGCGATCGCCGAGCACGCCGCGGTGCTCGAGGCGATGCGCACGCGATCCGGGTCAGCGGCACGTGAGGCCATGGCCAGTCACATGCGCCAGACCCGTGACGACCTGCTGCACTACGTGCTCGGCGAGTAGTCCGCTTGCCAGGGCGCGAGTTTAGGCGTACCCTCGTTATCTGATATCGGATAACCCTCTGAGATTCGCTGACAACCCCCTCTGAACGAAGGAGTTCCCGTGCATATCGATGCGCTTCTCGCCCCACTGCCGGCCCCCGTCGAGATCGACGCCGCCGAGGTGCGCGCAGCGCTTGATCCGCAGGGTGTCCTCGTCGTCCTGGACGATGACCCCACCGGAACCCAGTCGGTCGCGAACCTCCCGGTGCTCACCCGCTGGGAGCACGAAGACCTCGCCGGCGCATTCGCCACCGGCGCCCCGGCCGTCTACGTGCTCACCAACACGCGCTCCCTCGACGAGGAATCCGCAGCCCAGCGCAACCGCGAGGTCGTCGCGGTCGCGCTCGCCGCAGCATCCGAATCCGGCCGTCGCGTCACCTTCGTCTCGCGCGGTGACTCGACCCTGCGCGGTCACTTCCCGCTCGAAACCGACGTGCTCGCCGCTGAGATCGTCGCTCACGGCGGTGGTGCTCCCGAGCTCACCCTGCTCGTTCCCGCCTTCCCGGATGCCGGTCGTATCACCGTCGACTCGGTGCACTACTGGGTCACAGCCGGTGAGGCGACGCCGGTCGGGGAGACCCCATTCGCCGCTGACGCCACCTTCGGTTTCTCCTCGTCGAACCTGCGGGACTGGGTCGCCGAGAAGACCGAGGGCCGCTTCCCGGCCGACCAGGTCGCAGCGCTCACGATCAGCATCATCCGCTCGGGCGTCGACGCCGTGGCATCCTTCCTCCGGGACCTGCCCGCCGGCTGTGTCGTCGCGGTCGACGTCGTCGAAGAATCCGATATGCGCGTCGTCGCACTCGCGCTGCAGCAGCTGCCCGAGCGTGAGGTGTTGCTGCGCGTCGGCCCGCCGTACGTCCGCGCCCACATCGGCCAGGAGATCGCCGAGCCCGTGAAGGCCGCCGATATCCCGTTCGCCTACGACCGCGGCGGTCTCGTCGTCGTCGGCAGCCACGTGCCGCTGACCACCCAGCAGCTCGAAGAACTGCGCCGCCAGCGCCCGGACACCGCCACGATCGAACTCGACGTGCCCAGCCTCATCGACGATCGTCGCGAGCAGTACCTCGACGCTCAGGCGAACGCGGTCGCCGAAGCCCTGGCATCCGGATCGGTGATCGTGCACACCACTCGCGAACTCGTCACCGGCGCAACCGGCGAGGAGAGCCTCGAGATCGCCCGCAAGGTCTCCAGCGGTGTCGTCGAGCTCGTGCGTCGTGTGCTGGCGATCGCCCCGCCGCGGTTCGTGATCGCGAAGGGCGGCATTACCTCTAGCGACGTCGCCAGCGAAGCGCTCGAGATTCGCCGTGCCACCGTGCTCGGCCCGATGCTGCCCGGCATCGTCTCGCTGTGGCAGCCGCAGACCGGCCCTGCCGTCGGCATCCCCTACATCGTGTTCGCCGGCAATGTCGGCGAGCCGGACTCGTTGGCCCGCGTCGTTGCCACGCTCGCCGACGCCAACTGACGCGCACCGCGCACAACCTGCTGACGCTCATTGCGCCACAACGAACTGAAGGAACAGACATGACTTCCACATCCACTGTCGCCGTCATCGGTCTCGGCGCCATGGGCCTGCCGATGGCCACCCGTCTCGCGGAGCGCTTCGAGGTGCGCGGCTTTGATATCGCGGCCGAGCGCATCGCCCTCGCCGCGGAAAAGGGCGTGAAGGCTGCTGATTCTGCCGCGGATGCCGTCGCCGGCGCGCAGGCCGTGCTCGTAGCGGTCCGCAACGGTGCCCAGCTCGATGACCTGCTGTTCGGGGACACCGCGCTGGCTTCGCACCTCGACGATGGCGCTGTCGTGATCCTCACCAGCACCGTCGGGATCGACGGGATCGGCGAGATCGCCCGCCGTCTGGCCGAGCACGGTGCGCAGCTCGTGGATGCTCCGCTCTCCGGTGGCCCCGTCCGCGCCGGTGAGGGCGATCTGCTGATCGTCGTCGGCGCGACTCCGGCAGCACTTGAGGTCGCTCGCCCTGTGCTCGAGCAGCTCGCATCGACCCTGTCGATCGTGGGCGACAAGCCCGGTGATGGCCAGGCACTGAAGACCGTCAACCAGCTGCTGTGCGGTGTGCACATCGCCGCGGCGGCCGAAGCGCTCGCCCTCGCTGATGCGCTGGGTCTTGACCGGGAGAAGACCCTCGGGGCGCTCACCGCGGGGGCTGCGAACTCGTTCATGCTCGGCAACCGGGGACCCCGCTCGCTGCAGGCCTACGACGAGGACGGCGCCGAGGTGCTCAGCCGCCTCGACATCTTCGTCAAGGACATGGGCATCGTCGGCACGGCCGCTCGCGCCGCGCACCTGTCGACCCCGGTCGCGAACGCCGCCGAGCAGCTCTTCCTGCTCGGTGAGGCCCAGGGCCTCGGCGCACACGATGACTCCGCTGTGATCCGCGTGATCGCCCCCGCACGACTTTCCTGACCCGACCACACTCGCTCGGCGCATCCGCGCCCAGAAACCTCGCTCGGCGCATCTGCGCCCTGACAATTGAAAGAAGAGATCCAGAGATGCTCCCTCTTCCCGCCCTGATCGCGATCGGAGTCGCCGGCCTCGCGCTGCTGCTCCTGCTGATCATCCGCTTCAAGATGCAGGCGTTCTACGCCCTCATCCTCGTCTCGATCGTCGTCGGTCTTGCCGCCGGCCTGCCGATGACGAGCATCACCGCCGACGATGGAACCGTCGAAAAGCTCGGCATCATCCAGGCGATCATCGCCGGTGTGGGCGGAACGCTCGGCTCGGTCGCCGTGCTCGTCGCCCTCGGGTCGATGCTGGGCAAGATCATCGAACTGTCCGGGGGAGCGGAGTCGCTCGCCGGCAAGTTCACCAAGTGGCTCGGCCCGAAGCGGGTCGGCATCGCCCTGGTCATCGCCGCGGCGATCCTCGCGATCCCGGTGTTCTTCGACGCCGGCTTCATCATCCTCGTCCCGATCATCTTCGCGTTCTCAAAGATCGCGGGGCTGAACCCGATCAAGTTCGGTCTGCCGGTCGCCGGCATCATGCTCGCCGTGCACGTCGCTGTTCCGCCACACCCCGGCATCGTCGGCGGCGCGACCATCCTCGGCGCTGACATGGGCTGGGTGCTGATCTTCTCGTTGATCATCTCCATCCCGCTCGCGGCGCTGTCGTTCTGGGTTGGCAAGATCATCAACCGCCAGGAATTCGCGATGATCGAGGCCACGAAGGAGATGTTCGACAGCTTCGGAACGGACCAGACCTCCGCCAACGCGGGCCTGCGCGACGGTGAGAAGGCACCGAGCGCATTCACCGTGCTCGGACTCATCCTGTTGCCGCTCGCGCTCATCATGCTCGGCACCACGGTTGCGCCCTCGTTCGAGCCCGGCAGCTTCTGGAACGGATTCCTCTCGATGATCGGTCAGCCGATCTTCGCCCTCATGGTCGCCATTGCCGCCGCGATGTTCTTCCTCGGTGTCCGCCGTGGTTGGTCGGCGGCGAAGCTCGGTGAGGTCATGGAGTCGGCTCTGCCGTCTGCCGCGGTCATCATCCTGGTCACCGGTGCCGGTGGCGCTTTCGGAAAGGTCCTCACCGAGACCGGCATCGGCGGTGCGGTTGCTGAGCTGCTCGCCGGCAGCGGTATGCCGCTGCTGCTCGCTGCCTTCCTCATCTCGCTGATCATGCGCGCAGCCCAGGGCTCCGCCACCGTGGCCATCACCACGACGGCGGGTCTGCTGCTGCCTTCGGTCGCCGTGCTCGGCCTCGACACGATCCACATCGCGCTCGTCGCGGTCGCGATCGGTTACGGTGCGCTCGGCCTCAGCCACGTCAACGACTCCGGCTTCTGGGTGGTCACGCGCTACCTCGGCCTGTCGGTCAAGGATGGCCTGCGCACCTGGACGCCGCTGACCACCGTGCTCGGCGTCGCCGGGTTCCTGCTCACCTGGCTCACCTATGCCGTGATCCCGATGAGCTGACAACGCTCGATCGCAGAGGCCCTCGATGTTCGTGAAAGCGGATGCCGGGGGCCTCTCGCTCTTTACCTACTCCCGCACTAGCCTCGGGGGCATGGTCAACGTCGCCGAGAACATCGTCCGCACCCTCCGGGCTAACAACATCGACCGGGTCTACGGCATCCCGGGTGATTCCCTCAACGGCTTCACCGATGCGCTGCGCAAGGACGGCACGATCCGCTGGCTGCACGTGCGCCATGAGGAGTCGGCTGCGTTCGCGGCTGCGGCGGATGCGGCGATCACCGGTGATCTCGCCGTCGTCGCGGGTTCGTGCGGGCCAGGCAACCTGCACCTCATCAACGGACTCTTCGATGCGCAGCGCTCGCGCGTGCCGGTGCTGGCGATCGCCGCGCACATCCCGACGCATGAGATCGGCACCGGATACTTCCAGGAGACCCATCCGCAGGAGCTGTTCCGCGAGTGCAGCGTGTACGTCGAGTACGTCGCCGATCCGGTGCAGATGCCACGGATGCTGGAGATCGCGATGCGCGCCGCCATTGAACAGCGCGGAGTTGCCGTGCTCGTCATCCCGGGCGATGTCGCCCTTTCCGAGGTTGCGGATGATCGGGCGAGCGTGATCACGCGCACGCGTCCGATCGTTGTACCCAGCCCCGCAGAGCTCGAAGAAGCCGCACGTCTGCTCAACGCCGCAGAGCGGGTCACGATCCTTGCGGGCGCCGGAGTCGAAGGTGCCCACGACGAGGTCGTCGCGCTCGCTGACAGGCTCGGAGCGCCCGTCGTGCATGCCCTGCGCGGCAAGGAGTTCATCGAGCACGACAACCCTTTCGATGTCGGCATGACCGGATTGCTCGGCTTCGCGTCGGGTTTTCGGGCGATGGATGCCGCCGACACGGTGCTGCTGCTGGGCACAGATTTCCCGTATACGCAGTTCTACCCCGACGGCGTCACCACGATTCAGGTCGATATCCGCGGTTCGCAGCTCGGCAAACGGCATCCGCTCGATCTCGGACTCGTGGGCGATGTGAAGGCGACCGTCACAGCCCTTTTGCCGCGGCTCGCCGAGAAGAGCGACCGCTCGCATGTCGATGATGCCGTTGCGCACTACCGGAAGACGCGCACGAAGCTTGACGAGCTCGCGGTGCCGTCGAAGGGCTCGAACCCGATTCATCCGCAGTATCTTGCCCGTCTTCTCGACGAGCATGCGAGCGAGGATGCGATCTTCACGGCGGATGTCGGCTCACCGACCGTGTGGGCTGCGCGCTACCTGACCATGAACGGGCGGCGCCGCCTGATCGGCTCCTTCACACACGGCTCGATGGCGAACGCGCTCATGCACGGGATCGGGGCGCAGACCGCACAGCCGGACCGTCAGGTGGTCGCGCTGGCGGGGGATGGGGGCCTGGCGATGATGCTCGGCGAGCTCATCACCCTCACCCAGAACAGGCTGCCGGTGAAGACGATCGTGGTGAACAATTCCTCGCTCAACTTCGTCGAACTCGAGATGAAGGCGGCCGGCTTCGTCACCTACGCCACCGATCTTGAGAACCCGAACTTCGCAGCCGTCGCCGAGGCGCTCGGGATCTTCGCCAGGCGGGTGGAGCGCAGCGAGGATCTGCCGGATGCTGTGCGCGAAGTCCTCGCTCATGATGGGCCTGCGCTGCTGGACGTGGTCACCGAGCGGCAGGAACTCTCGATGCCGCCGACGATCACCGCCGATCAGGTCAAGGGCTTCGCGCTCTACGCCATCCGCACGGTGATGTCGGGCCGCGGCGACGAGCTCCTCGACCTCGCCAAGGCGAACTGGCGGCAGTTGTTCTGAGCCGCTACGCCCCGGGTGAAGCTGGCTTTGTTCGCCGGGGCACGCAGCATGCTCTACACTGGAGGAGCAGTTGTCTGCATTCTTTTTCCGTGCCCATGGGTGCGGGGGAGGTGCGGATCCCAGGGGCCATCAGGTCTCTAGGGCGGTAGCTCAATTGGCAGAGCAGCGGTCTCCAAAACCGCAGGTTGCAGGTTCGATTCCTGTCCGCCCTGCGCGTCAGCGCCACGCTGGCACACGGAAAGGTACATTCACGATGGATCAGGACGAACCGCGCGGCGAAATCGTCGCGTCAGGCGGTGCCGCGAGCGTGAACAGGCTCGGCTTCTTCGGCCGTATCGCTCTGTTCTTCCGTCAGGTGTTGGGCGAGTTGCGCAAGGTCGTCACACCGACGCGCAAAGAACTGTTCAAGTTCACCGGTGTCGTGCTGGTTTTCGTCGCCATCATGATGGCGCTCGTCTACGGCCTGGATGCTGCCTTCTCGTGGCTGACTACACAGGTCTTCGGAGTGCCGCAGTAAGCGTCACTCCTGCGGCTCGACCGCTATGAATGGAAAGAAACAACGTGTCTGAACGATATTCCGACGACGCCGACATGGCGACCGCCGCGGAGCAGTCCAGCGAGGACGACGAAGCCCAAGAGGGCAACGTGCTCTCCGCCGAAGAGCAGTCATCTGCACCGGCCGAGCGTATTGCTGTGCACATCGAGGACGACGCCGACGGCTCGGACGAAGGTGCCGAAGACATTGACATCAACGACCCGGAGGCGGACGCGATCGTGAACGACGCTCTCAACCTGGACGAGACTGCAGAGACCGAAGCTGCAGCCGAGGTCCTCAACGATTCGACCGCCGAAGAGGCTGCCGAAGACGAAGCTGCTGCTGCCGAAGAGGTAGCACCCTACGACGGCCCCGACGTCAATGGCGAAGAAGACGCCGCTGACGACGAGTCCGCTGACGACGAGTCCGCTGAAGAAGAGCCTGCTGAAGAAGACCCCTATGAGGCCTTCCGCATGGACCTGCGGATGCTGCCGGGCAAGTGGTACGTCATCCACTCCTACGCCGGGTTCGAGCGCAAGGTGAAGGCCAACATCGAGCAGCGCAAGTCGACGCTCGAGGTCGAGGACGACATCTATCAGATCGAGGTCCCGATGGAGGACGTCGTCGAGATCAAGAACGGTCAGCGCAAGATGGTCACGCGCGTCCGGATCCCCGGCTACGTGCTCGTGCGCATGGAGCTCAACGAGGACACCTGGTCTGTCGTCCGCCACACTCCTGGTGTCACCGGCTTCGTGGGCAACGCCCACAACCCGACACCGCTGCGCTTCGAAGAAGCCTTCAACATGCTGAAGGCACTCGTCGAGGTCAAGGACATTCCGACCGCGAAGAACGTTCAGTCCAAGGGCGGCCTGGCTGTGGCCCGCTCGATCCCGGCTGAGGTTGACTTCGAAGTCGGCGAGACCATCACCATCAAGGAAGGCTCGTTCGCTGGCCTGCCTGGTTCGATCAGCGAGATCAAGCCAGAGAGCGGCAAGCTCACCGTGCTCGTCTCCCTGTTCGAGCGCGAGACCCCGGTCGAGCTGTCGTTCGACCAGGTCACCAAGATGCTCTGACTCTCGAAAAACGCTTCACGAACGCCCCGTTCGGCTCCGGCCGACGGGGCGTTCTGCATCGGGTACACTGGGATGGTTTGTGTGCGCATTCGTGCGCGCGCAGCACACCACGTCTCGGAGACACCGGGTTCGTGGGAGATCGGATGCCCCGGCATCCGTTCGATGAAAGGAAGAGGAAATGGCACCTAAGAAGAAGGTGACCGGCCTGATCAAGCTTCAGATCAACGCCGGTGCAGCTAACCCAGCGCCGCCGATCGGCCCCGCGCTCGGTCAGCATGGCGTGAACATCATGGAGTTCTGCAAGGCGTACAACGCCGCGACCGAGTCGCAGCGCGGAAACGTCGTCCCCGTTGAGATCACTGTCTACGAGGACCGCAGCTTCACGTTCATCCTGAAGACCCCGCCGGCTGCAGAGCTCATCAAGAAGGCTGCTGGCGTCCCGAAGGGTTCGGCTACGCCGCACACGGTCAAGGTTGCGAAGATCACCAAGGACCAGGTCCGTCAGATCGCCGAGACCAAGCAGGCCGATCTGAACGCGAACGACATCGAGGCTGCCTCGAAGATCATCGCCGGAACAGCCCGCTCCATGGGCATCACGGTCGAGGGCTAAGGGGAATAATCATGGCAAAGTCCAAGGCTTACAAGGCTGCTGTCTCGAAGATCGAGGCAGACCGTTTCTACACTCCGACCGAGGCTGTCGCTCTCGCGAAGGAGACCGGCTCGGCAAAGTTCAACTCGACCGTCGAGGTCGCGCTGAAGCTTGCCGTTGACCCGCGCAAGGCAGACCAGATGGTGCGCGGCACCGTCATGCTTCCGCACGGTACGGGCAAGACCGCTCGTGTCATCGTCTTCGCCACCGGCCCCGCAGCTGAAGCTGCCATCGCCGCAGGTGCAGATGAGGTCGGCGGCGCCGAGCTCATCGAGAAGGTCGCTGGCGGCTGGACCGACTTCGACTCCGCAGTCTCGACCCCTGAGCTCATGGGCCAGGTCGGTCGACTGGGTAAGGTCCTCGGCCCCCGTGGCCTGATGCCGAACCCGAAGACTGGCACCGTGACTCCGAACCCGGCGAAGGCCGTTGAGGAGATCAAGGGCGGAAAGATCGAGTTCCGCGTCGACAAGCACTCGAACGTGCACTTCATCGTCGGCAAGGCATCCTTCTCGGCAGAGCAGCTCGATGAGAACATCGGTGCTGCCCTTGACGAGATCGTTCGTCTCAAGCCGTCGAGCGCAAAGGGTCGCTACATCCAGAAGGGCACGGTGTCGACCACGTTCGGCCCCGGCATCCCGCTGGATGTCAACGTCTTCTGATCGCGTTTCACGAAAGCCCCTGCTGTTACAGCAGGGGCTTTCTGCGTATCCGGGGGCGTGCCGTGGCCGGCGCGATCCCGGGGGAGAGGTGCGCGATCCCGCGGGAGAGGGAGTGCGACACGCCAGGGATACCGCCCCGATTTGCCCGAACCCCGCAACCCGCGTAAGTTATTACTTGTTCGCCCCACAGGGAAGCGGAAAGGCCGAAAAGCCTCACCCCCCTCAAGTGGAGAACCACTCCCAAACCTCTCAGTTGTGAGGGCCTGCCGCTTGCGGCTAGGATGGGAGCTTCCACCTCTTCTGCGGTTCATTTCGACTGCGATGCGGATCTCAAATCCGCTCGGCGCGTCGATTTGACAAGCTGGAGGAGGGGGATAAGATAGAGAAGTTGCCCTTCGGGCCTGGTTGTGATGACTGGGTCGGGGGAGCATCCGATCCTTGAGAACTCAACAGCGTGCACTTGTCAAATGCCAAATTATCCTCGTCGGTCTTCGGACTGGTGAGAATTCCTTTGGATCAAAGACCAG
>NZ_JBPTMA010000014.1:0-17121 GCF_051546305.1 Microbacterium wangyouchuni
CTGAACGGGCACCCCCGCACACACGAGATCGACGAACTGCGTACGAGTATTCGGCGGGAACAACTTGACCATGAAACGCTCCTTCAAGAAGAACGTTGCTGCCACCATATGACTTCGCCGCGAAAAATGGAGCCACAAACGCCCAGTCGCAAGGGGGTGGGGGTGGCGAGGGGTGGGGGCTAGCGGGAGAGGTAGGAGAGCAGGTCCTGACGGGTGAGCACCGTGTGCGGGCGGCCATCGATGGTCACCAGGAGAGCGTCGGCTCCGGCGAGCGCCGCACGCGCCTGATCGACGGATGCATGGATGCCGATGAGGGGCAAGCTGTCGCTGACATGTGCGGCGACAGCATCCGTCGGCTTCGCCTCGCCGCGGAAGAGCAGATCCAGCAGTCCCTTCTCATCGACGCTGCCGACAACCTCGCCCATCATCACTGGCGGCTCGGCGCTGAGCACGACGAGCTGCGAGACGGCAAACTCGGCCATCATGGAGATCGCGTCGAGCACGGTGTCGGTCGGATGCGCGTGCACGAGTTCCGGGATGCCGCGCCCCGATCCCTGCGCCTGTCGCACGGCGAGCACGTCGGCCACGGTCTCCCCCGCCTCGACATCGCTGAACCCGTACGAGCGCATCCAGGAGTCGTTGAAGATCTTCGAGAGGTAGCCGCGACCGCCGTCCGGCAGCAACACCACCATCACGGCATCCGCTGGCAGAGTCTTGGCCACCCTCAGCGCGCCGACCACAGCCATTCCGCTGGACCCGCCAACGAGAATGGCCTCTTCGCGAGCGAGGCGGCGTGTCATCGCGAAGGATTCAGCGTCGTCGACGGCCACGATCTCGTGCGGGATGGTGGGGTCGTAGGATCCCGGCCAGATGTCCTCACCGACGCCCTCGACGAGATAGGGACGGCCCGTGCCGCCGGAGTAGACGCTGCCCTCGGGGTCGACGCCGATGATCCGCACCCGCTCGTCAGAGACCTCACGCAGATAACGCCCGGTCCCGCTGATCGTGCCGCCGGTGCCGATACCTGCCGCGAAGTGCGTGATCCGGCCGTCGGTGGCTTCCCAGATCTCCGGGCCGGTCGTCTCATAGTGGCTGAGCGGACCGTTGGGGTTGTCGTACTGGTTCGGCTTGAACGCCCCCGGAATCTCCTGCACGAGGCGATCACTGACGCTGTAGTACGACTCCGGGCTGTCCGGAGCGACCGAGGTCGGCGTCATGACGATCTCAGCACCGTAGGCGCGCAGCACGTCGATCTTGTCCTGGCCGACCTTGTCGGGCACGACAAACACGCACCGGTACCCGCGCTGCTGGGCGACCAGCGCGAGCCCGACACCGGTGTTGCCGCTGGTGGGTTCGACGATCGTTCCGCCGACTGACAGCTGGCCGCTTTCCTCGGCTGCATCGATGATGCGCCGGGCGATACGGTCCTTCGCCGAACCGCCCGGGTTCAAATATTCGAGCTTGACCAGCACCGTGCACTCGATGCCCGCTGTGACATGCTGCAGCTTCACGAGAGGGGTGCCGCCGACGAGGTCGGCGATGTGCTCGGCGTAGTCCATGGATCAAGCGTACGGGTGGCGGATGCTGTGTTACCCCTTCGTCGATCCCGCCAACAGTCCGCGTACGAAGTACCGCTGCAGTGCGAAGAACACGATCAACGGAACGATGATCGACACGAACGCGCCTGCGGTCAACAGGTGCCAGTCGTTGCCGCGTGTTCCGGTGATCTCGGCCAGCAGTTTCGTGATCGGCGCAGCGCCGCCATCGGCGAACACCAACGCGACCAGCAGGTCATTCCACACCCACAGGAACTGGAAGATCGCCACCGAGGCGATCGCCGGCATGGTCAGCGGCAGCACGATGCGGAAGAAGATCTGCCCGCGGGATGCCCCATCCACGCGCGCTGCCTCGATGATCTCGCCGGGAATCTCCGACATGAAGTTGTGCAGCAGGTAGATCGCCAGCGGCAAGGCGAACATCGAGTGCGCGAACCACACTTGCGCATATCCGCCAGAGGCACCCAGCGGCAGCGTGATCTGCAACCCGAACAGGCTGAGACCTCGCGAGAATGTGCTCAGCAGCGGCACCAGGGCCATCTGAATCGGCACGATCTGCAGCGCGAAGATGAAGATGAACAGGAAGTTGCGGCCCTTGAAGTCGATCCATGCGAACGCGTACGCCGCCATGGAGGCGATCATCAGCGGGATGATGGTGGCCGGGATCGTAATCGCGATCGAGTTCACGAAGGACTCGATCATCGTCAGCTGTGTCGTTCCGGACTGCAGCACATCGACGTAGTTCTCGCCGGTGACCTGGGGGTTCAGGAAGAACTCCCACCAGCCGCTGGTGAGAATCTGGTCACGAGGACGGAACGACGAGATGAACAGTCCC
This sequence comes from Microbacterium wangyouchuni, assembly GCF_051546305.1. Classification (NCBI taxonomy): domain Bacteria; kingdom Bacillati; phylum Actinomycetota; class Actinomycetes; order Micrococcales; family Microbacteriaceae; genus Microbacterium; species Microbacterium wangyouchuni. The sequence continues at coordinate 2,392 of NZ_JBPTMA010000014.1, forward strand.
AGCGTCGGGATGGTCCACAGAACCGCGATGACGATGGATGCTGCCGATGCCCACGGCCGCGACAGCTTCTTGCGTGTTCGTCCTGCCGAGGCGCTCAGCTTCCCGCCCGTGGTGATCGCGCGGGTGCTCTCCGAAATGGGGTGCTTCACGTCAGTCATCGGATCTCCCGCTGCTTCTGGATCTGGCGTGCGTTGTATATGACGATCGGCAGCACCAGGATGAACAGGATGACGGCGAGCGCAGCACTGCGTCCCGCCTCGAATTTCGAGAACTGCGTGTACATCTCATTGGCGAGCACGCTGGTCTCGTAGTTTCCGGCGGTCATGGTGCGAACGATGTCGAAGACCTTCAGCGAGGCGATCGAGATCGTTGTCAGCACCACGATGAGCGCCGGTCGAATCGCGGGCACCGTGACGGATTTGAAACGCTGCCAGGCATTCGCGCCGTCAAGCTCTGCGGCCTCCAGCAGCTCCATCGGCACGCCTTTGATGGACGCCGACAGGATCACCATCGCGAAACCGGTCTGCACCCAGATGAGCACGACGATGAGGAACAGCGTGTTCCATGGCGGATTGAGCAGGAACTGTTGCGGCTCCCCGCCGAACCAGACGATGAGCTGGTTGAGCAGACCGATCTGTTCGTACTGCGGGCCGCGGTACTCGTACATGAAGCGCCAGATGATGCCGGCGCCGACGAACGAGATCGCCATCGGCATGAAGACGAGGACCTTGTAGATCTTCTCCCCGCGGGTGCGGTCGATGAACACCGCGTAGGCAAGACCGACGATGGTCGACACGGTCGGCACGACGAGCACCCAGACGATGGTGTTCACCACGACACGGATGCCGTCGGGTTGCCCGAAGATCCAGGTGTAGTTGGCGAGTCCGACAAAGCTTTTTCCGGAGGAGTTCAGGAATGAGGCGACGAAGGTCTGCAGCGACGGCAGGATGAGCCCGACCAGAAGCAGCAGGAATGCTGGCGCCAGGAAAGCGACCAGCTGGATCAGATATCCCTTGCCGGCCCGGGAGCGGTAGTCCAGCAGGAAGAACACGGCGCCGACGACAACGGCGACGCCCATCGCCCAGTAGTAGGAGCGGAAGAACCACATCACAGCCAGTGGCACGAGCACGCACATCGCCAGTCGTGCGACGGTGTACCAGGTGCCGGTTCGTGGAGCGATGTCCACGAGGAACAGGATCAGGGCCACGACGATGGCGAAGGCGATGACAAGGACCACCGCCTGCAGCACCGCCGGGAGCGTCCCGATCCATTGAAAGAAGTCGATCGCGGTCACGGAGTAGTCCCCTTTACAACACTGTGCAGATCATCATCGGTCCTCGGCATCGTTGCCGGGGACCAGAGTTGGCGGGCCGCCCGAGGGCGACCCGCCAAGAGTTGGATTAGCCTGCCGGCCAGCCCGTCTCGATCTGTGCGAGGACCTCATCGGTCGACGTGCCGTTGACCCACTCGACCATGCCCTTCCAGAACGTGCCCGCACCGACAGCGCCCGGCATCAGGTCGCTGGCGTCGAAGCGGAACGTGGTGTCGGGGTCTTGCAGGATCTTGATGGTCTCCTGCAGGATCGGGTCCTGTGCGTTGGCCGGGTCGAGGCCGTTGTTCGCGGAGGTGACACCGCCTAGGCTCACGCGGCTGTTCGCCCACTCGGGGCTGGACAGGTACGCGAGCACCTTCTGCGTGGCCTCGCTGTCGCTGAACGCGCCGACGATCTCACCGGCACCGGTCACTGCCTTGTCGTCTGCACTCTCACCCGGGAGCATAAATGCCCAGACGTCGCCGTCCTCAGCGATTTTCGTACCATCGGGGAAGAAACCCGACAGGAACGACGCCTGGTGCGTCAGCGCACATTCTCCACCGGCGAGCGCGGGGGCGACATCTCCGAACGCGGTCGAGTTGATCGACTGCACAGGACCGAATCCTGCGTTGACGTTCGCCGGGTTCAGCAGGATCGCGCCGACCGAGTCGAACGCCGCCTTGATCTGCGGGTCGGTGAAGGGCACCTCGTTGGTGACCCACTGGTCGTAGACCTCGGGGCCAGCCTGACGAAGCACGTAGTCTTCGATCCAGTCGGTGCCGGGCCAGCCGGTAGCCGTGCCGGACTCGAAGCCTGCACACCATGCCGGCGTGCCGGTGGCGGCCTGGATCGTCTCGGTGAGCGCGGTCATATCGCCGAGTGTCTCGGGAACTTCGACGCCCCATTCGGCGAACTTCGCCGGGGAGTACCAGATCCAGCCCTTGACGTTCGCCATCAGCGGCGCACCGTAGAAGGTGCCGTCGTAGGTGCCGTAGTTCACCCAGTCCTCAGTCCAGTACTCGTTGGCGTTGCTCTCGACCTCTTCGGGTGCGGGCTTGAGGAAGTCACGCTGAGCGAAGTCTGCGAACAGACCCGGCTGCGGGAAAATTGCGATGTCGGGCGGGTTACCGCCCTGTGCACGGGTTCCGAGCTGCGTCTCGAAGTCCTGGCTGCCCTCGTATTTGATCTCGATGTCGTTCTCTTCGGCCCAGTCGGCCCACGACTCCTGCATGAGTTCAGCTTCGCTGTCGACGATCGTGCCGTAGATGGTGACGGTGCTGGACTCGCCTTCTCCGCCGCCTCCGTCGTCGCCGCCGCCCGCGGGCGCACCCGGAGCTCCACATCCTGCAAGCGCGATGCCCGCTGCCCCAAGCAGGGCGAGCGGCGCGAGGCGCCGATAACGCTGTGACAGTGCCATGTGACTTCTCCTCTTCGAGTTCACGTTCCCGGCGTGTGACGCCGCCTGAGCAGACGATTCGGGAACCGCTTCCAGGCCCAACCTACTGTCCTGCGGTGCCCGGCACAATGGAAGATGGTCACAAGCTGACAACCTTTCGACGGCATCCGGGATTTTTTTGGGAGCGCTCCCGTCACCGCCAATGTGGAACCGGTTCCTTTTGCTCAGGATGCGGACTACGCTGTGCTCGGATGCTGTGAGCGCACCGTCGCGCTCACCGCCGCCGGGAGGAACCATGAGCACGATCGCGGATGTCGCCGCCCGTGCCGGTGTTTCCAAAGCCACCGCGAGCCGCGCGCTCAGCGGGCACGGCTACGTGGCCGATGCGACGCGCATGCTGGTCGAGAAGGCTGCCGCCGAGCTCTCCTACGTCGCCCATTCTTCGGCGACGAGTCTGGCTACCGGTCGCACACATGCGGTCGGAGTGATCGTGCCGCGGCTCGATCGCTGGTACTTCTCTGAAATGCTCACGGGCATCCAAGAGTCGCTGCTCGAACACGGCTACGACCTCACGCTGTACGGTCTTGCCGAGCACTCCCCCACTCGAGACATGGTGTTCGACACGATCCTGCCGCGGCGCAGGTTCGACGGGATCATCGCCGTCGGCATCCAATCCAGCGTGCACGAGCTGGACCGACTGCGCGGCCTGGGCAGTCCGCTGGTGAGCGTGGGTCCGTACCACGAGGGCACGAGCACCGTATCCATTGACGATGCCGCTGCCGCGCAGATCGCCACCGAGCATCTCATCGACCTCGGACACACAGCGATCGCCTTCGTCGGGGCAGCGACGGAGTCCGCCACTTTGGGCTTTGGCGATGCGCGTCGGTTGGAGGGCTATCGACGGGCGATGGATGCCGCAGGTCTCGGCGAGCACACCGTGATCAGCGCCTCCGGCACCAGCATGCCCAGCGGTTACGAGGCGGCCGTTGACCTGCTCGGCAATCGGCGCACGCGCCCGACCGCGGTTGTCGGGGTGTGCGATGAGGCCGCGATCGGCACGATCATCGCGGCGCGACGGCTGGGGATTGCTGTCCCCACCGAGCTGAGCGTCGTCGGAATCGATGATCATCAGCACGCTGAGATGTTCGCGCTGACGACGATCCGGCAGCAGCCGCGCGAGCAAGGCAACGCCGCCGTTCGCCTACTGGTTCAGCAGCTCCAGCATCCGCATGCCGAAAAGGAGCACGTCGTCGCCGTCTCGGCACTCGTAGTCCGCAACTCCTCCGCCCCGCCCCGCTCCCCCTAGCCCCGCCCCCAAAAAGCTTGCGAGTGGCCATTTGTGGCTCGGTTTCTCACGAAAATTGAGCCACGAGCGACCACTCGCAAGCAGGAAGGAGAGGGAGGCGATGCAAGGAGTGCGGGGACGACGAAGGCCCCGGGCGTGAGCCCGGGGCCTTCGTGCAAAGCAGAAGTGATTACTTGAGGGTAACCGTTGCGCCAGCAGCCTCGAGGGTCTCCTTGGCCTTCTCTGCGGTCTCCTTGTTGGCGCCCTCAAGGACAGCCTTGGGAGCACCGTCGACGACAGCCTTAGCCTCGCCGAGGCCGAGCGAGGTGAGCTCGCGGACAGCCTTGATGACCTGGATCTTCTTGTCGCCAGCAGCCTCGAGAACGACGTCGAACGAGTCCTTCTCTTCCTCAGCCTCAGCAGCGCCTGCGCCAGCAGCACCGGCAACGGCGACGGGGGCAGCAGCGGTGACGTCGAACTTCTCCTCGAACGCCTTCACGAACTCGCTGAGCTCGACGAGGGTGAGGTCTGCAAACTGCTCGAGCAGCTGCTCGGTGGTGAGCTTCGCCATGATGTATCTCCTAGATTGGTGGTTTTGTAGAACGAGAACGCCAGTCGCTTACGCGGCTGCGGCGGTCTCCAGCTTTTCGCGAAGAGCGTCGATGGTGGCCGCAGCCTTGCCCATCGTTGCCTTCATCATGCCCGCAGCCTTCGCAAGCAGAACCTCACGGCTCTCCAGCGCGGCGTACTTGTCGACCTCGTCGGCGGTGAGAGCGTTGCCCTCGAAAACGCCGCCCTTGATCACGAGAAGCGGGTTGGCCTTGGCAAAGTCACGCAGAGCCTTCGCGGTGGCGACGAAGTCACCGTGCACGAACGCGACAGCCGACGGACCCTTGAGGTCGTCGTCCAGCGAGGAGATTCCCGCCTTGTTGGCGGCAATCTTGGTCAGCGTGTTCTTCACCACGGCGTACTCAGCGTTCTGACGGATGCTGTTGCGCAGCTCCTTGAGCTGGGCAACCGTCAGACCGCGGTACTCGGTCAGCAGGACGGCGTTCGAGTTCTCGAATGACTTCGTGAGCTCGGCAACCGATGCATCCTTCTGCGCCATGGTCACTCCTTGGTGGGTACGAGATGCCACACGGTGGTGAGGCATCGACCTGGACCGCAGCTGCAACAAAAAAGCTCCGGCGCAAGCGCACGGAGCTGAGAAAAGTTCGTGACACCTGCGCGGGCCCACTGCTGAGCAGTGCTTCAATCACATCACGCTTGCGCGCAACATGATGACCAGCGGTCTTTGGTTGAGATAAGACTACCTGACGTGCGGCCGCTCCCCAAATCGCGGCCGCGCGGTGCCGCGGCGGGCCGCTGCCATCCCCCGCTTCCTCGTCTGGCCGTCGCCCCGACTTACCGCCCACACCCCCAGTTGCATACGCAAATACCACGGAGCCTCGGCGACATTCGGGGGCGACGACGGATGCTACCGACTCTGCTGCGCCGGACCGCAGCGCACTCAGCACGGACGGATACCGAAGGACGCCAGACGTGAGCCCAGGTCGCCCGCCGTCCGGATGTGCGCTGACCCCCAGCGGACCACTCCCCACCCGGTCACGCCACGAACAGCATCCTCGCGCGCCTTCTCCTCCAGGACGACAGCCCCGGCTTCCCGCCCACCTGCAAGGTCGGGGTCGAGATACTTTCCCTTACCGTCGAACTCGCCGAAGGATCGTGCGCCGCGAAAGGCGAAATCCATCCAGTAAACCTCGCCTGCAGGCCCCATGACCTGGGTCTGCAGGTCGATATCCGTGAACCCCAGACGCCTCAGGTGAAGGCGGCTGACGCTCTCGCCTGGGAGCTGTGCCCGCCCGTCGGCGAACGACAACAAGTCACGCGCCTGCCGGATACCGCGCACCCTCAGAACCGCCGCGCGTTCTCCGAGGCGGTCATGCCATTGCGCCGCGAGGTCTGGGTCTTGTTGCTGCCCGCTCACGGCGACGCGGCGCAGCGCTGCATCCGCAATAGACAGCGCAGCCTCGGGAGACAGTGAGCAGGCAAGATCCAGCACGGTTCGATCCAGTGACGTGCAGCGGATGCCGTCGACCTCGATGATGTCTTCACTTCTGACCTCGACATTGTGCTGCGCGATGTTCGACACCGTCCGCCCGTGGCGCCTACCAAAGATCAGAATGTGGACGTTCTTCGGTGTCAGTCGATACAGCGGAAGCCCCAGCACAACTGCGGCGGAGACTCCGTAGAAGACGGGCCCTCTGCCGCCCGCGCTGCGCGCCGCCGCCAGCACGTGAAGCAGGTGCTGCCCTTCGATCCACAGCTGCTTCCACTCAACAGCATCCACATACCAACCACGGCGCACGCGGATGAACGCGCCGCTGGCGACTAAAGCGTGCAGGCCTCGTTCGGACAGACCGCTGTGAAGCATGTCCTCGCGAGAGCGCAGAAGCACACTCGCTTGTGCGATGTTGATTGTCCGGCGCATCCCGTTATCCTGCCCGTCGATGCTTCGGGGCCACGGCGTGAAATCCACGTTCGGTGGATTATGGCCACGTTCCGGAATCTGTGCAGAACCAGTCGCGCGACGTCGGCTACTGTCCGCTCTCTTCAGCCATCATTCGTCGGCGCTCCCAGGTAGCGCCGACGCTCCCTCGAAACTGCGCAAATATCCCGGGGCGTCGGCGACGCCCCGGAGCCTCGACGACAGAAGGGGCGAGGCAGCGGCGCTAGTGCCGGTCGGCGGCGCGGCCGCTGTGCCCGGCAAGGGCATCCGCCGCGCGCACCAGCGTGAGGTGCGAGAAAGCCTGCGGGGTATTGCCGGCGTGCCGTTGCCCGCCGACGTCGTACTCCTCCGAGAGCAGCCCGACATCGTTGGCGAGCCCGACCAACCGATCCATCAGCGCCGTGGCCTCGTCGAGGCGGCCGCTGGCTGCATACTGCTCCACGAGCCAGAAGCTGCAGGCGAGGAACGGATGCTCTCCGCCTTCCAAGCCGTCCACCCCGGATGCTGCGCGATACCGCATCAGCAACCCGTCGCGGACGAGGGTGCGCTCCATCTGCTCGACTGTGCGCAGCATCCGCGGATCATCGGCCGCACAAAACCCGACCTGGGGAAGAGTGAGCAGCGAAGCATCCACCTCGTCGGTGCCGTAGTGCTGCACGAAATAGCCATCGGCGTGAACACCGCGCTCGTCGATCTCAGCACGCAGTTGCTCGCGCAGACGCGTCCAGGCCTCGACATCCCCGGTCATGCCGTGCTCGGTCACCGCACGCACACCACGATCCAACGCCGCCCACATCATCACGCGCGAGTGCGTGAAGAACTGCGGCTCCCCGCGGATCTCCCAGATTCCGTTGTCCGGCACATCGAACCCGACCACCACCCGACCGATCAGAGCACGCTGCAGGGGCCAGGAGAACTCCGACTCATCGAGTCCGGCAATTCGCGCGGCTTCCAGTGCGACCAACACCTCGCCGATCACGTCGCCCTGGTACTGATCAACGGCACCGTTGCCGATGCGAACCGGCGCTGCCCCGTCATACCCGGGAAGACTGTCCAGCTCCCGCTCGGCGAGGTCGCGCTCACCGGCGATGCCGTACATGATCTGCACTTCGTCCGGATCGCCAGCAACCGCCCGCAACAACCAGCGCCGCCAGTGGTGCACCTCTTCCAGGAAGCTGTGCGCGATGAGCGCCTCGAGCGTCAGCGCAGCATCGCGCAGCCAGACGAATCGATAGTCCCAGTTGCGCGATCCGCCGAAGTCTTCGGGCAGCGACGTCGTCGCAGCCGCCACGATGCCTCCCGTGTCGCGGTTCGTCAGCGCACGCAGAACCAGCAGTGAGCGGATCACCGCGTCGCGATGCGGACCGTCGTGGGCGATAGAGCTCGCCCACCCCTGCCACCACGATCGCGTCCGGGCGATGGCTGCGTCGACATCGAGCGCTACCAGCGCATCGTCGTGCGAGGGGTGCCACGCGAGAGTCAGATCGCGAGTGGCCCCCGCTGACACCGTAAACGTCGCTGTGTGCGCATGGTCGGATGCTGTGAACCTGATTCCTCGGACGACAACGGCGTCCGGTCCCGCGATAGCGCTCAGCGCGGGCTCATCCTCGGTGCCGATCTGTCGCACCCAGGGCAGAGTGCGCGCATAGTCGAAGTGCAGGCGCAGCTCGGTCGTGAATTCGACTGTGCCGCTGACCCCGATGACGCGGCGCACCACGTCGGTACGATCATCCGTCATAGCGAGGAAATCCTGTACCTCGGCCACGCCGGTGGCCGTCTCCCACCGCGTGACGAGGATGAAGGTGTCCGGCAGATAGGAACGACGGACGGTCGCATCACCATCCTGCGGCCGCAGCGACCAGCATCCGCGTGAGGTGTCCCCCAGTAGCGCTCCGAAAACCGACGGCGCATCGAACCGCGGCGGACAGAACCAGTCGATGCTGCCCTCGCGGGAGACCAGTGCCGCTGTGCGGCAGTCACTGAGCAGTGCGTAATCCTCAATAGGAGCTGGCATCTCACCGATTGTTGCATGCCTCTAGTCGATGCGCACGGGCAGCGTTACGGTGGGCGCATGGAGACCTCAACAACGCTTGTGATCCTCGGCGCTTCCGGTGACCTCACTGCCCGGCTGCTCTTGCCAGCTCTGGGACAGCTGCTCACGCTCGAAACCAATCGTCGGGTGCGCCTGATCGGCGCAGGCACCGAGGACTGGAGTGATGATGATCTGCGCCAGGTCGTGCAGACCTCATTCGCGACATCGGATGCTGGTACCGCCACCGAGCGCGTCACTGTCGAGTACCGCCAGACCGACATCACGAAGGCCGACGATCTCGGCAATCTGTTGAAGGGACTGGAGGGGCAGGTGGCGATCTACTTCGCCGTGCCGCCGTCGATCGCATCCGCCGCGTGCGAGGTCCTCACCCCGGAGATGATTCCAGCAGGTGCGATGCTCGCACTGGAAAAGCCCTTCGGCACCGACGAGGCCAGCGCTCGCGCCCTCAACGAGCGCGTGGCCGTGCTCGTGCCGGAACATCAGGTGTTCCGCGTCGACCACTTCCTCGGAAAATCCACCACCCTCAACCTGCTCGGCGCGCGCTTCGCCAACCGGCTGCTGGAGCCGCTCTGGTCGGCAGAGAGCATCGAGTCGGTCGCGATCGTCTATGACGAGAAGCTGGGGCTGGAAGGACGCGCTGGTTACTACGACAATGCCGGCGCGTTCATCGACATGATTCAGAGCCACCTGCTGCAGGTGATGGCGGTGCTGGCGATGGAGCAGCCCGCGACGCTGGGGCAGGAAGACTTCCGCGAGGCGACCTCAGCAGTGCTGCGGGCGACGACGATTTGGGACGAGGATGCCGCATCCGCATCCCGCCGCGCGCGGTACACCGCGGGCAGCGTCGACGGTGTCGACAAGCCCTCGTATGTCGATGAGCCGGGCGTCGATGCCGAGCGTGGCACTGAGACCCTCGCCGAGGCGACGTTCGAGGTGCGAAACGGCCGCTGGGCTGGGGTGCCGTTCACGCTGCGTTCCGGGAAGGCCCTGAGCGACCCGGCGCGCGAGATCGTCGTCACCTTCCGCGCGGTGCGGCACGTCCCGGTCGGACTCACCGGATCCGCGGATGGCGCGATCCTGCGCTTCTCGCTGGGGCCCGACAAGATCTCGCTGGAGATGAACCTCAATGGCGCCGCTGATCCGTTCGTGCTCGAGCGCGCAACGCTTTCCGCCGACCTCGGTGCCGGAGACCTGTTGGCCTATGCCGAGGTACTCTCCGGAATCCTCGATGCCGACCCGATGCTGTCGGTGCGCGGGGATGCTGCAGAGCAGTGCTGGCGCATCGTGCAACCGGTGAGGGATGCCTGGTCACGCGGGGAGGTCCCGTTGGAAGAGTACGCCGCAGGATCGAGCGGACCGGCTGATTGGGCCGTTCGACGCTGAGCGCAACGACGCACACTCCACGGCCAGCACGCCCGACGCGCGGGGCCGCGCCGGGCCGCGCGAGGCGGCGCGAACCCGGCGCGGCTGGGCCGGGGGTGTCGTCCGCTCGGGGTAGCCTCGAATGGTGACTCCGGAACTTCAGGCTCGTATCGTTGCGGATTCCCGCGACCGCGTCGCCTGGCTCCGGGCACGAGCGCGCGGCATCACCGCGACCGATGTTGCGGGATTGACGAGCGAGATCTCCATCAAGCGCGCCGCAGACTCCAAACTCGGCGGCGGACCCCGTTTCGGTGGCAACGCCTACACCGATCATGGTCGGCGGCGCGAGCCGGAGATCGCCGCGTGGGTTGCCGCCACGCACGGCATCCATCCGTCATCCGCACTGTTCCGCGCAGAGAGCGAGCACCGGCATCTGGCCACGCCGGATGGCGTCGTGCAGGATGCCGCAGGCCGCATCATGCTGGCCGAGATCAAGACGACGAATAAGAACTGGCGCACGATTCCCCGCACCTATCTGCGGCAGGTCTGGTGGCAGCAGCACGTGCTCGGCGCGGAGCGGACCCTGTTTATCTGGGAAGAGCACGACAACTTCCGCCCGATCCACGATGAGCCCCGGTGCGTGTGGATCGACCGCGACGACCGCGAGATCAACACACTGGTCGGACTCGCCACCCGGCTGATCGACGAGCTCTACCACCGCACCACCGGGCAGCGCCCGCCGAGTGTCGACAGCGCCGATGCCGCCAGCCGGCGTGAGTCGCTGCGCGAGCGCGACGCCTTCCGCGCCCTCGCTCTGGCTGACTGACCAACCGCGCTTCCCGCGGCATCCATCCCGCTCTCACCGATAGTTGACAAATGTCAACCCTTCTTCTAAGGTTGACTTTTCTCAACTTTCGCGCGTCAGTGCTGCCGTGCCATCCCACCTCTCGTCGAAAGGTGCGCATGAGCGCTCAGAACCCACCTACCGCGTCGACGGCTGCTCGCATGACCCACCGTCAGGTGCTGCAGGCACTGTCGGGCCTGATGCTGGCGATGTTCTGCTCGATGGTGTCGACCACCGTCGTCGGAACCTCGCTGCCGATCATCGTTCCCGAACTCGGCGGCACGCAGACCTCGTACACCTGGGTCGTCACGATGACCCTACTGACCACGGCCATCTCCACCCCCATCTGGGGCAAGCTCGCCGACCTCGTCAACCGCAAGAACCTGATGATCCTGGCGCTCGTGATCTTCGTGCTCGCCAGTGCCGGCGCCGGATTCTCGCAGAACACCGAGATGCTCATCATGTTCCGAGGATTCCAGGGCCTCGGCGGCGGTGGGCTCGCAGCTCTCAGCCAGGTGCTGATGGCGGACATCCTCTCCCCGCGTGAACGCGGCAAGTACATGGGCCTGTTCGCCGGTGTCATGGCCGTCGCCACCGTCGGCGGGCCGTTGCTGGGTGGGGTGCTGACCGACAGCGTCGGCTGGCGCTGGAACTTCTACGTCGGCGTTCCGCTGGGCGTCCTGGCGATCATCGTGCTGGTGCGCACCCTGAAGATCGACCAGATCCGTGCCGCGAAGATCCGCATCGACTACTTCGGCATCGTGCTGCTCTCGGTCGCTGCCGGCCTGCTGCTGGTCTGGGTCTCCAACATCTCGACCTACGGCTGGTTGAGCTGGGAAACGCTGATCATGGTCGGCTCCGCACTGATCGCCACCGCGCTGTTCATCGTGGTGGAGCTGAAGGTCGCCGAGCCGCTCATCCCCCTGACGCTGTTCCGCAACCGGACGTTCACGCTCTCGGTGCTCGCATCCATCTCCATCGGTGTCGCGATGTTCGGCACCTCGGTATACCTGGCGCAGTACATGCAGGTCTCGCGCGGCTACGGCCCGACCGAGGCCGGCCTGCTGACCATTCCGATGGCAGCCGGCATGCTGATCTCGTCCACCGTGATCGGACAGCTCGTCACCCGCACCGGAAAGTGGAAGAGCTTCCTCGTCACCGGCGCCATTCTCATGATCGCTGGCACCTCCCTGCTATCGACACTGCAGTACGACACGTCGCTCTGGCTGGTCGGCACCTACATGTTCCTACTCGGCGCCGGTACCGGTATGACGATGCAGAACCTCGTGCTGGTCGTGCAGAACACCACCGGCCCGCAGGAGATCGGTGTCGCAAGCTCCGGCGTGAACTTCTTCCGTACCGTCGGCGGCACCACGGGCGTCGCGGTGATGGGCTCCGTACTCGCCGGCAGCATGGCTCAGCAGGTGACTGCCCGCAGCAAGGAGATCGCTGAGGCGATCGCCGAGCTCGGCGCCCAGGGCAAGGCCATCGCCGAACAGCTCGCTTCGGGTGCGCTCCCGACCACCCGCGACATGCCGGAGACCATCCGCGTGATCATCGAGGATATCTCCGCACAGGCAATCTCGCACGCATTCCTCATCGGCGTACCGCTGGCTGTGCTGAGTCTGATCGCCATCGCATTCCTGCCCAATAAGCCACTGATCAAGCAGAACAACATCGAACGCGCCAGGCAGCAGCGTCGAGAGAACGAACTCGCAGTGGCCACGGCTGAGACCGGATCCATTCCGGTGTACCGTCCCGAGAACGACTCATGACCGGCGACAGCGCTCGTTCCGCGCTCGATGAGGAACGAATCACCGCGATCACCAGTTTGGAATCCGAGTTCGGTGAGCTGATCACGCACTTCCGTCGAGTCGTCATGGAGAACGCCGAACGGCTGAGCCCGGGCATGCTGCCCACGGCATACAAGGCATTCACCACCATCGTCCGCCTCGAGTCGAGCACGGCCTCGACGCTGGCGGAGGTGTTGCAGATGGACAAGGGCCAGCTCAGCCGCACGGTGCGGGAGCTGGAAGAGCTGAGCCTCATCGAGCGCACACCAGACCCGGCCGATCGCCGCTCCACGCTGATCTCTGCGACGACAGAGGGCCTGGAGCGCCTCGCTCAGGCCCGCCGCCCCCAGGAGGGCAGGTTGCTTCGGAGCCTAGGAGCGTGGGAGCTCGAGGACATCAAGACGCTGTCTACGCTGCTGCACCGTCTGACGGCCTCTGCGCGCGAAGGCTGAGTCAGTCGAGCACCCGTGCCGCTTCGGCGCCGACTTCGCGGGCAATGTCGTCGAGCAGCGTTGAACGCAGGTTCCATTGCTGCCAGTACAGCGGTACGCGAACGGGTTCGCCGCCGAGATGGATCAGAGAGCCGGATGCCACGGCAGCAGTCGCCTGCGGGCTCGGGAGCATCCCCCAGCCCAGGCCGAGCAGGACCGCCTCGGCGAAGTCGTGCGAGGCCGGAACATAATGACGCGGGATGCCGTGCTCGTCGAGCCCGTACGACTGCAGCCAGGTGTGCTGCAGCGAATCGCGCCGGTCGAAATCGACGAATGGCGCCCGGCGCAGTGCCTCGACGTTGATTCCTTCGGCGAACCAGCGGTCTACGAACCGCGGTGTCGCCACAGCGTCGTATCGGAAGATGCCCAGTGGCGTCACCGAGCATCCGGTGACCGGTGTGGCTTCCGAGGTCACCGCGGCCATGACCTCACCTGATTCGAGCAGCCGTGCGGTGAAGTTCTGGTCGTCGCGGTGCAGATCGAAGTCGATGTCGAGTCGTTCGGCCAGACGCGACAGCGGCGCCAGGAACCAGGTGGCCATCGAGTCCGCGTTGACGGCCAATGGCACGCTCACCCGTGCGCCAGCAGCATCCAACCCGAGAGCGGCGAGCGTCTCGTGCTCGAGCAGCGCGACCTGGCGTGCCATTCGGACTACGGCTTCGCCCGCTGCGGTCGCGAGAGCCGGCTTCGCTCGGACGATGAGCACCTGACCGAGCTGTTGTTCCAGGGCCTTCAGCCGCTGGCTGACCGCCGACGGCGTGATGTTCAGCGTTCGGGCGGCCGCATCGAGACTGCCGCCATCGACGATCGCGGCGACGGTGAGTGCGAGCTCTGCGGAGATACCAGCCATATAAGCCACACTAATGTGACTGAAGATCTGATCGCTGGTTCTTATGAGCGCTGCGGCATAACGTCGAGACGTGATCTCATTTCTCGCCGGGCTCGGGCTCGGCCTTTCACTTATCATCGCTATCGGCGCGCAGAACGTGTTCGTGCTGAGGCAGGGCATCCGGCGTCAGCATGTTCTCGCCGTGGTGGCCGTCTGTGCGCTGTCGGATGCTGCGCTCATCATCGCTGGTGTCGCCGGGCTTGGATTCCTGCTGCAGAGCGCGCCCTGGCTGATCGCTGTCGCTCGCGTGCTGGGAGCCCTGTTCCTGCTCGGCTATGCGGCACTCGCGGCGCGACGCGCGCTCCGGGGCACGGAGAAGGGTCTGCGCATCGACGCCGAGCCGACCTCGAGCAGATTGCTCCCAGTACTGGGAACGGTTCTGGCTCTGACCTGGCTCAACCCGCACGTGTATCTCGACACCGTGCTCATGCTCGGTTCGATCGCCGCCACCCACGGCGAGGCACGATGGCTCTTCGCCGGCGGAGCTGTGCTCGCGAGCGTCGTGTGGTTCAGCGCACTCGGATACGGTGCCCGCTATCTCGGCCGCTGGCTGCGCACACCCCAGGCATGGCGGATCGTGGATGCCGTCATCGCCGTAGTTATGGTGACCATTGCCGTCAACCTGCTGCTGCCTGTATTTACCCCGTGATGACGAGGCTGCGACGCAGTCGCACGTTAACGCAAAATGGCCACCCAGCGTTGGGTGGCCATTTTGTCTAAAAGAAGTTCGGCGGTGTCCTACTCTCCCACAGGGTCCCCCCTGCAGTACCATCGGCGCTATGAGGCTTAGCTTCCG
>NZ_JBPTMA010000015.1:0-12659 GCF_051546305.1 Microbacterium wangyouchuni
CCACCTACGTCGGCAACGGCAAACCCCGCGGCTTCATGAACCGTTACCCATCTCCTGAGACAGAAACCGTCACCAATGTTCTGAGACAAGAACCGTCACCGAAGACCTGAGACATCACAACACGTTTCTCATGCGAGACGACGTTTCTCGCGGCGGCGGCAACGCGGGGCGCGCGGCGCGCGCCTACGCGAGCTCGATGAGGTCCTGGTACTCCTGGTTCCAGATGTCTTCGACACCGTCGGGCAGGATCAGCACGCGCTCGGGGTTCAGCGACTGCACAGCCCCCGGGTCGTGCGACACCAGAACCACAGCACCCTCATAGTGTGCGAGCGCGTCAAGGATCTCCTCGCGCGACGCCGGGTCGAGGTTGTTCGTGGGCTCATCGAGCAGCAACAGGTTCGCGGATGACACGACCAGGGTCGCCAGCGACAGACGGGTCTTCTCGCCACCGGAGAGGACACCGGCCGGCTTCAGCACGTCATCCCCGGTGAACAGGAACGAGCCGAGCACGCGACGCGCCTCCATCTCGGTGATGTGCGGGGCCGCAGACACCATGTTCTGCAACACCGAACGGTCCACGTCGAGGTTCTCGTGCTCCTGTGCGTAATAGCCGATCTTCACGCCGAAACCAGGCTCGAGCTGCCCGGTGTCCGGCTCGTCGACACCGGCGAGCATCCGCAGCAGTGTCGTCTTTCCTGCGCCGTTGAGTCCGAGCACGACCACTTTGGAGCCGCGATCGATAGCGAGATCAACGTCGGTAAAGATCTCCAGGGAGCCGTACGACTTCGACAGACCGGTAGCCATCATCGGCGTCTTTCCGCACGGAGCCGGCTTCGGGAACCGCAGCTTCGCGACCCTGTCTGTCTCACGCACGTCATCGAGACCAGCAAGCAGCTTCTCCGCGCGCGCAACCATCTGGTGCGCTGCGGCAGCCTTGGACGCCTTGGCGCCGAAGCGGGCAGCCTGCTGCTGCAGCGAGGTCGCCTTCTTCTCGGCGTTCGCGCGCTCCTTCTTGCGGCGCTCTTCGTCCGCTACCCGCTGACGCAGGTAGTTCTTCCAGTTCATGTTGTAGATGTCGATGCTCTGACGGTTCGCATCGAGATAGAACACGCGGTTGACGGTCTCGCCGACGATCTCGATGTCGTGGCTGATCACGATCAGCCCGCCGCGGTAGTTCTTCAGGAACTCACGCAGCCACACGACACTGTCGGCATCCAGGTGGTTGGTCGGCTCGTCGAGGATCATCGTCTCGGCATCGGAGAACAGAATGCGAGCGAGTTCGATGCGGCGTCGCTGACCACCGGAGAGCGATGACAGCGGCTGGTCGAGGATGCGATCCGGTAGCGACAGGTTGTTCGCGATCGAGGCCGCTTCGGCTTCAGCCGCATACCCGCCTAGCGCTTCAAAGCGCTCCATCAGGTTGCCGAACTTGCGCATCGCCTTATCGGCGACGGCCTGATCAGCGGATGCCATATCCTCGCTGGCCTTGGCCATGCTGAGCTGAATGGATCCGAGTCCACGAGCGTCCAGAATACGCGTGCGTGCGAGCATCTCCGGGTCGCCGGTACGCGGATCCTGCGGAAGGTAGCCCAGCTCACCGGATCGGGCCACGTTGCCGTCTGCCGGGGGCAGATCACCGGCAAGCACCTTCGTCAAAGTGGTCTTGCCGGCACCGTTGCGTCCGACCAGCCCGATCTTGTCGCCGGCAGAGACGCGAAAGGACACGTTCTCCATCAGGAGGCGGGCGCCAACGCGAATCTCGAGGTCGTGCACGGCAAGCACAGCGGAAGTCCGTTTCGTCAGGGGAATTTGGCCGATGGGCCAGCCTCCCAGTATAGGTCTCCCGCGCTGGTAAGACGCCGACAGCCCCCGATGCAAAAACCCCTCTGAAGTATGACGCGTTCGATACCTCAGGGTGATGTGGTCGTAGCAGCGCAAACCATAGGTTCTACGGGTGGACATCATCAACGACCTCATCCTGCAGGCTGCCGCATCCCCGTGGCTCTATCTTGTTATGTTCGCCACGGCCGTGCTCGACGGCTTCTTCCCTCCGATCCCGAGCGAGACGGTGCTGGTCGCAGCCGCTGCGGTTGCGGCATCCACCGGTGAAACGAATCTGCCCCTCTTGATCGGCGTCGCCGCTATCGGCGCGATGATCGGAGACAACCTGGCGTATGCAATCGGCCGCACAATCGGAACCACCCGATTCGCCTGGATGCGCCGTCCTCGCGTCGCCGCCGCCTTCGAACGCGCACAGCGCACACTCCGACGCAACGGCGCCGGCCTCATCCTCGGCGCTCGTTACATCCCGGTCGGACGCGTGGCCGTGAATATGTCAGCCGGCGCGCTGAGCTACCCGTGGCGGCGCTTCCTGCCCTTCAGCATCCTCGGCGGCATCACCTGGGCCGCGTACAGCGCGGGCATCGGTCTCCTGGCCGGGCACTGGCTGAAAGAGCAGCCACTCCTGAGCGCCGTCTTCGGCGTCGCGTTCGCTCTCCTCCTCGGCGTGATCATCGATCGCATCATCGCCCTACGACGTCGGCGCCGCGAAAGCGAGGATACGGATGCCCCGACCCCGGCTGAGATCGAGATGCACGAGTCGCAGCCTGCGCAGGTGCAAGGATGACTTCCATGAGGTCGAAGAAGCGCGCTGCGCCGCGACACGCCGCACAGCGCCGGTGGCCGTGGTCGCGCAACCGGCATACCGCCCTCATCGTGATTCTGACGACGGCCGCTGTCGCGCTGTACAGCGTGCTGGTTCCGGTGCACGTCACCTTCTACGGCAGTCCGGTTGCTATGACGATGCTGCTGGGCGCGATCGCCGTGGCCGCTCCGCTCGTCTCGCTCCGTTACCCTCGGGTCGCGATGATCGGCTTCACGGCATCGGCCGTGCTGATTCCCCTTATGGTCTCCCGCCAGATGGTCGTGGCAGCCCCGTGGCCCTGGTCGGTTCCTCTGCTCATCGCCTTCGCGATCATGGTCGCCAGCGTCACGTTCCGCCACGGGTGGCGATATGGACTCATTCAACTGATCGTCGGTGCCGTCGCCGGAGTGATCGCATCGGTGATGCTCCCGGCAATCCCGAGCGGTAACTCGCTCATCGTCACCACCTCGATCCTGACCGGTGTCTATCTGCTCTCCTTCCTGCTCGTCGGCCGCCTGCGGCTGGGGGACGAACTCACGCGAGAACGCGCACTTACCGCGCAGGAGCAGTCCCGGCGCGAACTCGTTGAAGAGCGCACACGGATCGCACGAGAACTGCACGACGTCGTGGCCCACAGCCTTTCTCTGATTCAGGTGCAGGCATCCACCGCGCGTTACCGTGTTCCCGATCTCGCACCCTCCAGCGCCGCCGAATTCGAATCCATCGCCGCCTCGGCCCGTGAATCGCTCTCCGAGATGCGCAGGATCCTGGGCGTACTGCGCATGGAAGACCACACTGCCGACCTCACCCCTCAACGGGGAATCGATGACATCGCCGCGCTTGTGGATGCCACCAGGCGCGCCGGTGCCGCCGTCTCGCTGATCCACCACACGGCCGGCGAAGATGTGAGCGCTTCGACCGGGCTCGCCGTCTACCGCATCGTCCAGGAATCACTGAGCAATGCTGTGCGCCACGCGCCCGGAACCGCAATTTCCGTGACCGTGAGAGATGACGATTCTGACATCGTGCTGATCGTCCATAATGCTCACTCTCCTCAGGCCGGCGACCCGGCGGCGAGCCAGACCGCCACCGTGACGATGGGGCATCCCGGCGGCCATGGTTTGCGCGGTATGACCGAGCGTGCGACGCTACTCGGCGGGAGCATCCAGGCAGGCGATGATGCTGACGGCGGCTGGACAGTCGCCGCACGCGTGCCGAAGAACCCCCTCTCCCCTCCCGCGGAAGGCAATCTGTGACGATCGAAGTGCTCATCGCCGACGACCAGGCGATGGTCCGCGCCGGATTCGCTGCCCTGCTGGATGCCCACGACGGCATCACCGTCACCGGCCAAGCCGCCGACGGCGCAGAAGCAGTTGCGGTCAGCACCCGCGTGGACCCGGACGTGATCTTGATGGACGTGCGGATGCCGAAACTCGACGGTATTGAAGCGACCAGACGCATCCTCGGTGACGGTTATCCCGCGGCGAAGGTGCCGCGCATCTTGATGCTGACCACTTTCGACATCGACGACTACGTGTACGACGCGCTTCAGGCTGGCGCCAGTGGGTTTCTCCTGAAGGACGCCCTGCCAGAAGAGCTCGTCCACGCCGTGCGCGTGATCGCCGCAGGTGACGCACTGCTGTCGCCGAGCGTGACGCGTCGCATGATCGCGCAATTTGCTGCGCAGAAGCCACGCGCCACGGCATCCACCCATCTGCTCAGCGAACTCACCGAGCGCGAGCGCGAGGTGTTGATTCTCCTCGGTCAGGGAAATTCGAACAGCGAGATCGCATCCGCGCTTTTCATTGCGGAACAGACCGTCAAGACGCATGTCGGCAAGGTACTGGCCAAGGTCGGCGCACGCGACCGCGTTCAAGCCGTGATATTCGCCTACGACACCGGCTTGGTCGAACCCGCCTGACGCCTCTGCCACCTGGGTAGGGGGTCACTCGACACCTCCGGGTGATGTGCGGCTACACAGCGACTCCATAGTCTCCTCGAACAGTCACCGAGGAGGAACCCCATGGCCATCGCCGAGGCACCCCAGCGCAGCGCACCGACCGCCCGACACTTCACTACCCGCGACCCGGGAATCGACTTCATCCGCGCCCTCTGCGTACTGGGCGTCGTGCTGCTGCACTCGATGATGGTCGGGGTGACGGTGACGGCATCCGGTCCCGTGTTCGAAAACGCGAGCGACGGCACCGCATGGATCGCTCCGCTGAGCTGGATCCTCCAGGTCATGCCGCTGTTCTTCGTCATCGCGGGGTTCTCGGGCCTGCTCGCCTACCGGCGCGTGCGCGAAAGCGGTGGCACCCCAGCAGAGTTCATCGCAGCGCGGATCCATCGCTTGCTACTGCCCGCCACCTTCGCGATCGGGATCGTTGGCGTCGCTCTTGCCATGCTCGCCGTCGCCGGCGTCCCGGCCGATCTCATTGCCGTTGCCGGGTTCAGATATGGGCAGCCGCTGTGGTTCCTCGGAGTCTTCCTGATCTGCCAGGCGCTGCTGCCGGCGCTGGCTGAGGCCCACCGCCGCGCTCCCCTGCTCACCATCGGCGCTCTCGCAGCAGCGGCCGTGACGGTCGACGTCATGCGTTCGCTGACGGGGTTGGATGGGCTCGGTTTCATTAACCTCGCGTTCGTATGGATGACACTGCAGCAACTCGGTTTCTTCCTCGCCGACGGGAGCATCGACTCGATGAGCAGACGAAACCGGATGCTGGCGGGCATTGCCGCCGCCACCGCATTGATTCTCACCTTTGTCTGCGGAATCTACTCCCCCGACCTCATCGCGAACATCAACCCACCGACCGCGGCATTGCTGCTGGTCGGAGTCGCACACACTGCCGCCCTGTCGCTGTTCCGAAACCAAATCGCACAGTTCAGCCGGCGCCCGCGCGTTGCCGCTTTCACGCGATTCGTCACCCCTCGCACGATGACGATCTACCTCTGGCACATGCCTGTACTGCTGGCGATGGCCGGCGCGACCGCCCTGTACGCGATCTCGATCGGGATCGCCCTTCCTGAGCTGAACAGCATCGAATGGTGGATTGGCCGCCCGCTGTGGCTGGCCACAGCGCTTGCCTGCACCACCACGATCGCGATGATCTTCGCGCGGATCGAGGCTCAGCGGGCACCCGCAGCCACAGGGTCACTTCGCCGTCTGTCCGTCGCGATCCTCACCGGTGCGACCGCGGTCGTGATGCTACTCGTGTTCGGCACCAGTCTGCTCACTGCCTGCAGCGCCGTGCTGATACTCGTTCTGTCGCTGCGACTCGCTCGAGCAGACAGCGCACGCGTTGCGGTCAGCTGACGTCGAGAGCGGCGATACGAGTGATGGCCTCGGTGATGATCTCGGGACTCGTACCGAAGTTCAGCCGGACGTGACCGGCCCCTTCGGCTCCGAACGCCGGACCGAAGTGCAGCGCGACCCTCGCCTCCCGGAGGATCCGCTTCGATGGGTTGTCACCCCAGCCGAGACCGGCAAGGTCGATCCAGGCGAGGTATCCGGCATCCGGCTGGCGATAGCGCGCGGCCGGGAGATGTTGGGCGAGCAGATCTGCCACCAACCGTCGGTTCTCATCAAGGGTGACCAGAAGACTGTCGAGCCACGCGTCGCTCTCTTCCGCGAATGCGGCGACGGCGGCGAGCATCCCGAACTGGCCGGTGCGCCACTCGACTTCGATAGGCAGAGACCGCAGGACTCGAGTGGTGTCGTCAGAGGCTGTCACCATGAGCGCGCACTTGAGACCGGCGAGGTTGAACGCCTTGCTCGCACTGACGACGGCGTAGCCGACCGCGCGAGCATCATCCGATATCGACAGGAAGGGCCGGAACCCGGTATTCGGTTGCACGAGGGGCGCATGGATCTCGTCGGACACCACCGCAGCGCCGTGCGCGGCGGCAAGCTCAGCAAGCGCCGTCAAAGATGCCGCCGAGTGCACTGTGCCGGTCGGATTGTGTGGATTGCACAACAGCACCGCTCGGGCGCCGGCTTCCAGCGCCGCATGGATGCCGTCGAGGTCGAGCTCCCACCCTGTTCCCGTGTCTCGCAGCGGAACACGTTCGACGATGGCGCCGGCCTCTTCGACGAGGTCAAAGAATGGCGGATACACGGGCGTCGTGACGATCACACGCTCGCCCGGCGATGTGACGCGCCGCAGAATCTCGACGATGCCCATGCTCACATCGGCAGTAGAACGCATGCGTGCAGCATCCGGAGCCCAGCCGAAACGACGGTGCGCGAATTCGGTGTATGCCTCGGCAAGTGGGGTGCGTGAAGCCACGTAACCGGTGTCGCCGATCGAAATGGCACGCTCAAGCACCCGAGTGATCTCGGGCGCCAGAGCGAAATCCGTTTCGGCTACGAACAGCGGCAGCACATCGGCGGGGTACTCCCGCCACTTCTCGCTGGTGCGCTCGCGAAGAGCATCCAGCGAAAGAGCGCGGAGCCGTTCCATGTCAGATAGCGAAGCCGAGCGCCCGCATCATGTCGCGTCCGTCATCGGTGATCTTCTCCGGACCCCACGGCGGCATCCACACCCAGTTGATGCGGAAGCGGTCAACGACGGAGTCCAGCGCCTCTGCCGTCTGCTCTTCGAGCACATCGGTCAACGGGCAGCCAGCGCTCGTCAGTGTCATGTGGATGACGAGAGCATCGTTCTCGTCATCCCAGCTCAGGTCATAGATGAGGCCGAGGTCGACGACGTTGATCCCGAGCTCCGGGTCCATGACGTCCTTCAGAGCCTCGGTGACCTCGTCGAACTTCTCTGGGGCAAGCGTCGCGGTCATGACCTCAGCCTACGCTTCGATCGGCGCAGCAGGGTCGAAGAAGCGGTCGTAGCCTTCTTCCTCAAGGCGATCAGCCAGTTCAGGCCCGCCCTCTTCGACGATCTTTCCGCCGACGATCACGTGCACGAAGTCCGGACGGATGTAGCGCAGAATGCGGGTGTAGTGCGTGATCAGAAGCACGCCGAGTCCGGTGGACTCCTTCGCGCGGTTCACGCCCTCCGACACGATCTTCAGCGCGTCGACATCGAGACCAGAATCGGTCTCGTCGAGCACGGCGAACTTCGGCTTGAGAACCTCGAGCTGAAGAATCTCGTGACGCTTCTTCTCGCCACCGGAGAAGCCTTCGTTGACGTTGCGCTGCGCGAACTTCGGGTCCATGCGCAGGTTGGTCATCGCGGACTTGACGTCCTTGGTCCACGAGCGGATCGCGGGAGCTTCACCGTCGAGCGCGGTCTTTGCGGTGCGCAAGAAGTTCGTGACCGTCACACCGGGGATCTCCACCGGGTACTGCATCGCGAGGAAGAGACCGGCGCGCGCACGCTCGTCAACGCTCATCTCGAGAACATCGTCACCGTCGAAGGTGATCGAGCCGCTGGCGACGGTGTACTTCGGGTGACCGGCGATCGTGTACGCCAGTGTGGACTTGCCTGAGCCGTTCGGGCCCATGATGGCGTGCGTCTCACCGGTCTTCATGGTGAGGTTGATGCCGTTGAGGATCGGGGTCGTCCCCGCCTCGGTCTCGACCGTCACGTGCAGGTCGCGGATCTCAAGAACAGACATTTCAGACTTCCTTCGTCACGGTCGGATCAATGAGCACGTCATCGCCGTTGATTTCAACGACGTAGACCGGAACGGGCTCATAAGCGGGGAGATTCTGGGGGATGCCGGTACGCAGCGAGAAGGCGGAGCCATGGGCCCAGCATTCCAGCGTGTCGCCTTCAACAAACCCCTCGGACAGCGAGATCTCGCCATGGGTGCAGGTGTCACCGATCGCATGGATCTCACCGGCGGAGTCGAGAACGATCGCCATCGGGACACCATCGAGCTCAACGCGCAGCGGAGTGTCCTGCTCAAGATCGGTGATGCCGCAGGCGCGCTGAGCGCTCATACGTTGACTCCGGCGAGTTCGGTATCGATCGCCGCGAGCAGTTCACTTTCCAGCGACGGGATGCCGAGGCGCAGCACGATGTCGGTGAGGAAGCCGAGCACCACCAGACGGCGAGCCTCTTCTTCAGAGATGCCGCGAGTCTGCAGGTAGAACAGCTGCTCGTCGTCGAAACGTCCTGTAGCGCTGGCGTGGCCGGCGCCGAGGATGTCACCGGTCTCGATCTCGAGGTTCGGAATCGAGTCGGCGCGTGCGCCCGCGGTGAGCACCAGGTTGCGGTTCGCCTCGTAGGAGCTGGTGCCAGTGGCATCGCGTCCGATGAGAACATCGCCAATCCACACGCTGCGCGCACTCTCACCCTGGAGCGCGCCCTTGTAGAGCACGTCGCCGGTGGTGTGAGCGCCCTTGTGGTGCATGTAGACCTGGCTTTCCAGGTGCTGTCCGGCATCTGCAAATGTCAGGCCGTACATCTTGCCTTCGGAACCGGTACCGGCCAGCTCCAGGTTCGGGTTCACGCGCACGATTCCGCCGCCGAAGCTGACGATGAAGTGCCTCAGCTGTGCGTCCTTGTCGACGCGCGTCTGATGTGACGCGGCGTGGATGGCATCGTCATCCCAGCGCTGGACGGAGACGACGGTGAGGCGCGATCCTGCCCGAGCAATGATCTCGATGTTCTGCGCGTACTGGGCAGATCCCTGGTGACGCAGAATAACTGTTGCCGCGCTGTTCTCCTGCGCCTCGATCACGATGTGAGCGTCGGCACGCTTGTCAGCGCCCTGGCCCGTCACCGTGACAAGGATCGGTTCAGCGACCTCTTCATTGCGCGGGATGCGCACGTGCATGCCGTCGACGCTTCCCTGCCAGGCCACAGCTGCCACGATGTCTTCCGGAACGAAGAACTCGCCACGCGGCGCTGTACCTGCGGCCAGCGTGTCGGCAATGTACTGCTCGCCGCTGGTGATCTCGTAGGTGACACCGTCATTTGATTCAGCCGGAGTGAACAGGCCGCTCAGACGAGCAACCGGTGTGTGCTTCCAGTTGACCTCGCGGCCGGTCGGAGTTCCGAAGTCGGCGGGCTCGAATGAGCGCGGTCGTTCGGATCGGGTCTGCACGGGAACGAATCCAGCATCTGCCACCTGGGCTGCCGGGTCGATGTGCGCGTTCGTCTGCTGCGCCGAGGTGGGCGCTGTCGTAGAGGCCGCCATTTAGCCGACCGATCCTTCCATGCCCATTTCAATGAGCTTGTTCAACTCCATTGCGTACTCCATCGGAAGTTCGCGTGCGATCGGCTCGATGAAGCCGCGGACGATCATCGACATCGCTTCGGTCTCTTCCATGCCACGGCTCATCAGGTAGAACAGCTGCTCTTCGCTGACTTTCGAGACGGTGGCCTCGTGGCCGAGTTTCACGTCATCGACACGAATGTCGATTGACGGATAGGTGTCCGATCGAGACTGGGTGTCAACGAGCAGTGCGTCGCAGATGACCGAGTTCGACGAGTGGTGCGCGGCTGGATCAACACGGACTTCTCCGCGATAGCCCGTGCGTCCGCCGCCACGGGCGATCGACTTCGAGACGATCGATGACTGCGTGTACGGAGCCATGTGGATCATCTTGGCGCCAGCATCCTGATGCTGACCGGGACCTGCGAAAGCAACGGAGAGCGTCTCGCCCTTGGCATGCTCGCCCATCAGGTAGATCGACGGGTACTTCATCGTCACCTTGGAGCCGATGTTGCCGTCGACCCATTCCATAGTTGCGCCCTCGTGAGCGACAGCGCGCTTGGTGACGAGGTTGTAAACGTTGTTCGACCAGTTCTGGATCGTCGTGTAGCGAACGCGTGCGTTCTTCTTCACGATGATCTCGACGACGGCCGAGTGCAACGAGTCCGACTTGTAGATCGGGGCGGTGCAGCCTTCGATGTAGTGAACGTAACTGTCCTCATCGGCGATGATCAGCGTCCGCTCAAACTGACCCATGTTCTCGGTGTTGATGCGGAAGTACGCCTGCAGGGGGATCTCGACGTGGACGCCCTTGGGGACGTAGACGAATGAACCACCCGACCAGACGGCCGTGTTGAGGGCGGCGAACTTGTTGTCGCCAGAGGGAATGACGCTGCCGAAGTATTCTTCGAAGAATTCGGGGTGCTCACGCAGCGCAGTGTCCGTGTCCATGAAGATGACGCCCTGCTCCTCCAGATCCTCGCGGATCTGGTGGTAGACGACCTCGGACTCGTACTGGGCGGCGACGCCGGCGACAAGACGCTGACGCTCGGCCTCCGGGATTCCCAGACGCTCGTAGGTTTCACGAATCTCAGCCGGGAGCTCTTCCCACGACTGCGCCTGCTTCTCTGTGGAGCGGACGAAGTACTTGATGTTGTCGAAGTCGATATCGCTGAGGTCTGCGCCCCAGGTCGGCATCGGCTTGCGTCCGAAGAGCTGCAGAGCCTTCAGACGGGTCTTCAGCATCCATTCGGGTTCTTTTTTGAGCCCCGAGATACCGCGGACAACATCTTCAGAAAGACCACGCTTGGCAATGGCGCCAGCGGCGTCTTCATCGTGCCAGCCGAACTCGTACACCCCCAGACCATCGAGTTCTGGGCGGTCGATCAGCACATCCGACATCACACACTCTCCTTGTTGGACCCAAACGGTGTCATCCGCCCCGGCACGCCATAGCCCCGCAGATGATACGGGGTGGGAGCCGCTGGTGGGCCTCATCACGGACGCATTCTTCGCGCCTAAACTGTTGGTGATGCACCTTGCGCTGAGCGCATGCATCGCAACAATCCGATTCTACAGGTTCCCCCTGACAAACGGGCCGTGCCCAGCGCCAGGAACGGGCCGGAGGACGCATGCCCGAAACCGCAGAACTCACCGACTCCCCCGAACGCGTTGGCGGATCCGCCATGATCGGTCGACCGTTGCGCGTTCTGGCGTGGTTGTCGTTCCTGGCCGAGGTGATCATCATCGGCACCGGCGGCGCTGTTCGACTGACCGGATCGGGACTCGGATGCTCGGAATGGCCGCTGTGCACACCGGAGTCGCTCGTTCCGACACCGGAACAGGGCATCCACGGCATCATTGAGTTCGGCAACCGCACGATGACCGGCTTGGTCGGGCTCCTCGCTATCGCCGTGCTGCTGCTGGTGCTGCACTCGGTCGGTGGACGCCGCCCCGTCAGCGCGGCGCTCTGGTTTGCAGGCGGCGGCATCGTCGTCGGCGTCGTATGCTTCGCGATCACTTCGGCACTCGGACTTCCCGGCTTCCCGTTCTTCTCCCTGGGCCTACTGCTGGTGACGATCATCGCAGGGGTGCATTCCCTTCGAACGACGCCGATGCGCCGCGATCTCTCCGCGCTGGCGTGGATCGTCCTGATCGGTGTTGTCGCGCAGGCTTTCGTCGGCGGCATCACCGTGCTCACCGGATTGAACCCCTCGATCGTCGGGTTCCATTACGTGTCATCGCTGCTGCTGGTGTGCGCGACCGCGGCATTCCTGGTTCGCCTGGATGCCGCTCCCGGTCCGCGCGAGCGCGCCGTGCCCGTCTGGTTCGCGATCGTGACGCACGTCACCGGTCTGGCCCTGGCCGCGACGATCTTCTTCGGTGTGCTCACCACCGGGTCCGGGCCGCACTCGGGCGATGTGAACGTCATCCGTGACGGCTTCGACGCCACGGTGCTCGCACACATTCACTCCTGGCCCGGCTACATCCTCGCGGCGCTGCTGACGGTACTGACAGTGTTCGCCTGGGTGCAGCGGCTTCGGCCGCGCCGGTGGCTCCTGGTGCTCGTCCTCGCTGTTCTGGTGCAGGTGGCAGTCGGAGTGTGGCAGTCTCGCGATGGCCTCCCCGGACTCCTCGTCGGCATCCACATGGTTTTGGCCGCGCTCTCCGCCGCCGCGTACACCGTCGTGGTGCTGCGCCTCAAGCGCCCCACCCCCTGATCCACCCGCGCCCCCGCATCCCTCTTGCGAGTGGGCGCTCGTGGCTCACTTTTGGGGGGCGAAGTCATATGGTGGCAGCAACGTTCTTCTTGAAGGAGCGTTTCATGGTCAAGTTGTTCCCGCCGAATACTCGTACGCAGTTCGTCGATCTCGTGTGTGCGGGGGTGCCCGTTCAG
>NZ_JBPTMA010000016.1:0-8659 GCF_051546305.1 Microbacterium wangyouchuni
GCTCATTCGGCGGCATCACCCGATCACGCCATACCGAAGTGTCACCACCAAATCAGCAAGAAGCGTTACCGATGTCCTGAGACACAACCGTCACCAATGTCCTGAGACTTCACACATGAGAAACGTGTTGCTACGCCATTTCTCATGCAGCAAGGCATTTCTCGTGGCTCGTTCACTTCCCATCGACGCTATCGTCGAAGCATGGCGGATCACCAGCAACTGGCGCAGTCATTCGAGAACATCGGCGAAGAGTACGAGCGGTACCGACCCGGATTTCCGGATGCTGCCGCCGGGGTGATCATCCCGACCCGCGTAGCCGCGGTGCTGGACCTCGGCGCGGGCACCGGGAAGTTCACCGAACTGCTGACGGACCGGGCCGAGCGAGTGTTCGCCGTGGAGCCGTCTCTTGCGATGCTCGACATCCTGCGGGCGAAGCTGCCCGAAGTCGAAGCGATCGTCGGGGGAGCGGAAAACGTTCCGCTGCCGGATGCTGCGGTCGACGCGGTGACGGTGGCCCAGGCGTTCCACTGGTTCGACAGGGAGAAGGCGTGCGCTGAGATCGCGCGCGTGCTGGTGCCGGGTGGCATCCTCGGGCTGCTCTGGAATCACTCTGACCCGACGTGCACGTGGGACCATGCCTGCCATCGCGTCGCGCATCCGGCAGTAGCTGAAACTGACGGCACGACTGAGTCCGCAGCAGAGGAATTACCCGGGTTCGTTTTCGAGAAGCAGATCCAGATCCGTTGGAACGAGCAGATCACGCGGGCGGACTACCTCAGCCGCTGGCTCACCGTCAGTAGCTTCCTTGTCGCCGACGAAAAGACCCGTGGGCGCATGCTCGCGCAGCTCGAGGCCATTCTCGACGCTGACCCGCAGACCCGTGGCCGCGAGCAATTCGACCTGCCGATGCTCACCGACGTGTTCGTGTACCGCTCCGACGCCTGAGACTCAGCGGACGCGCGTCAGACCATATGCTCGGCGCGGCCGTTGATGTCGAAGGCCGTGCCGAGCGGATGCCTCAGCTCCAGCGTCTCGGCAGGATTCAGGCCGCGCAGCTCGGCGCGCAGCATCCGCCCGATCATCTCGTGCGAGACGATAAGAGGCAGTCCATCCGCCTCCCACCCGCACGCGGACAGCGCAGCGCGAGCTCGTCCACGAGCCTGTGCATAGCTCTCGCCGCCAGGGAATGCCCAGCCATAGCGGTTCTCCGCCCGCTCCTCGCGGGCGCCAGGGAATGCCTGTTCGATCTCGGGGCGGGTCATCCCGGCCATATCCCCGAGATCGAGTTCTGCGAGCTCGGGCATCTCGACGATCTCGGTACCGAGACGTTCGGCGATGATGACGGCCGTTCGCAGCGCCCTGCCCAGCGGGCTCGAAAAGACCATGCTGACCCCGTACGGCGCGAGACTGTCAGCGAGACGCGCTGCCTGGGCGATTCCCTCACGTGTCAGCGGCGAATCCCGCTGTCCGTGCAGCCGTCCCTCGACATTCCATTCCGCCTGCGCATGACGAGCCAGCAGTACACGTTCTGGCACTCGTCGATCCTGCGGAATCATGCCCTCAGGATGGCATAAGCCCGGGCGCTGCGTGAAGCCGGCACCGCATCACGAAGAACTGCTCTACTTCACTCCGAGGAACGTGCGATCAGTCAGCACGATCGGACCATCAGCGGTGATCGCCACCGTGTGCTCAGAGTGAGCGCCGCGAGAGCCATCAGCGCTGCGCAGTGTCCAGCCGTCTGCATCGGTGCGGAGTTCGTCGGTGGTGGCGAGGAACCAGGGCTCCAAGGCCAGCACGAGTCCATCGCGCAGCGGGAAGCCCCGACCAGCGCGACCGTCGTTGGCGACGTGCGGGTCGCCGTGCATGGTGCGGCCGACGCCGTGCCCGCCGAAGTCGGTGTTGATGGAGTAGCCCTCGCCGTGCGCGATCGCGGCGACCGCCGCAGAGATGTCGCCGATACGATTGCCGACGGTCGCGGCAGCGATTGCAGCATCCAGAGCACGCTCCGTCGTGTCGATCAGACGCAAATCCTCATCGCGCGGCGTGCCGACGATGAAAGAGACGGCCGAGTCGGACACCCAGCCATCCACCGCGACCGCGAAATCGAGCGAGACCAGATCGCCGTCGCGCAGCGTGTAATCGTGGGGGAGTCCGTGCAGTACGGCGTCGTTGATCGAGGTGCAGATCACCTTGCCGAAAGGCCCGTTGCCGAACGACGGTGCGTAGTCGATGTAGCAGGACTCAGCTCCCGCCTTGCGGATCAGGTCGTGCGCCTTGCGGTCGATGGAGAGCAGGTTCGTACCAACCTTGGTCTCATCGCGCAGCGTCGCCAGGGTCTCGGCAACGAATCGTCCCGCCGCTCGCATCTCTTCAATCTCAGCAGGAGTGCGCAATTCGATCATGGGTGTTCCTCTCGTCCTCTCTATTCTCGTTGATCCTGGCTGTGGTCGCTCACAGCGAACATTGGTGACGCACATAGAAGTGCGACGTACGATCGTGACATGTGGTTGCGACGTGCACTGTACAGCTGGCTCTTTCCGGCCGCGGTTGTGCTGCCGCTGTGGCTGCTGATTGGCTGGGGCATCTTCAACGCGGGCGGCTGGGCATTCCTCTGGGTGCTGTTCATCGCGATTCCGTCTGTGTTCCTCGGACAGTTGGTGTTGACCCTCCTGGCACGGGCGCGTGCATCGGTGCGGGAAACCCGGATGCTGTCGTGGTGGGACGTGCTCGGTTTCGGCGTGTGGCACGCCCTGACGATTGCGGTCGGCTTTTACCCGCAGGCGTGGTTCCCGCTGCTGCTGACCGGCGCGATCGCCGCGGCCATAGCGCTGTTCTGGCTGATGCTCTGGCAACTGTGGAATGAGGCTCGCAGCGCGAGTGTCGGCATCCGCGTCACGCCGACGATGGTGACGGATTCTGAGCCGGATGCCTGGGACCAGGCCTTTCGCCAGCAGGAAGTCATCATCGTGAAGGAAAAGCCGGTAGCCGAACCCTGATCTGCGGTTTGGTGCGGTGCGCGTTCCGTGCGAGAATGGATCGTTGTGCCGTGACCGGCTCTGCCTCAGGGGAGCCCGCGGTCGTGTCAAGCGCCGTTCAGCACACACCTACGTATTCCTTCCATTTCATGCATCCGACCTGTGGCGAGTGCAGAGAGAGACGATCATGCAGATCCTGGACGCCGTCGACGCGGCTTCGCTCCGTTCCGACATCCCCGACTTCCGTCCCGGCGACACCGTCAAGGTGCACGTCAACATCACTGAGGGCTCGCGCTCTCGTATCCAGGTATTCCAGGGCATCGTCCTCGGCCGCCAGGGCGATGGCGTGCGCGAGACCTTCACGGTCCGCAAGGTCAGCTTCCAGGTGGGCGTCGAGCGCACCTTCCCGGTGCACTCCCCGGTGCTCGACCGCATCGAGGTTGTCACCCGTGGTGACGTGCGCCGCGCGAAGCTCTACTACCTGCGCAAGCTGCACGGCAAGAAGGCCAAGATCAAGGAGAAGCGCGACAACTGATCGCGATATTCTTTCAAGCACCCCGGGACACAGCGTCTCGGGGTGCTTTTGTTCGGCCTGGAGTATGGGAACCTTGAATGAGCCGTCAGTGCGCGGTGTGAAGCTCCCCGTGAAGGAACGCGATGACGACTGAATCCGCCCGTGAGGTCCCCGGTAGGAGGCGCCGCGGATTCTGGATTTTCTTACGTGACGTGCTGGTGATCATCGTGATCGCCGCTCTGGTGTCGTTCCTGGTGAAGAGCTTCATCGTGCGCTCGTTCTACATTCCCTCCGCATCCATGGAGCGCACGCTCCTGGTGAACGACCGAATCTTGGTCGATGAGCTGACGCCGCGCTGGACGGGATACGAACGCGGCGACGTGGTCGTGTTCGAGGATCCGGGCGGGTGGCTGCCAGCGCAGGTGCAGAAGCCGGCCGGGCCACCGCTGATCGAAGCGATCGATTCGCTGCTCACGGTGATCGGGCTGAGTTCGTCCGACAGCGAAGATCACCTCGTCAAACGCATCATCGGTACCGCCGGCGACCACGTGGTCTGTTGCAACGCGCTCGGTCAGATCGAGATCAACGGGGCGCCCGTTGATGAATTGTCGTATCTGAACCTGCCCGAGGGGGACACCGCCGCATCCAACGAGCCCTTCGATGTCACCGTGCCCGCGGACTCACTGTGGCTGCTCGGTGACAACCGCGACCGATCGCAGGATGCTCGCGCCCATCAAGACCTGCCCAGTGGTGGTTTCGTGCCCCTGGACAACGTTGTCGGCAAGGCCTTCTTGACGACGTGGCCGCTCGGACGCATCGGCACGATCGATGGACATCATCCCGTATTCAACGGGGTTCCGGAGCCAGAATGACGGTAGTTGCGCCCACCCTGCGTCTGGAGCGCAAACTCCTGGCCGAGTACGACCTGATCATCTCGCTCGATGAGGTCGGGCGCGGTGCGCTGGCAGGCCCGGTCGCCGTCGGTTCGGCTGTGATGGATGCTGCCGGGGCCCGCCGCCGCGTGCCGGAAGGCTTGCGCGACTCGAAGCTGGTGACCGAGAAGCGTCGTCCCGATGTCGCCGCCCGTGCCGCAGCCTGGGTGCCGGCATCCGGTGTCGGCTGGGCGAGCGCCGCCGAGGTTGACGAGGTCGGAATCATCCGCGCACTGGGGCTGGCCGCATCCCGGGCAATCGACGCCGTGGTCGTACAGGGTGTGTCTCTCGAGCGCACGCTGGTGATCCTGGACGGCAACCACGATTATGTTTCGGCCGTGCATCCGGTGCCCTTGCAGGTGCGCTCGGTGATCAAGGGGGACCGGGACTGCGCCTCTGTTTCGGCAGCATCTGTGATCGCCAAAGTGGCGCGAGACACACACATGGCCGAGCTGCATGAGCAGCACTCGCCGTACCAGTGGAATCGCAACAAGGGCTACGCCAGCGCCGAGCATCGTGCCGCGATCAGAGACCGGGGACTGTCTCCGTTTCATCGGTCGTCGTGGGCGATAGCCGATGCACCGACCCTGTTCTGAGCTTCCCAGCCCAGGAACTCATAGGATGGACTCATCATGGATGAAGAGGCATTCGACGACTACGACCGCGAGCTCGAACTCGCACTGTTTCGCGAGTATCGCGATGTCGTAGGGCAATTCGCATACGTAGTGGAGACCGAGCGCAGATTTTATCTCGCCAATGAGGTGAATGTCGTCCGTCGTGACACCGAGCATGACTTCTATTTCGAGCTTTCGATGAAGGACGTCTGGGTCTGGGATATTTACCGTGCCGATCGTTTCGTCAAAGCCGTGCGCGTGCTCACATTCAAGGACGTCAACGTTGAAGAGCTCCAGCGACGAGAATTCGAGCTGCCAGAGGACCTGTCGCTGGACGGCAAGTAGTTATCCCCATTTCGGGTTCTACGAGGATTCTGCACGGTTCGTGTAATCGCGGGGTACCCGCACTCCTGGGTTTGAGCATGCTGTCGTCATGGCAGCGAAAGACGACCTCGGACGCGCGGGTGAAGAACGCGCGGCGCAGCATCTGATCGAGCGCGGATATCAGATTCTGGCGCGTAACTGGCGGTGCTCGCAGGGCGAGATCGACATCGTCGCAGAGCGCGATGGAGCACTGTGCATCGTCGAGGTGAAGACCCGGCGCAGTATTGATTTCGGCCATCCCTTCGAAGCGGTCGATGAGCGCAAGAAGGAGCGCCTCTGGCGGCTGGGGTACGCCTGGTGCCGAGATCATGCCGACCTCGCCAAGAATCGGATGCTGCGCATCGATGTGATCGGGATCATTGGCGGAGACCCCACTGCAGGTCAGCTTGAGCATCTGGTGGATCTGCGATGAGAACGGCGCGAACCTGGGCGGTCGCGCTGACGGGCGTGGACGGTCACCTGGTCGAGATCGAAGCGGACGTGTCGAATCAGACGCCGGGATTCAAAATCGTCGGGCTGCCGGACAAAGCACTGGGTGAAGCGGCTCAGCGCGTGCACAACGCGGTGACGAACGCCCAACTCGAGTTGACGCGCCAGCGACTTACCGTGAACCTGTCGCCGGCGAGTCTGCCCAAGCACGGCAGCGGGTTCGACCTGGGCATCGCCATCTCTGCGGTGGCGACAGGGGGAGCGCTGAACGCCTCATCGATCGCCCGCACGGTGCATATCGGAGAGCTCAGCCTGGACGGGCGGGTGCGCCCGGTGCCTGGGGTGCTTCCGGCGGTCTTCGCCGCTTCGCGCGCCGGGTTCGATCGCGTGATCGTCCCGCACGCGAACGAGGCGGAAGCCAACCTCGTGCCGGGTATGCGCGTGCAAGCGGCCACCACACTGGCAGAGGTGGCGATGTGGCACGGAGCTGACATCGCGGTAGCCGAGGTTGAACCCGTAGCAGGCACTGCCGCGGTGCCGCGTGAGACAGATCTTTTGGACCTGGCAGATGTTGTCGGCCAGGAGGAAGCTGTGGAGGCGTTGATAGCCGCGGCCGCGGGCGGGCATCACATTCTCATGAGCGGCCCGCCCGGGGCGGGAAAGACGATGCTCGCACGGCGTCTGCCCGGCATCCTGCCTCCGTTGTCAGAATCGGCCGCGCTGGAAGTGGCGGCGATCCGCTCGCTCGCGGGTGCGATGGTGAGCGAGCTCGATGATGTGCCGCCACTGGAAGCACCCCATCACAGCGCCTCGGTCGCGGCGCTCGTCGGCGGTGGATCGCGCACGGTGCGCCCGGGAGCGATTGTGCGGGCACATCGTGGGGTGCTGTTCTTGGACGAGGCCGCCGAGTTCTCACGCGCGGCATTGGATGCCCTGAGACAACCGTTGGAATCGGGAAGCATCGACATCGATCGGGCCGGATTTCATGCTCGGTTTCCGGCGAGGTTCCAGCTCTCCCTGGCGACGAATCCGTGCCCATGCGGAAACTACGGCGTGCGTGGTGCAGAGTGCATCTGCCCGCCGATCGCGATTCGCCGCTACTCCGCTCGATTGTCCGGCCCGCTGCGTGACCGGATCGACATCGATCTGCAGGTGGCTCGGGTAGCCGCGTCGCGGGCGACCTCCACCGAGCGCTCAGCGATGACGACAGCACATGCTCGTGAGCTGGTGGTGGCAGCGAGGCAGCGTGCTGCGAATCGTTGGGCAGGAACGCCCTGGACGATGAATGCCGAAGTGGCCGGTACGTGGCTACGGCAGGGGGAGATTCGCCTGCCGTCGGATGTGCGCGGGCCGCTGGATCGAGCACTGGAGCGTGGTCAGCTCACACTTCGAGGCTATGACCGTGTTTTGCGGCTCGCTTGGACGATGGCGGACCTTGCGGCGGTGGACACCCCAGGACCGGACGAGTTGGGACGGGCGTTGTTTCTGAAGAGAGGACTGATCGCATGATGGAGGCGCTGCTCGGCGACACCGAGACTCGGAGGGCCGCAGAATCCGCACGCCCGGACACTCACCCGACCGAAACGCTGGCGCGGGTCGCCTGGAGCATCATCGCTGAACCCGGCGATGGGGTGGCAGGCGCCCTGATCGAGCAGCTGGGCGCAGTGGACGCGCTGCAGTTCGCCCTGTCGAAGCAGCATCTATCGGAAAAAGCGATCGATGAGGCACGAAAACGGTGGATGCCGCGTGCACACCCTCGGGCGGTGACGGAGGCGCTGCGAGGCGCCACCGAGGTCGCGGCGCGGTTGCTGCTTCCCGGTGACGCTCAGTGGCCGCAAGCCTTGGCAGATCTGGGCGAGCACGCACCCGCAATGCTGTGGGCGCGAGGTGCATCCCACCATCTCTCGTCTCCGAATCCGGTCGCGATCGTCGGCGCACGTGCGGCGACCGCGTACGGGGAATCCGTGGCGGCAGAACTCGCCGGTGACCTCGCGGCGACCGGCACACTGGTGGTCTCCGGTGGCGCCTATGGGATCGACGGCGCTGCACATCGCGCCGCGATGGGCGCCGGCGGTGCGACAGTTGCATTTCTCGCCGGCGGCGTTGACCGGGCGTATCCCGCCGGGCATCAGGATCTGTTTCAACGAATTCAGGCGGCCGGTGCGATCGTCAGCGAGCTGCCCTGCGGTGCAGCACCGACGAAATGGAGATTTCTTGCTCGCAATCGGCTCATCGCCGCGCTGGGGGCGGCCACCGTCGTCGTCGAGGCGGGATGGCGCAGCGGATCCTTGAACACCGCCGGGCACGCATCGACGCTGGGGCGACCTCTGGGGGCGGTGCCTGGTCCGGTGACTTCGGCAGCGTCGGCGGGATGCCATCGGTTACTGCGCGAGTACGACGCCCAGTGCGTCACGAACGCGCAAGAGGTGCGTGAGCTGCTCGGGATGACTGAATCGGCACCGGCCGCACCGGAGAGCACTAACCCGGATCAGGTGCGACTGCTGGACGCCCTGAGCACGAGAACGGCGCGAAGTGCCGGGGATCTTGCGGCACGATCGGGTCTCGACGCGGGCCGTGTGGCAGCAATCCTCGGTCTGCTCGCGCTTGAGGGGATCGCTCAGCGGACCGACGCCGGATGGCAGCGCGTGCCGATATGAGTGGGGCAGCAGATCATGGCAGCCGGTAGCCGACGCCGCGAACGGTCTGGATCTGTCCGGTGCCGAGCTTCTGACGGAGGTAGCCGATGTAAACATCGACCACGTTGGAGCCGGGGTCGAAGTCGTATCCCCATACCCGGCTGAGCAGCTGTTC
>NZ_JBPTMA010000017.1:0-4318 GCF_051546305.1 Microbacterium wangyouchuni
CCTTTTTCCGGTGTGTTCAGTATTTTTCTTTTACGGAGAGTTTGATCCTGGCTCAGGATGAACGCTGGCGGCGTGCTTAACACATGCAAGTCGAACGGTGAAGCAGGAGCTTGCTCTTGTGGATCAGTGGCGAACGGGTGAGTAACACGTGAGCAACCTGCCCCTGACTCTGGGATAAGCGCTGGAAACGGCGTCTAATACTGGATACGAGACGCGACCGCATGGTCAGTGTCTGGAAAGATTTATTGGTTGGGGATGGGCTCGCGGCCTATCAGCTTGTTGGTGAGGTAATGGCTCACCAAGGCGTCGACGGGTAGCCGGCCTGAGAGGGTGACCGGCCACACTGGGACTGAGACACGGCCCAGACTCCTACGGGAGGCAGCAGTGGGGAATATTGCACAATGGGCGCAAGCCTGATGCAGCAACGCCGCGTGAGGGATGACGGCCTTCGGGTTGTAAACCTCTTTTAGCAGGGAAGAAGCGAGAGTGACGGTACCTGCAGAAAAAGCACCGGCTAACTACGTGCCAGCAGCCGCGGTAATACGTAGGGTGCAAGCGTTATCCGGAATTATTGGGCGTAAAGAGCTCGTAGGCGGTTTGTCGCGTCTGCTGTGAAATCTGGGGGCTCAACCCCCAGCCTGCAGTGGGTACGGGCAGACTAGAGTGCGGTAGGGGAGATTGGAATTCCTGGTGTAGCGGTGGAATGCGCAGATATCAGGAGGAACACCAATGGCGAAGGCAGATCTCTGGGCCGTTACTGACGCTGAGGAGCGAAAGGGTGGGGAGCAAACAGGCTTAGATACCCTGGTAGTCCACCCCGTAAACGTTGGGAACTAGTTGTGGGGTCCATTCCACGGATTCCGTGACGCAGCTAACGCATTAAGTTCCCCGCCTGGGGAGTACGGCCGCAAGGCTAAAACTCAAAGGAATTGACGGGGACCCGCACAAGCGGCGGAGCATGCGGATTAATTCGATGCAACGCGAAGAACCTTACCAAGGCTTGACATATACGAGAACGGGCCAGAAATGGTCAACTCTTTGGACACTCGTAAACAGGTGGTGCATGGTTGTCGTCAGCTCGTGTCGTGAGATGTTGGGTTAAGTCCCGCAACGAGCGCAACCCTCGTTCTATGTTGCCAGCACGTAATGGTGGGAACTCATGGAATACTGCCGGGGTCAACTCGGAGGAAGGTGGGGATGACGTCAAATCATCATGCCCCTTATGTCTTGGGCTTCACGCATGCTACAATGGCCGGTACAATGGGCTGCAATACCGTGAGGTGGAGCGAATCCCAAAAAGCCGGTCCCAGTTCGGATTGAGGTCTGCAACTCGACCTCATGAAGTCGGAGTCGCTAGTAATCGCAGATCAGCAACGCTGCGGTGAATACGTTCCCGGGTCTTGTACACACCGCCCGTCAAGTCATGAAAGTCGGTAACACCTGAAGCCGGTGGCCTAACCCCTTGTGGGAGGGAGCTGTCGAAGGTGGGATCGGTAATTAGGACTAAGTCGTAACAAGGTAGCCGTACCGGAAGGTGCGGCTGGATCACCTCCTTTCTAAGGAGCAACTGCACCCCTCGGGGTGACAGAGCCCAGATCAGAACACACGTTTCTGCTGGGAGCTCATGGGTGGAACATTTGACATGGCATCACGGATGCATCGTTTTCTTAGTACATCATCTTCGGATGGTTGGAACGGGGAGCGGTGGGGATGTGGTGTCTGCACGCTGTTGGGTCCTGAGGGACCGGGTACGTCTGGGTCTTTAGGCCTGGGTGTGACGGATTCTCAGGGCCTCTTGCTGTTTCCCTTTCGGGGGTTGCGGGGAGGGGTACCGCCCGTACTTTGAGAACTACACAGTGGACGCGAGCATCTTGCAGCCGGCCTTCGGGTTGGCTGCGAAAGATGATCTTAAAGATCATTAGTCAATTTCTGATCAACCCTTGTGGTTGGTCCGAGTTTTTTGATTCAAACTCATGTGATTTTCAAGTCTTTAAGAGCAAACGGTGAATGCCTTGGCATCTGGAGCCGAAGAAGGACGTAGCAATCTGCGATAAGCCTCGGGGAACTGATAAGCAAGTTTTGATCCGAGGGTGTCCGAATGGGGAAACCCCGCTGGGCGGCGTGCCGACCTAGTGACTCCCGCCTGAATATATAGGGCGGGTAGAGGGAACGTGGGGAAGTGAAACATCTCAGTACCCACAGGAAGAGAAAGCAACCGCGATTCCGTTAGTAGTGGCGAGCGAAACCGGATCAGGCTAAACCGAGTGTGTGTGATATCCGGCAGGAGTTGCATGTTCGGGGTTGTGGGACTTTTCAGTCATCTCTGCCGAGATGGCGGTGTTACAGAAGCGTATAGACGAACGGTCTTGAAAGGCCGGTCATAGAGGGTGCCAACCCCGTAGTCGAAATGCGTGTTCTGACACGAAGAGTATCCCAAGTAGCACGGGGCCCGAGAAATCCCGTGTGAATCTGTCAGGACCACCTGATAAGCCTAAATACTTCCAGATGACCGATAGCGGACAAGTACCGTGAGGGAAAGGTGAAAAGTACCCCGGGAGGGGAGTGAAATAGTACCTGAAACCGTTTGCTTACAAACCGTTGGAGCCTCCTTAGTAGGGGTGACAGCGTGCCTTTTGAAGAATGAGCCTGCGAGTTAGTGATATGTGGCGAGGTTAACCCGTGTGGGGTAGCCGTAGCGAAAGCGAGTCTGAATAGGGCGATTCAGTCGCATGTCCTAGACCCGAAGCGAAGTGATCTATCCATGGCCAGGTTGAAGCGTGTGTAAGAGCACGTGGAGGACCGAACCCACTTAGGTTGAAAACTGAGGGGATGAGCTGTGGATAGGGGTGAAAGGCCAATCAAACTTCGTGATAGCTGGTTCTCTCCGAAATGCATTTAGGTGCAGCGTTGCGTGTTTCTTGCCGGAGGTAGAGCTACTGGATGGCCGATGGGCCCTAAAAGGTTACTGACGTCAGCCAAACTCCGAATGCCGGTAAGTGAGAGCGCAGCAGTGAGACTGTGGGGGATAAGCTTCATAGTCGAGAGGGAAACAACCCAGACCACCATCTAAGGTCCCAAAGCGCGTGCTAAGTGGAAAAGGATGTGGAGTTGCTTAGACAACCAGGAGGTTGGCTTAGAAGCAGCCACCCTTGAAAGAGTGCGTAATAGCTCACTGGTCAAGTGATTCCGCGCCGACAATGTAACGGGGCTCAAGCACGCCACCGAAGTTGTGGCATTGACATTATTGGTAGGCCTTCGTGGTCCAGCCGTGTTGATGGGTAGGAGAGCGTCGTGTGGCCAGCGAAGCGGCGGAGTGATCCAGCCGTGGAGGCTACACGAGTGAGAATGCAGGCATGAGTAGCGAAAGACGTGTGAGAAACACGTCCTCCGAAAGACCAAGGGTTCCAGGGTCAAGCTAATCTTCCCTGGGTAAGTCGGGACCTAAGGCGAGGCCGACAGGCGTAGTCGATGGACAACGGGTTGATATTCCCGTACCGGCGAAGAACCGCCCAAGCTAATCCAGTGGTGCTAAGTATCTGAATCCTCATGACCGGATCCCTTCGGGGTGATGGGGTGAGGCCTAGCGTACGACCCCATGCTGGTGCGGTTAGCGTATTAACAGGTGTGACGCAGGAAGGTAGTCCAGCCGGGCGATGGTTGTCCCGGTGCAAGTGTGTAGGCCGAGTCGTAGGCAAATCCGCGACTCATACAGGCTGAGACACGATGCGAATAAAAAGTGGATGATCCTATGCTGCCAAGAAAAGCATCGACGCGAGGTTCTAGCCGCCCGTACCCCAAACCGACTCAGGTGGTCAGGTAGAGAATACCAAGGAGATCGAGAGAATCGTGGTTAAGGAACTCGGCAAAATGCCCCCGTAACTTCGGGAGAAGGGGGGCCTTCGGCGTATAGGGATTTACTCCCGAAAGCGTTTGGAGGCCGCAGAGACTAGTGGGGAACGAC
Organism: Microbacterium wangyouchuni; assembly: GCF_051546305.1. NCBI lineage: Bacteria > Bacillati > Actinomycetota > Actinomycetes > Micrococcales > Microbacteriaceae > Microbacterium > Microbacterium wangyouchuni. Next base: position 3,962 of record NZ_JBPTMA010000017.1, read on the forward strand.
TGTTTACTAAAAACACAGGTCCGTGCCAAGTCGCAAGACGATGTATACGGACTGACGCCTGCCCGGTGCTGGAAGGTTAAGAGGACCGGTTAGCCGCAAGGCGAAGCTGAGAATTTAAGCCCCAGTAAACGGCGGTGGTAACTATAACCATCCTAAGGTAGCGAAATTCCTTGTCGGGTAAGTTCCGACCTGCACGAATGGCGTAACGATTCCCCAGCTGTCTCAACCGCGAACTCGGCGAAATTGCACTACGAGTAAAGATGCTCGTTACGCGCAGCAGGACGGAAAGACCCCGTGACCTTTACTACAGCTTGGTATTGGTGTTCGGTGTGGCTTGTGTAGGATAGGTGGGAGACT
>NZ_JBPTMA010000018.1:0-2136 GCF_051546305.1 Microbacterium wangyouchuni
TGTCGGCGGCGCTTGAAAACTGGACAGTAGCGGCGCTTGAAAAGTGAACACTCAACTATTGGAGAGTGATCACTTTGGAAGATTGGGCATTGATTCGGAGGCTGGCCGCGGAGGGCGAGCCGAAGGCGAAGATCGCTGCGCGTTTGGGGATCTCGCGGACCACGGTCATCAAGGCCGTGGCGTCGGAATCGCCACCTCAATACGAGCGGAAAGCAGCGGTGACGTCGTTCACGCCGTTCGAAGCGCGGGTGCGGGAGCTGTTGCTCGAGACGCCAACGATGCCCGCGACGGTGCTTGCCGAACGCGTCGGGTGGGAGGGCTCGATCCGCTGGTTCCGTGACAACGTTGCCCGGTTACGGCCCGAGCAGCAACGCATCGATCCCGCGGACCGGCTGGTCTGGGCGGCCGGGGACGCGGCGCAGTGCGATCTCTGGTTCCCACCGAAACGGATTCCGCTCGAGGACGGGACAGCGAAGCTGCTGCCCGTGCTGGTGATCACTCCCGCGCATTCGCGGTTCGCTCTCGGGCGGATGATCCCGACCCGCAAGACGGAGGATCTGCTTCTCGGATCGTGGGAGTTGATCGAGCAGCTCGGACGGGTTCCACGGCGACTGCTCTGGGACAACGAGCCGGGCATCGGCCGCGGGAAACGACACGCAGACGGGGTCGACGCGTTCATGGGCACCCTGGCCACGAAACTTATCCTGCTCCCACCACGAGACCCGGAATCCAAGGGCATCGTGGAGCGGCGCAACGGCTGGTTCGAGACCTCGTTCATGCCAGGGCGTTCCTTCGCATCACCGGCGGACTTCAACGAGCAGTTCATCGACTGGTTGGAGATCGCGAACCGTCGGGTCGTGCGCACGTTGCACGCATCGCCGGCCGATCGTTTGCAGGTCGATCTGGAGGCGATGCTGCCGTTGCCGCCGATTCCGTTGCATCTGGGATGGCGGGCTCGGATCCGTCTCGGCCGCGACTATTACGTCCGCGTTGACACGAATGATTACTCTGTTGATCCGCGCGCCATCGGGCGGGTTGTCGATGTGAGCGCGGACCTAGACCGAGTTCGAGTCCGTCTAGATGGCAGGGTCATCGCGGATCATCCGCGGGCCTGGGCCCGCTCGATCGTGATCACCGACCCAGCCCACAAGGCTGCGGCCGCGGTGCTGCGGCGCAAGTTTCAACAGCCTCGTCTTGTCGCTGCCACCGATGATCTGGCCCGAGACCTCGGCGACTACGACCGCGCGTTCGGGATCGTCGAAGGCGGGCTCAGCTGATGGGCCAGGCGAAACAGACCGAATCGGTCAAGCAGATCACCTACCTCTCGTCCGCGCTGAAAGCGCCGCGCATCAATGAGGCTGCCGCCCGCCTCGCTGACCAAGCGCGTGATGCGGGATGGTCGTTCGAGGACTACCTCGCCGCGGTCCTGGAACGAGAAGTCTCCGCACGCAACGCATCCGGTGGTGAACTACGGATCAAAGCCGCAGGGTTTCCATCGAGGAAGACACTTGAGGACTTCGACTGGGATCCGCAACCTGCCAGTCGGCAGCAAATTGGCTCTCTGGCATCTGGCGGGTTCCTACTCGAAGCGCGAAACGTCGTCCTGCTCGGCCCTCCCGGGACAGGGAAGACGCATCTCGCGACCGCGCTCGGGATCGTTGCGGCCAGACACGGACACCGAGTGCTATTCGCGACGGCGACGGACTGGGTCACCCGCCTCACCGACGCGCATCGGCAAGGCCGGCTCCCACAAGAACTCACAAAGCTCCGCCGATACGGGCTGATCATCGTCGACGAAGTCGGCTACCTCCCATTCGAGCAAGACGCCGCGAACCTGTTCTTCCAACTCGTGTCATCTCGCTACGAACATGCCTCACTCATCCTGACCAGCAACCTGCCATTCTCCAGCTGGGGCGGAGTCTTCGGAGACCAAGCCGTCGCTGCCGCGATGATCGACAGAATCGTTCACCACGCCGACGTCCTCACACTCAAGGGCGCCAGCTACCGGCTCCGAGGACGAGGCATCGACAGCCTCCCCAGCATCAGAACCACGACCAACGAAAACCCTGACTAGACTGCCCAAAACCGTTCACTTTTCGAACGCCGAAAACGTTCAAAGTTCGAGCGCCGTCGACA
>NZ_JBPTMA010000019.1:0-1775 GCF_051546305.1 Microbacterium wangyouchuni
CGACGCAGCCGTCTCGTCCATTGTGGAGGATGCCGCGGCCAACGCAGCGCAGTGTCCAACCTTGATGAGTGGCTTCATGACGATGGTTCATCTGTCGGGAGTGGTTTCGAGGTCCCGGCTCGACTGAGGCGCGCGCCTAGTTTTGCGAGGGTCGCGCGCAGGTCGTCGCCTTCGAGAACGTCGAACTCGATTCCAGTGATCCCCAGGTAGAGTGCGAACTCTTCGGGCGAACCGCTGCCTGCTGCCAGTTCGCAGGTGTGGTCGTCGACGGGTTTGACCTCGGCGATTGTGGGTCCGAAGTGGGCTGCGACTTCCGTGGCAGGAGCGTGCATTCGCACTCGGTAGTGATAACGGTAAGGTGCCGATGTGATGCTCTGGGTCGTGAATTCGCGTACCGCATCGTCGGGGATCTCTCTCGCGACGAATGGCTCGGCTAACGGCAGACTTGGGGTGAGGCGATCGAGTCGAAACGTTCGCCACGCATCGCGGTCGGGATCTCGGGCGACCACGTACCAGCGAGTGCCCGTGTGGACGATGCGATGGGGTTCGATGGTGCGGCGCACTTCCGCCCCGTCATGGCGCCGGTAATCGATTCGCAGAGCGCGAGACTCTCGGATGGCGCGGGCGATCGTAACGACGGTGTCAAGGTCCACCTCTCCTCGTCTGCCGAGCGGAACGATGGCGTTCTCCACTGCCGAGATACGCTCCCTGGTCTCGGACGAGAGTGACTGTTCGAGTTTGACCAGTGCTCGCGCGGCGGCATCCTCGATCCCGGTCACCGTCGCGCTGGCTGCGGCGCGTAATCCCACGGCGATCGCGACGGCTTCGTCGGCTGACAGCACGAGTGGAGGGATGGCGGCGCCGATTCCGAGCCGGTAGCCGCCGCCGACTCCGGGCACTGAGTCGATGCCGTAGCCAAGTCCGCGCAAGTCATCAATATCGCGGCGCAGAGTGCGGGCGCTCACTTCGAGGCGTGCCTGTAATTCGGCGCCGCTCCAGTCTCGGTGCGCTTGCAGGAGGCCGAGGAGGGCGAGTGTTCGTCCGGTGGTGCGAGGCATAGTCCATCTTCTCCTTAATTGCGGCCGTATTATGGCCGCAATGGCCGGGAGTATGGATTTATGAGCGAATCAACGAAAATTAGTCCCTTCCGCGTCGACATCTCTGAACACGAGCTCGACAACCTCCGCCAGCGACTGCACGACGTGCGGTTCCCGGCGCCGCTTCCCGGCGACGGTTGGAGCGACGGCGTTCCGATTACCTACCTGCAGGAGCTCACGTCGAAGTGGGAGGCGTTCGATTGGTCTGCTTACCAAGACCGCCTGAACGACATCCCTCAGTTCACGACGGTCATCGATGACCAGGTCATCCACTTTGTGCACGTGCGCTCGGGCGTGCCCGGGGCGGTGCCGCTCCTGTTGACGCACGGCTGGCCGGGGTCATTTCTGGAGTTCCTCGATATCATCGGCCCGCTGACCGACCCCGCGGCGCACGGCGGTGACGCATCCGATGCGTTCGATGTCATCATCCCCTCGCTTCCCGGGTTCGGATTCTCAACCCCCGTGACATCTGGCGGTTGGACGACGCGGCGGATCGCTGAGGCCTGGGTCGAGCTGATGGACAGGCTCGGCTACGACCGTTTCGCGACCCAGGGTGGCGACATCGGGGCGGGCGTCGCGCCGGAGATAGCCCAGGTCGTGCCCGACCGGGTCATCGGAGTACACGTGAACGGAACACTAGGCTTCGTGCCCGAGGTCGACGACGAAACGGCCGCGTCA